>CAZSHT010000030.1:11952-14399 GCA_964606715.1 uncultured Bacteroidales bacterium
GTAGAAGATTATACCGGTCATTTGTGTGTTAATTGTCCGGATGCTCATGAAGTGCTCCATCAACTTATGGAGGCCTACCCTGAGCAAATCATTCCTATTGCTTTTCATGTTGGAAATTTTGCAGCCCCTATTTCAGGAAGTGATTATAATAATGATTTTCGCACACCGGAAGGCGGACAACTCGATACAGCTTTCGGCTGTTCCGATGCAGGACTTCCGGTAGGTATGGTCAACAGAAAAAAAATTGATGGCAGTTATTTGCTTTCAAAAGATCAATGGGGAACAGCTATCTCGGAACTACTACAAACACCTCAAAGTATTAATCTTAAAATAAAAAACTCGTATGAGTCGGGGTCCCGAAAATTGACAACCGGTATCACTGTAAATTATCTTAGCAATTTAAGTAATGACTCCCTTTACATTGTCGCTTATCTCACCGAAGACAGTATCATTGCTGCCCAAAAATCAAATAACGGCGACATCAAAAAATATGTGCACATGCATATGATGCGTGGCTCTTTGGACAACAGCACTTGGGGGAAAGCTCTTTCCGGCTCTTTTACGGCAGGTGATTCTTCAGAAGTAAACTACACAATGACATTAAAAACAAATTTCAAACCGGAACATTGCCATGTCGTTGTTTTTGTTTACAATAATAATACCTCTGCCGACAATTATTTAGAAATATACCAAGCCGATATTGCTGATGTCGAAAATTAGTTTATTTGTTTTTTTTAGTTTTTTCTTTTTCAAAATAGGATTTTCGCAAAACAAAGGTTTTTCTTTGCAATTTTCTACGGCAGCTGTTTTTTCACAAGTCGATGGCGACAGTTATGACGGTTACAACAAATTAGGCGAATCGATAAGCCTGAGCAGTATCTATCGTATAGACGAAAATAAAACATTCTCCATCGGCATACGCTATATTCAAAAAGGTAGCAAATTTGTCGACACAAAATATTATTCGGCTTATTATCTTTTGCGTTTGCATTATGCCGAAGTTCCTGTTTTATTTCATTACTATTGGCAAAAAAAATATATTCTGACAATAGGACTCAGCTATGCCTATCTTTTTGTTGCCGGAGAAGATAATGACGGCTATGGGTTGAGAGACCCTTATCCTGCATTGAATAAAAATGAAATATCGTATTCAGCAGGTTTGGGATATAAAATAAATAAAACTTGGGATATTTTCACATTATTCTCCTACTCCATCACTCCGATTCGTCCTTTTCCGGGTGGGCAAACCTATTGGTTCAACAGAGGTCTTTACAACAATTATATTACCATAGGATTAAACTACAATCTGCAATAGACAGCATTATGCCAAACAAAAAGAATATCGTTATAGCTATTAGTGGTGCCAGCGGTGCAATTTATGCCAAAACGCTTTTGTTGCATTTGGAAACCATTCAATCACAAATCGATAAAGTAGCTGTCATTCTTTCCGATAATGCTTATCAAATATGGGAAGATGAATTGCAAACACCTTTCTCTACATCATTTCAGATTTATAAAAACAATGATTTTTCGGCTCCGTTTGCTTCCGGCTCCGGCGTTTACGATACTATGATTATCGTCCCCTGCTCTATGGGAACTTTAGGACGCATTGCCAACGGCATTTCATCTGACCTTATCTCTCGAACAGCCGATGTTTTTCTCAAAGAACGCCGTTCTCTTATTTTGGTAACACGCGAAACACCTCTCAGTCTTATACATATCGAAAATATGCGTCGCATCACGCTTGCCGGCGGAATTATCTTTCCGGCAAATCCATCTTATTATCATCACCCGAAGGACATTGAAGAGCTTGTGCAACAATTTACTTTTCGTCTTCTCGACTTTGCCGGTTTCTCGGTTGAAGGATTTCGTTGGGGAAACTAAAAAAGGGCTACAATAACCATTGTAACCCTTTAATTTTGTGGAGAATAGGGGAGTCGAACCCCTGACCTTTTGACTGCCAGTCAAACGCTCTAGCCAACTGAGCTAATCCCCCTTCGCCTAGTGAACTCGGCGGGAGTCGAACCCACAACCTCCTGATCCGTAGTCAGGTGCTCTATCCAATTGAGCCACGAGTCCAAAAATGTCATTTTCAAAAGAACTATCTCGAAAAAGCTTCGCAAAATTACTATTTTTTCAAACAAAATGTATACTTTTATTGAAATTTTTCCACGAATGGATTTTACAAAACGCAATATTCTGATTTTCATCGGTATTATTATTTTGGTATTTATTTTTTGGTTCTTCAAAACCATTGTCATTTATCTTATTATTGCCGGCATTTTATCACTAATAGGAAAATCATTTATTCGCCTTCTTAATAAAAACAAATGGATTAGACAGCATATCCCCATTGTTCTAAAAGCTTTTCTTACACTGCTTATTTTTTATGGGATTTTGGCTATTCTCTTCACCTCTTTTGCCCCAATCATCAATAATCAGATAGA
>CAZSHT010000031.1:0-14243 GCA_964606715.1 uncultured Bacteroidales bacterium
TATGGACTTATTTACACATTATCAGCAACTTATAGAAAAATCATTAAAATCATTCGACCTGTATCGCACACCTCACACGCTTTATGAACCTGTATCGTATGTCTTGCAAGAAGGCGGAAAACGCATCCGTCCGTTATTTGTCTTGTTGGCACATCATCTGTTCAACGGGAAAAATGAATCGTCGGCGGTTACAGCATCAATCGGGTTTGAGATTTTCCACAATTTCACTTTATTGCACGATGACATTATGGACAATGCCGATATTCGTCGCAATCGTCCTACTGTCCATAAAAAATGGAATGAAAATACAGCCATTCTTTCCGGTGATGCTATGATGATATTGGCTTATGAACAATTTTTGAAACTCCCCGAAAAATATATTGCTCCGGCTCTGAAAATTTTCAACAAAACAGCTTTGGAAGTTTGCGAAGGTCAACAGTTTGATATGGATTTTGAAACACAAACCAATGTTTCCATTAAAAATTATTTGGAAATGATTCGTTTGAAGACAGCCGTATTATTGGCAGCAGCATTGAAAACAGGTGCTTTACTTGCCGATGCTTCCACAGACCAACAAACAAAAATTTATGATGCCGGTATCCAACTTGGGCTTGCTTTTCAGTTGCAAGACGATTATCTCGATACTTTCGGCAATGTCGATACTTTCGGTAAAAAAACAGGTGGCGACATTTTGGAACATAAGAAAACCGCTCTGCTTATAAATGCTTATAAATTGGCTGACAAACAACAAAAAGCCACTCTCGACAACGATAATCTAACCGATGAAAAACGCATTGAGGCCGTAAAAAAGATATATGTTGATTTGGGTGTAGATAAAATGGTAAAAGCAGACATAGAACACTATTATTCGCAAGCAATAACCATCTTCACCAACTTGAACGGAAACAACGAAACAGCCTCTGCTCTAATAAGTTATATAGAAAAATTAAAACAACGAATTTCTTAATTCGGCATTTATATTTTTTAATCTTTTCGAGCATAGCCGAATGAAATTACAGCCCCTACCTGCACCACTGCTTTTGCCAAACCTACTTCGGTATAAAAACTAAAAAAGTCGGTCAAATGATAGGTTGCTCCGAGCGTAAAATCAAATCCTATTGGTATTGGATTCGGAATAACACTATCTTGGCTATTCGGCAAATTGTCTTGATAACGCTGTTCGCCATAGCGTATCCCAAAACCACTAGACATATACAATTCCAGATTATTTTCAGAATAAAAATAAAATTGTGCCCGCACCAAAGCACTATAAGAATACCAAGAAAATGAAGCGTTATAATAAACACCGGGTGAAACTTGTTGCGATTTATCGGTATAGCTCAATTCACTTGCAGCATAAGCATAGCGACCACCAATGGCTATTTTTTTATTGAAACGATACATATAGGCAATAAAATAAGGACCTGTGGCAGAATAATCGAGAATAGAAATATTATTTTTTACAAACAACAAAATCCCTTGATTTAAATTTCCGGTGCCGTAACCTGCCGAAAGATGGTGTTTTGTCAATGCTACTTCTTGTGCCGATAAGGACATTGTGAAAAAACTTAACAAAAATATGACCACACTTCGTTTCATATTATTCTTGTATGTAAATGCGTTGCACGCGCGAAGAAATAGAAGTGAGAATTTCATAAGAGATGGTATTTAATTTTTTGGCCAAAATTTCCACCGGTCTGTTTTCATCAAAAATAATGACTTCATCACCGACTTTGATATCCGGAAAGTCTGTAATATCAACGGTTGCCATATCCATATTGATATTGCCGACAGTTGGCACTTCGTAACCTTTGATGATGACACTTCCCACGCCATTGCCCAATTGCCTGTTGAATCCGTGGGCATATCCGATAGGAATAACTGCAATACGACTTTTTCTTGTTAGCACTCCTTTTCGTCCATATCCTACCGTATCGGGTGGCGACACTTCTTTTATTTGAGAAACAACGGTTTTCAATTTACTGGCAAACTGTAATTTATCTTGTTGTATCGAAGCTACGCCATACAACCCTATTCCTAAACGCACCATATCGAACTGATAATCAGAGAATCGTAATATTCCGTGGGTATTCAAAATATGACGAATAACCGGTGTTTTTGAAACTTTCTGTATCGTCCGGCTCATTTGGTCAAATTGTTTCAGTTGCGACAAAGTGAAATCATCGTAAGACTCATCGTCGGCAGCTGCCAGATGCGAAAAAACAGAGCGGATAATAATTTCCTTTTGGTTTGATAGTTGGTTTGCCAAATCATTTATTTCATCAGCATTAAATCCCAATCGGTTCATTCCTGTATTCAACTTTAAATGAATAGGATAACTATTGATGCGTTGTGCCAAAAGTTTGTGATAAAACAAATCCAATGTTTCAAAAGAATAAATTTCCGGCTCCAAGTTATACTCTATCATTTGGTCGAAAGCCGTCGGCTCCGGATTGAGCACAACAATGGGCAAATAGACTCCTGCTTTCCGTAACATTATTCCCTCATCGGCAAAAGCAACTCCCAAATAATCGACTTTATGATATTGCAACAACATTGCTATTTCGGCATTTCCCGCTCCATAGGAAAATGCTTTTACCATTGCCATTATTTTTGTTTCCGGTTTCAATAAGGACTTAAAGAAATTCAAATTATGGATTATTTTCGAAAGGTTTATTTGCAACACCGTTTGATGAGACTTTTGTTGCAACAATTCACTAATGCGTTCAAAAGCAAACGACCGTGCACCTTTCAGTAATATCACTTCATCGTTGAACGAAAATTGTTGCAGGCGTTCAATAAAATCATCGGTTGTATTGAAAAAATATTTTTCGACATTAAAAAAATCGGCAAATTTTGAAATCGTTGAGCCAATGGCTATCAGACGATTAACTTTTTTCAATTCCAGCAACTTAGCTATTTCCTGATACAACACATATTCACTCTTTCCACTCTGCAAAATATCGGATAAGATAAGTGTTTTTTTGTCGTAATTGGTTTGCTGCATCATAAAGTCCAAAGCAATGGCCAACGAGTTGATATCGGAATTATAAAAGTCATTGATAAGCACTGAGCGATTGATTGCTTGTTTCATCTCCAACCGCATAGCAATTGGAAACAACTGCGATATTCGTTGTTGAATATCAGATACATTATATCCCAAATGTAACATCAACAAGCAAACATTCATTACATTTTCAATAGAAGCATCATCGACAAAGGGAATTATCAACTGAAACTTTTTGCCGTCAAAATTGAGATTCAGGGTGCTTTTTTGATTTTTTTTCGCGATGCGTTCTACCATCAAATCGGCAGGAAATTTCTTCGACCACGACAGTAATTTTTTGTCTTCGAAAAAATGAGACGATTGCAACATCAGGTCTATCAATTGGTAATCTTTGTTGTAGATAATCGTTTGTGTATCGACAAAGAGTTTCAATTTTTCTTCGACCTTGCGTTTTAAGTCCGGAAAATTTTCTTGATGGGCATCGCCAATGGTAGTAAAAATTCCAATGGTCGGATTAATGATTTTTTTTAAATTCATCATCTCTCCTTCTTTGGAAATTCCGGCTTCAAAAATCGCCAAGTTGTGATTTTCTTCCAATAACAACACCGACAAAGGAACGCCAACTTGCGAATTATAACTTTTCGGACTTCGCAATATCGAAAAATCATTTTTCAAAACCTGATAAATCCATTCTTTTACAATCGTTTTTCCGTTACTTCCCGTAATGCCTATCACTTCGTGCGAAAATTTGGAACGATGGTAAGCCGCCAATTTCTGCAAAGCTTTCAGCGTATCTTTTACCACCACAAAATGACTGTTCATCGTTTCCCAATCAATCGGCAATTCAGACACTAAGAAACGGTTTATTTGCTTGCTTTTCAATTCATTCAAATAACGGTGTCCGTCATTTCTATCGCCTTTTATAGCCACAAACATAGCATCTTCGAGTGCCGAAAACAAACGACTGTCTACAATGATATGTTGCACCGTTTTGGTTTCATCACCAAAGACTTTTCCGCCCGTTATTTTTGCAATCTCCGTTAAAGAATACTTCATTACGGCTAATATTTTTATTTTTCGTTTAGTTGTTTTTCGATAGCCGATTCATAAATATTTTGTAAATCGGTAATATATCCGAATGATAAATCATCAACCCGCACATCGCCTTTGGTTACATGACCTAAAACCGAAAATGGAATCTTTGCCGTATTTAATTTATCAATAAAAGCATCTTCTTGTTCTTCGCCTACACTAACAACAACACGACTTTGAGCCTCACCAAACAAAAATGCATCTAATCGCACATCGGCATCGGAAGTGATATCAAAGCCCAATTGTTTTTCGAAAGCCGATTCTAATAAAGTTATCCACAAACCACCTTCCGACACATCGTGTGCAGAAGCTACCAAATGATTAGCAATAAGCTCTGACACAACCTGTTGCATAGAATATTCTTCTTCCAGCTCAAAATGAGGAACCGGTGAATTTTCTATTTTTCGGATACATCTCAGATATTCCGATTGGTTAATATCATTACGCGATTTTCCTATCAAAAATATCAAATCACCTTTTTTCTTAAAGGCAATATCCATTCTATTTTTCTTATCTTCCAGAATCCCCAACATTCCAATGACCGGTGTCGGTTTTATCGGTGTTGTCTTATCACCTATCGTTGTTTGGTTATAAAAGCTAACATTTCCGCCCGTTACAGGGGTTTGGAATTTCAAACACGCCTCACTCATTCCTTTTGTTGCTTCCACAAATTGCCAAAATACTTCGGGGTTATACGGATTTCCAAAATTCAAACAATTGCTGATGGCTATCGGTCGTGCTCCCGAGCAAACAATATTTCGAGCAGCTTCGGCCACAGCTATAGAAGTTCCTTTTTTGGGATTGGCATATACATAGGCCGCATTACAATCGACAGTCATTGCCAAGGCTTTATTTGTTTTTTTCAAATTCGACAGCCCTGCGTCCGAATGCGTATAGGTATTCATATTGGCTGTTCCCACCATTGTATCGTATTGCTCATAGATATAGCGTTTCGAAGCAATAGTAGGCAATTCCAACATTTGCAATGCTATTTCTTTTATATTTTTCGGCTCTTCTATTTGATTAATATTAAATTTCTCTAATTCTTTCAAATAGGTTGGCTCTTTGTATTCTCTGTCATATTGCGGTGCTCCGCCTCCCAAAACTAATGAAGATGCCGGAACATCGGCAACCAACTCATCGTGCCAATAAAATTTTAATTGATCGCCTTTCGTCACTTCTCCGATGAGTGTGCAATCCAAATCCCATTTATCAAAAATAGCATTTACCACATCTTCTTTTCCTTTATGCACCACCACCAACATCCGTTCTTGCGATTCGGACAATAGAATCTCAAACGGTTTCATATTTTCCTGACGCAAAGGCACTTTATCCAAATGAATAATCATTCCACAACCGCCTTTTTCCGACATCTCAGAAGTTGAACAAATGATTCCGGCAGCTCCCATATCTTGCATTCCCACAATAGCATCGGTTTGTGCCAATTCCAATGTAGCTTCCATCAATAATTTTTCTTGAAAAGGATCACCTACTTGCACCGACGGAATATCTTCATTGGAATTTTCCGTTAAATCTGCCGAGGCAAATGTAGCTCCGTGAATACCGTCTTTCCCTGTTTTTGACCCAACAATAAAAACAGGATTCCCTTCTCCTTTCGAAATGGCACTAATCACTTTATCGGTTTCGACAATACCCACAGACATGGCATTCACCAATGGATTTTCGTTGTATGTTTCATCAAAATAAACTTCTCCTGCTGCCACCGGCACACCAAATGCATTGCCGTAATCGCCAATACCTTTGACAACACCTTTCAGCAACCATTTTGTTTTCGGCAACTTTAAATCGCCAAATCGCAACGAATTAAGTTGTGCCACAGGGCGTGCTCCCATGGTGAAAATATCGCGATTGATACCACCTACTCCCGTAGCGGCTCCTTGATAAGGCTCTACTGCCGACGGATGATTATGCGATTCTATTTTAAAAGCACATGCCAACCCATCACCCAAATCGACTAATCCTGCATTTTCTTCACCGGCTTCAGCCAAAAGATGTTCACCTTTTCGAGGAAGTTTTTTCAACCATTTTATTGAATTTTTATACGATGCATGTTCCGACCACATCACCGAATAAATACTTACTTCGGTATAATTAGGCTCACGCCCGAGCAATTCTACAATTTTATCGTATTCTTCACTTAAAAGCCCTAATTCCAGAGCAATACTACGCATATCTGTTGTTGTATTTGCCATAACAATTTTTAGTATAATTTTAAGATAACAAACCTACTGTTTTTTTTCATTATTTTTCATTTGTCGACAAAATATAATTTCAATTTTTATCAACAAAAAACTATTCATTTTTTTCTCAAAAAAAATCTCCTAACAAGTAAACATCATATTTTTTTTCTCGTAATTAAAAACGCCATAATCTCCTAAACCTCAAAGCCATGAAAACATATACATATTTTGTTGTCTTATTTAGTTTAAGCATTATCCTATTAGTATCGTCTTGCAGAAAAGAACCGGAAATAACGCCACCCAATCAACCAACTATTACTTCGATGAAAGATTTAGATGTCAGTGATGATTTTTATTATAAAACATCAAAAAATGTAAATATCAACATTACTCTACCACACTCAATAGACTGTAAATCAAAAACATACAGCATTGACATTTACGACAATAAAACGGAAAAGCTTCTTTACAAAGGCTCAGCTATCAATGGTAAATTGACAACAAACATTATCGTTTCTTCTACAACCAAAAAACTTATTGTAAAATCAGCTATCGGAAGTTATTTATTTTCAATTAATGATAATAATGCCATAGACTTCGACTTCAACAGTATTTATTCTTCTAATTCTAATACAAAAACAATAAAAGCAACAATTCCTCAATCCTACTCATTGGCAAAACATTCTACTCCATCAACGCGTAGTAATCTTATATCAAATGGCGATTTTAGTATCAATGATTTTTCACAAGGAAATGAAACCGATGCAAAAGTACATCTTGGGAAATGGTTTGTAGGCAATGCTAATTATTTTTCCATAGACAATAATGTTGCTCATTTTTACAATCGTGGTTATTCCATTTCAGGAGAATTATATCAGGGTTTTTCGATAACTCCCGGTGCAGACATATCAGTTTCCATAGACATTAAAGCAAACGGATATATGGGGTGGTCTGCTTTAAGATTGGCATTTTATGATGACAATGGAAACTCCGTAGCCTATACACAAGTATCTATTTATCCTTACAGTTCGTGGCAGACTTATACCGTTACCGCTACAGCTCCATCAACAGCAACAAGAGCTGTTTTCTATCCTATTGTTAATGTTTCGTGGTATAATGCCGAAATATTTTTTGATAATGCTGTAGCTACCAGTTTAAGTGATTCTGATAGCGATGGTGACGGCGTATCGGATAGCGAAGATGATTTCCCTAATGATGATAAATTAGCCTATTCCATAAAATACCCGACGACCGGATATGGAACTTATATTTTTGAAGATCTATGGCCCTATACAGGGGACTATGACTTCAACGATTTAGTTCTAAACTACCAATACACATATATTTTAAATGCAGAAAATCAAGTTGTTACTCTCTCGTGTGATTTCAAGGTAAAAGCTGTTGGCGGAAGTTATAAAAACGGATTTGGATTGGAATTAAACACTATTTCCAATTCCATTGAATCGATTACCGGTAATTACAATACAAAATCATATATTTCTTACAACAGCAACGGCACAGAAGCAAATCAATCAAAAGCGGTGATTATTGTTTTCGACAATATCTTTGATGTCATTCAGCATCCCGGTGGCTTAGGAATAAACACCACACCCGGAAACACTTATGTCGATCCTGTTGAATTTAAAGTAGATATCAACATGAAAACACCTTTTGATTTTGCCACAGCGTCTATTAATCCGTTTCTTATTGTTAATCAAGATAGAAATTGGGAAATACATCTTGCCGGTTACTCTCCCACAAACCTTGTAAATACAAGTATGTTTGGTACAGGACAAGATAATTCTTTGATATCGGGATATTACAAAAGTAAAGACAATCTACCATGGGGATTAGACATCCCTGTTGATTTTGATTATGCCATTGAAAAAGCTGATATAACCCAAGCATATCTTAAATTTGCTCAATGGGTAGAATCCAATGGCACACAATATCAAGATTGGTATTTAGACAAGCCTGGATATAGAAATTCAGCCAAACTATATTCACATTAATAATCCCATTTTTCGGAATAGTCATCATACGAATTGATTCCTATTTTCAAACGAATAGAAGGAATGGATAATTGGTTGCCATCAACACTAACGGCATAAAGTCCTATTTTGAAAATTTGCGTATCTATACGAAGTTGTTTCTCAACACCGGCATACAATTCCATATGAAAAAATTGGTCTGTTGCCATTGCCAATACTCCGGCTCCGCCTGCAATAGATAGTTTCAGCCATTTGAACAAAGGTATTTTATTCAAAATACTTCCATTGAAATGATGGATATAACCGGCTTGAAAAAAATCATTGTTGGTACTCATCATAGGCCCTAACAACTGTAATGAATTTACCGGATCGGAAAAGAAAATAATGTCGGAACCTCTAAAATATTTATATTCCAGCAAGCGTAAATTATGCTTATTTGGGAAAGCACCCGCCCGAATACGCCAATTGGAAGTTCCCATTCGTGCCAATTTCAAAGTTCCTTGAAAAGTCAGTTCCAAATAATCAAAATTCACCTCACTATTGAATAATGCCGGTATCCCTTTGCGATAAGTAAACAACAATTCCGGACGGTCGCGACTGACAATATATTTTTTATTGCCTTTTATCACATACCATTGATTGAATACATACTTTAACCTTAAATCAAATTCAGATTTAATATATGGCTCAAAATCAACCGGTTGATTAAGTTTTCCAAATACAATATCTGACCACTTCGCCAATTTCAGCCCAACAATCGGATATTGTGAAGAATATATAAATCCGGCTTCGGCATATAAACCGTTTATAAGCTCCATATTCTGATACAATTCTATCTGCTTATGATTGACATAATTACTTCGACTAAACACTTGCTCCAATGAAGCATAATTGTTTATCAAATCATAGGTATTGCCAAATGCAATGGAAGTTTTTACAAATTTTTTCGGATAATACATAAAACCTATTCTCACGCGTCCTTTTACATCTTGATTGAGAAAACCATAATCAATCATCTCTCTCGTTTCCAACACCATTTTGTTTTTAAATTCTTTGTTTACCAATAATGGCAAACGATGCCGATAGCCCCCTACGCCAAACGGATTAATCTGCTCGGGAATACCGCCAATATGCACTTGAATGCCTTTGTAATGATTCTTATATCCTATTCCCGCCAAAGGTGTCCACCAATCGATAACACTATAAGCAGAATCTTGCTTATCGAAAAATGCATCACTTGAATAATATTCCTTCAAACTATCTTGTTTCGACACAAACACACCCTCTTCCCGTTTCAACGGCTGTGGCCGTACAGTATCCCAATAAAGTGAATCTTTATCCTCAAAATCAGGAACATACGATTCTATTTCATTATTAAAAATCCCTTTCGTCACAGGAATATCGACCTCATAATCAGTATTTTCGATTTGCGTATTTCCAAAAATAAGCGGTGTACCTTTTTTTGTATATGAAAATTCAATATGTGAAGGTAAATACACAAACGGTTTTATTTTGATATAAGTTTCCATTATTTTGAACTTCCCATAACCTATCAACGCATTTTCATTGATAGACAAATCTACCGACACCAATGCCCAAGTACTGTCTTCAATAAATATATTACCATAAAACAAAGCATCTATTTTGTTACGGGGAATCACTTCCAATTTGTGAATTTTTCGTCCTTGTTCATCAAAAAAACTACCGCCATAGCGATATTTATATTTCAACGAAGCTCCGGAAGCAATTGGTGATTTTAGAGGTTGAACACATAGCGACTGCTTATAAATCAGGTTTTTATAAAAATTAAAATCGGCTTTGGTAATATCGTTATAAAAAATATTTTCCGATTTTGAATTAAAAGAATGTGCCGGGGCAATATCTTTTTCACCATAATTGCTACTTCCTCCCATTCTAACACTTCGCCCCATTGTCGGTTTGTCAGATTTTGAATAATCGTGATAAGCCTCTATGATATTCTTGTAACGATTTGGCTTCTGAAAATAAACCGTTGAAACAGATTCAATAAAATTTATTTTTTCTTTTTTCTTCTTTGTCAATTCCAACACTTTTTTTTTCAAGGCAGAAGTATCTTTTTTTGTAGTGTCTTTCACCTCTTGTTCAACACTTGTTTTGGCATAAGAACGACATTTGTAATTTTTGAATCCCTTGAGATAAAGCGTTCTGTTTGTCTGCACTTTTTTCAACAACCAATGTGCACGATCTTGTTTATTGGCAACGACCTCTACTGTATGTAAACCGGTTACAGCTTCTTGCAAAATTATATTGAGATACAATATTTTATTTTTGGTTACCGATATCTTTTTTTCAACCGTTTGATATCCTACACAACTAAATACCAGCGTACAAACGCCTTCTTTTTTTATATTGATGTAATAGCGTCCTTTGAAATCACTTGCCACACCATAGGTCGTATTTTTTAAATATACCGAAGCAAACGGTATGGGCTTATGATTGGCATCGGTAATAGTACCCCGAACAACAGCCGAAAAAGACGGATTTGAAAAAAAGAAAATAAATAAAATTATCGCAATCCGAAACATTTAAAACCAATAAATTATTATCGAATACAAATGAAATGTTTTTTTTTAAGAAAAGTTACATAAAAAAACAAGTAAGTACATTTTTCGTATAATAAAATTCTTATTTTATAAAAATGAAAACTCCTTGTCCTACACCACTCATAAAACTTTACGATAAATTAGAACAATACTGGAACAAGCAAAACACTCAAAAAAATGTAGGTACATTGCTCGTTTTAACTTATCTTTTTGAACTGTTTTTGATTTTTTTCAATAAACAACATTGGTTACCCGATTCTATCAGTTTATATATCCATCAATCTTATTTTGAATCGCTACGAATTGTATTTAATTTGTTATTATTTTTTGAAGTACTTACTTTAATATTTGTCTTACCTCGTTCTTTTAGTGGTTCTTTATTAAAACAGTTTGAAATACTATCTCTTATCTTACTAAGACACGCTTTCGACGAAATTCAATTTTTAAATAATCCATTTATTACTTGGGACAATATCCACGAAAATCTCTATGAGATGCTCGCTAATGCTTTTGGAGCATTATTAATATTTGGTGGAATATTACTCATCAAACGATTACAAAAACATCGAAATATTACTAAAAATAATTTTGCTCGCATTCGGTTTATTTGTTGGAAAAAATTTATTTCCATATTACTTGTCGGCGTTTTTATTTATCTATCTATTGACGATAGCATTATTTTTATTTCCGGTGGACAATCGTTTAAATTTTTCAGAACATTCTATACCATTCTTATTTTTGCAGACATATTGATGATTTTAATATCCTTGCGTTATAGTCAATCTTATTTGGTTTTGTTTCGCAATTCAGGATTTGCCTTTGCTACCGTTTTACTTCGAATAGCTCTCACCTCACCTGTTTATATCAATGTATTGATTGGCATTATCTCTGTCATCTTCACACTAATATTGACTTATGTTTACAACAATCAAAAACTGCAAAATTCAATATAACTACAAATGTTTTTTTTAATTACCGGCTATTATTATCTTTGATAAATTAAAAACACAACTCTTATGATACCACAAAAAATTATTGACATTTTGAATGCACAAATCGAAAAAGAAGGCTATTCCGCCAATTTGTACTTGGCAATGGCCGTATGGGCAGATTATTCGGGATTCCCGGGTACAGCCAATTGGCTGTATGCTCAGGCTGAAGAAGAAAAAATGCATATGATGAAATTCATTGAATACCTCAATCAGGTAGGGGCAAAAGTAGAAATCCCTGCATTTAAGAAACCTGCCAATGATTTTTCTAATCTAAAAACATTATTTGAGGCGGTTTTGAAACACGAAGAATATATTTCAGAATCTATCAACAATATTGTAAAAACTTGTTATGAGGAAAACGATTATCGCACACTCAGTTGGGTTCAATGGTTTGTACAAGAACAAATAGAAGAAGAAAGCAGTGTTCGTGAAATTTTAGACAAACTGAATTTGGCAGGAAATAACTTCTTTTGGTTCGACAAAGAACTCAATGAACGCAATACTACAGAAGATAATGCTTAAGCATCAATAGTTAAACTTAACTGTTCTAATTCTTTCACCAATCCCTGTAATTTCTCAATAATTACGGGGATTTTGTTTTTTACCAATAAATATTTTTTTTGTACCAAATCCTCATAAAATTTCATATATTCTTCCAAAAACTCATCTTTTGCTATATAACTGAGTCCCGATTTCATTTTGTGAAAATGAGGCTCCAACTTACTGTAATTCGGCTCGGAAGTATATCTCACAAACTCCTGAACAACAGACAGTTCCAGCGTCATTGTTTCTCGAAAAACATTCAGTAATCGTTTTATTAGAGCTATGTTATGATTCGTATTTTTAGCTAATTTCAATAAATCTGAATATTCAAATTCCATAACATAATTAACAGTTAAACTTATCAAATATATGATTTTTTTATTACATAAAAAAATAAGTACGGTTATTTTTTTATACTTACTTTTGAACAGTCTAATAAAAAACCTGTGAAACCATAAATTATGGAACGATATGATATTGTAGTAAAAACATTTAGCGGACTCGAAAACGCACTATTCAAAGAAGCCTACGATCTTGGTTTTACCAAAGAATTGGAAAAGTTGAATCGTGGCATTCGTTTTCGTGGAACATTGGAAGATGTTTACAAAGCCAACTTATTTCTTCGCACCGCCCTGAAAGTATTGATCAATATCGCATCATTTCCGGTAAAAAATGAACGAGAGCTCTATGAGGGTGTCAAAAAAATAAATTGGTTTAAATACCTTACCCTATCGCAAACCTTGTCGGTAGAAGCCATTGGACAATCAGATGTCATCAACAACACACATTTCATTGCCCTTCGCACCAAAGACGCTATTGTCGATGTGTTTCGCGAAAAATACGGACAACGCCCCGATATAGACCGTAGAAATGCCGACTTACCCATCGTTATCTATATGGCTCACAAAGATGCCTATCTGTATTTAAATACTTCGGGTGAACCACTATTCAAACGCGGTTATCGACAAATGGCAGGCATCGCTCCTCTCAACGAATTGTTGGCTGCCGGCATATTGCTCTATAGCCAATGGGACAAAACAATGCCACTCCTCGATCCGATGTGCGGTTCGGGTACAATCCCCATAGAAGCAGCGATGATAGCCAACAATATTCCGCCCAATTTCTATCGAAAATCGTTTGCTTTTCAAAATTGGCGTACTTTCGATTATGATTTATGGAAACAAATAAGAAATGCGGTTACTTTTTCAAAGACACCACAAAAAACAATGATTCTCGGTTACGACAAACAAGCCGAAATGATTGATGTAGCCAAAACAAATGCAGAAAATGCCAAAGTTGATAAATACATTCAATTTGAACAACACGATTTTTTTGATATTGACTCTTCGATTGAAAACGGAATGATAGTTTTCAATCCTCCTTACAACAAACGCATCAAATTGGAAGACAGTAAGCAATACTATCAATTACTGGGACGACATCTGAAATTTAAGTTTCAAGGAAATGCCGTTTGTATCTTTGCAGCCAAAGATTCGGGTGTTAAATTTTTGGGATTGAAACCCGATAAAAAAATCCCATTATTCAATGACAATATGGACGGACAAGTCTTGTATTTTAACATTTACAAAGGTCGTAGAGACGAAACAAAATAAACGATTGGCACTGCTAATCCGAAGAAATTAATTTTCTTGTAAAACTCTATTGTGAGAAAAGAAAAAAAATTATCTTTGCCATCGCATTTTTGGGCCCATAGCTCAGTTGGTTAGAGCATCTGACTCATAATCAGAGGGTCCTAGGTTCGAGCCCTAGTGGGCCCACAAACAAAAAGAGGTTGTCATCAAAAAAACAACCTCTTTTTTTGTATGCTTATTTTT
>CAZSHT010000032.1:0-4759 GCA_964606715.1 uncultured Bacteroidales bacterium
AACCCATCACCTCCTCAGCCAAGTAAGTGTCCAACCGTCCATTTTTTTTGTTTCGCCAAAGAAATAGTTTCGTTTTTTCCCTGTATAGACCACTCCTACTTTGTGGTCATTGAATCGGCATAACAAATCTTCTTTGAAATCTACCGCCTCCCCTAAAATTTTAAATGCCGCTTCTTTGGCTGTCCAAACAGCCATCAGAAAAGGTATTTGTTCGTTTGCCGGCAAACGATTGAAAGAAGTCATTTCTTGCGGTGCCAAGAACTTCTCTTTTGTTTTTAAAATACGGTCGTTATCTACCTGAACATCTATGCCGACAGGTACTTCATCGCTCCACATCAACGCCACATAACTTCCTGAATGAGAAACGGAAACAAATGCCGAACCGTTTTCTAAAAACGGCTTGCCGTTGGGGTGGTATGACAGCCGTATTTTTTTTCCGAACCGGTCGTTCAGCAACACCCTCACAGCCAGCCATTCCAACTGTCGCGAGGAATGTGTAAGAGTTAAAAAAAACGCTTCTTCCGCTTTGGAAAGAAACGCTTTTGAGAGTAATGTATTCTTATCTTCGGTAATTTTGGCTACAACAAAATGTGAAACGGCATCATGTTGAGCTATTTCTATTTTCACAACAAATTATTTTTCTTCGGCCAATACAATCACCTTGTTCTTACTGCATTCTATGACGCCACTTTTGATTTCAAAAAAATGTTCTGTACCGGAAGTTTCAATGATTTTTATGGTGCCTTCGCCCAAAGCCGAAATGATAGGTGCATGGTTGTTCATCAACTCAAATGACCCATCGACACCCGGCAAGGAGATTAATGTAATCTCACCATTGAACAATTCTTTTTCGGGACTTACCAATGATACATTCATTGTATTTGATTTATTTAAGTTCTGCTAACATTTTGTCGCCTTTCTCGATAGCTTCTTCAATCGTTCCTACAAGCAAGAATGCTGCTTCGGGATATTTATCCATTTCACCGTCGAGAATCATTTTAAATCCTTTGATGGTGTCTTCGATAGCTACAAATTTACCTTCGAGACCTGTAAATTGTTCGGCCACAAAGAATGGCTGTGACAAGAATCGTTGTACTTTTCGAGCTCTGTAAACAGTCAATTTATCTTCTTCACTCAATTCGTCCATTCCCAAAATGGCAATGATATCTTGCAATTCTTTATAGCGTTGTAAAATAAGTTTTACGCGTTGTGCCGTTTCATAGTGGTCTTTCCCTACAATGTCGGGAGTCAAAATACGGGAAGTCGAATCCAATGGATCAACAGCCGGATAAATTCCCAATTCCGCAATCTTACGACTCAATACCGTAGTGGCGTCAAGGTGCGAGAAAGTGGTAGCAGGAGCCGGATCGGTAAGGTCATCGGCAGGCACATAAATCGCTTGTACCGAGGTGATAGAGCCTTTTTTCGTTGAGGTAATTCGTTCTTGCATCGTTCCCATTTCAGTTGCCAAAGTCGGTTGATACCCTACTGCCGAAGGCATCCGTCCCAATAGTGCAGACACTTCGGAGCCGGCTTGTGTAAAACGGAAAATATTATCAATGAAAAACAAAATATCACGACTCGATTGTTCTGTGTCGGCAGATGATTCATCACCATCTCTAAAATATTCGGCTACTGTCAATCCCGACAGGGCAACACGGGCACGAGCTCCCGGAGGTTCATTCATCTGTCCGAAAATCATCGTTACCTGCGATTTTCGTAATTCGTCCATATCTATTTGCGACAAATCCCAACCGCCTTTTTCCATACTTTCTTTAAAATGCTCGCCATAGCGTACAATATCGGCTTCTATCATCTCACGCAACAAATCATTTCCTTCTCGTGTGCGTTCACCTACGCCGGCAAATACCGAAAGTCCGCTATATCCTTTGGCAATATTGTTTATCAATTCTTGAATCAAGACCGTTTTTCCTACTCCGGCACCACCAAACAACCCGATTTTTCCACCTTTGGCATATGGCTCAATAAGGTCAATAACTTTGATTCCCGTAAACAAAACTTCTGTTTCGGTTGTCAACTCATCATATTTGGGCGGTTCCCGGTGAATCGGATAGCGTTTCCCTGCTTCCAATGCTCCAATGCCGTCAATGGTTTCGCCAATGACATTGAACAAGCGACCTCTAACTTCTTCTGTTGCCGGCATTGAAATAGGACTTCCCAAAGCTACGGCTTTCATCCCACGATAGATACCATCGGTAGAATCCATTGCAATGGTACGAATGGTGCGTTCGCCTATGTCTTGTTGATTTTCAACAATAAGAGTTTCGCCATCTTCTTTGGTAATCTTCAACGCTTCATTGATTTTAGGGAGATCACTTTCGGTATTTTCAAAACTAATGTCAACGACAGGACCGATAACTTGTACTATTGTGCCTTCTGTATTCATAGATATATGATTAAATTATTCTGTTAAAAAATAAACTACAAAAATACGAAAATATAATAATCTGTCTGCTTTTTTGAATAATTATTTTTGATTCTTGTAAGGTTTTGATTCTCACATAGTTGCATTGCGTTTCTTAAGAACTTTCAAACAAGCATTTTCAATCTATTTTTAGCATTAATTCATTTTCAGAAGAGCCTTAAAATATAACGGCGTTTTTGCCTCGAATGTCATCTCTTTTTTGGTAAACGGATGGACAATTGTCAACGATGCGGCATGGAGGGCAAGTCGTTTTACTCCGTCGTGTGCTTTGCCGTACATTTTGTCACCGGCAACAGGATGTCCCATTTCCGACAAATGAACACGAATCTGATTCTTCTTACCTGTAAAAAGATGTATTTCAAGTAAGCTGAAGTGTGTAGATTCCCGCAACACTTTGTAACCTGTTTTTGCAAATTGACCTCTTTTGGTGTCATCGGAAGAATACATCACATGCATACTGTTTTCCAGCAAATACGAACTGATAACATCTTCTTTTTTGGAAAATACACCATGGGCAACAGCAATATATGTCTTGCTGAAATCAGCCCAATTATCTTGCAAAAAGCGTTTCACCTTTTCTGTTTTGGCAAACACGAGTATTCCCGAAGTATCCCTGTCGAGACGATGCACAATAAAGATTCTGCTTTTCGAACGAGGGTTTCCTTTCTTTACATAATCGGTCAACAGAAAATAAGCCGTCTTTTCCCGTTCTCGCTCGGTACTAATTGTCAATAACCCGTTTACTTTGTTGACCACAAGGATATCACGATCTTCATATAAAATAGTAAGTCCTTGAGGTTGATGTTTCTTTGATGGTTTTTTGAAGGGCGGTATTTTCTCTGACATAATTTTGCAAGGCTAAAAAAAGAAACTGCAAAAGTATCGATAAAATAAGCATTGTAAGAATAAAGCCTGATTTTTCTTTTTTTTAGTTTACAAAAAAGAGACTGCTTACACTTCAATATTAATTTTTACTACTTTCGTAGCCGAAAAAGAACAGTCGGCCTGTGAGAAAATAATGAAACAACAATTTTTATTCATTTTCTTTTTTTTGATACTGTCTTCATTTGTTTGGGGACAAACAAATCCTTGTGTAAAGGTAACAAGTCGCAGGGCTCACAAACTCTACGAGAAAGCCTTAACTAAACTCGAAAACGACGACATCAAAGCCGGCTACAGCTTATTGAAAGAAGCCGTAAAAACAGAACCCAAATACGCAAAAGCATATTATGAATTAGGATACATCAATTATCAAAAAGCTTACAATGCTTTGTTCGATGCAAAAGAAGCTCGCAATGTTGACCGTTATCGCAACAAAGCCGTAAAATATTTTACAAAGGCCATAAAATATTGTCCGCGAGCAGGAAGCTATAAATCTTATTATTATTTAGGTTTAATTTTTCAACAACAAAAGAAATACAAACAAACCATCGAAAATCTGAATGCTTTTGTAACTCACTACAAACATGACGATAAACCAATGCAAGAGGCTCAAAAAATTTTAAAAAAAATAAATAAAGCAGCTAAGCTAATTCTTAATCCTGTTCCTTTTTCGCCGGAAAAGGTCATGAAAATCTCAACCCCGGACGATGAATTTTTACCCCTGATTTCTTCCGATGGTGAACTGGCATTTTTCACCCGGCAATATTTTAAGCATATCAAAGCTGAAAACACACAACGGCAAGTCAATGAATTTATGGTGGCACAACGCGAAACACCGCTGTCGGATACACGCGAAGTTTTTTCAAGTGGCACCACGATGGCAAAACCATTCAATCAAAAGAATTTGGATCAAGGAGCTGTTGCTCTGACTATCGATAACAAGCAAATGTTTATTACCATTTGTAAATTTCTTACTTACAAAGGTCGTCGCTACAAAAATTGCGACATTTATGTAACGCATTATACCGATGGGCACTGGGGTGAGTTGGTCAATTTAGGTCCCGCCATCAATAATCCGAATACTTGGGAAAGTCAACCTTCGGTGAGTGCCGATGGAAAAACTTTGTATTTTGCCAGTGTTCGTCCTCAAAATATTGGGTTCAGTCGCAACAATCAAACTTCCGACATTTATTATTCCACTTTTAAAAATGGTCATTGGACAAAAGCCAAAAATATGGGCTCTGTAATCAATACTAAAGGTGATGAAAAATCGCCGTTCATACATACCGACAGCAAAACACTTTATTTTTCCAGTAATGGACATAATGGCGTTGGCGGAATGGATATTTTTTATTCACAGCAACAAAAAAACGGTCGGTGGAATAAGCCCAAAAACATTGGTTATCCTATCAACAGCGAAGGTGATGATTT
>CAZSHT010000032.1:4859-8015 GCA_964606715.1 uncultured Bacteroidales bacterium
GTGAAAAAGAAAAACGGCACTTTCTCGGCAAAAGCTATCAACACCGAAGAAGCTACAAAGACGCCGGTAAAAGTAGAGATGCAAGTACACACCCTGAAAACAGGGACACCTTTTGAGATTCCGGATATTCAATTTGCCACAAACTCTGCTGTCTTTGACCAAGAAAGTATGTTTGTGCTTGACAATTTTGTCGATTATCTAAAAGAAAATTCAAAACTAAAAATAGGCATTTACGGTCATACCGACAATGTAGGCGATCCACAGAAAAATCTAAAGTTGTCGCAAGAACGAGCTCAATCGGTAAGAGATTATTTGGTGTTAATGGGCGTAAAATCTAAACGCATTGTTGCGGTAAAAGGATTTGGCGACACCAAACCCATTGCTTCGAACAACACAGCACAAGGGCGTGCAAAAAACAGACGCACCGAATTTATAATAATGGGAAAATAATTTTTTTAGCGAGCTTCCCGTTTTCGATCAAGTTCCTTCAGAAATATTTTTCGCATTCGGATACTTTTAGGTGTAATTTCCACATATTCATCATCACCAATATATTCCAAAGCTTCTTCGAGCGAAAATAAAATAGGCGGTGCCAATTTCACTTTGTCGTCACTACCCGATGCACGCATATTGGTCAACTTTTTTGTCTTCGTCACATTCACTGTGATGTCATTCGACTTGTTGTGTTCACCGATGACCATACCCTCATAAATATTGGTTCCGGGAGGCACAAAGAACCGTCCTCTGTCTTGTAATTTATTTAAGGCATAAGCTATTGCTGTCCCTCCCTCAAGAGCTATCAAAACTCCGTTTTGGCGTGATTCGAAAGCCCCTTTCCACGGTTGATATTCTTTGAATCTGCCGGCAACAATAGCCTCTCCTGCCGAAATATTCATCAAAGTTGTTCTGAAACCAATCAACCCTCGTGAAGGAATCTCAAAATCCAGTTTGGCATGGTTGGTAAAATTTCGTATCGACAACAACTCCCCTTTTCGTTGAGAGATAAACTCAATGACTTTTCCTGCCATTTCTTCGGGAACCTCTATCGTGAGTTCTTCTACCGGCTCACACAAAACACCGTCTATTTCTTTGGTGATAACACGCGGTTTTCCTACCTGAAACTCATACCCTTCACGACGCATTGTCTCAATAAGAATCGACAAGTGCAATATGCCACGACCATATACCAAAAAAGAATCCGTTTTTTCGCCATCATAAACTTGTAATGCCAAGTCTTTCTCCATTTCTTTGTAAAGACGATCTTTCAAATGACGGGAAGTAACAAACTTACCTTCTTTCCCGAAAAACGGAGAATTATTGATGAGAAACAACATGCTCATAGTAGGTTCATCAATGGGAATAGCGGGCAGACCTTCGGGTTCTTCAAAATCGGCTACCGTATCGCTGATATCAAAATCTTCTATTCCCACAATGGCACATATCTCACCACAAGAAACTTCTGTTGCTTTTTGCCTCCCCAACCCTTCAAAAATGTAAAGCTCTTTGATTTTCGTCTTTTTAATACTGCCATCTCGTTTCACTAATGACGCCTGCATATTTTCTCTTATCGTGCCTCTGTGTACTCGTCCAATGGCAATACGCCCTAAATATGGAGAATAATCAATAGCCGTAATAATCATCTGTAATGAACCTTCCTTATATTCGGGAGCAGGAATATCATTAATAATGGTATCCAACACCGGCGTGAAATCTTTGGTTTGTTCTTTCCAATCATACGACATCCAACCTTGTTTCGAAGAACCATAAATGGGAGTAAATTCAAGTTGATCATCATCGGCCCCTAATTCATACATCAACTCAAAGACAGACTCTTGTGTTTCGTCGGGACGCGAATTTTGTTTATCCACCTTATTGATAATAACAATCGGTTTCAGTCCCAAATCAATAGCTTTCTGTAAGACAAATCGTGTTTGTGGCATCGGTCCTTCAAAAGCATCGACCAACAGCAAAACACCGTCAACCATATTCAATACTCGTTCTACCTCTCCTCCAAAATCAGCATGTCCCGGAGTATCTATGATGTTTATTTTATATCCTTTGTAACTTATCGATACATTTTTCGACAAAATAGTAATACCTCGTTCGCGTTCCAACTCGTTGCTGTCAAGAATAAGTTCTTTCTTTTCTTCATGTTCCTTAAACAAATTACACTGATACAAAAGTCCGTCAACGAGGGTTGTTTTCCCATGATCGACATGGGCAATGATAGCGATGTTTCTAATCTTTGAAATCTCCATAAAAAATACGACTCTAAAAAAATTCGTGCAAAAGTAGTGATAGTTTTCACGCAAATATCAAAAAACGAAAAGAATAAATCCTTAATACTCATTTGTATTAAAAATAAAATATTACTTTTGCAAGCTCAAATAAAAAATGTAACGAACATGGCAGTTAAAATCAGACTGGCTCGACATGGACGGAAGAGATTGGCTTATTACTATATCGTAGTAGCTGACAGCAGGGCCCCACGAGATGGGAAGTTCATCGAGCGCATTGGGGATTATAATCCCAACACAAACCCTGCAACAATAAATTTAGATACCGATAAGGCATTGGATTGGCTTACCAAAGGAGCACAACCTACCGACACGGCAAGAGCTATTTTGTCATACAAAGGCGTGATGATGAAAAAACACTTGATGGATGGCGTACGAAAAGGTGCTTTTGATGAAGCAGAAGCCAACCGTCGTTTCGATGCTTGGATGAAAGAAAAAGAAGCAAAAATTCAAGCTAAAAAAGAAGGTTTATCATCGGCAGAACGCGAAGCTGCAAAAAAACGACACGAAGCAGAAAGTAAAGTTCGTGAAGAACGCGCCCAAGCATTAGCTAAAAAATTAGCCGAAGAAACTGCTGAAGCAGAAGCAGAAACCGAAGCGACAACAGAAAATACCGAAGAAGAAGCTCCTGAAGCAAAAGTTGAAGAAACAACCGCTCCAGAAGCAACAGACACAACAGAAGAACCTAAAGCTGACGAAGAAAAAGAAGCCTAGGTCTTGTTATGGATTTAGTGTCTATCGGGTATTTTAAAAAAACATACAGCTATCGGGGACAAATCGAAGCTGTCATTACAAACCAATCGACACGACACTCTTTAGAGGGATGGATTTTCGTTTTATTAAACGGAGATTTCATCCC
>CAZSHT010000032.1:8115-13926 GCA_964606715.1 uncultured Bacteroidales bacterium
CAAGTTTTCAATTCTGACAATCAAGAAATTTTAATCCCTCAAAATGCTGATTTCTTACAAAAAATTGATACGGAAACCCAACAACTCATTGTAAAACTGCCGGATGGTTTTTTAGATTTATTTACAAAAAAATAATACCGACTCTTAAAAAATCAAAATTAATGAATCGTTTAGTTGAGAATTTAATTGAAATTTTGTAGGTTTGTTTTAAAAATTTAAGTTCATGGCAAAAGAATTCTCACGAAAGACAAAACGGTTGTTATCCATTACAATATGGGCTATAGGTCTCATTCCATTATTTGCCATGGTATTGTTGTTCTATCTCATTGCAACCGACCACTTCGGATTTATGCCTACCTTCGAAGAATTGGAAAATCCAAAAAGCAATTTAGCCTCTGAGATTATCAGTGCCGACGGAAAACTATTGGGCAAATATTACATTCAAAATAGAAGTTTTGTGTCGTTTCGCGATCTTTCGCCCAATTTAGTCAACGCATTGGTGGCAACCGAAGATTACCGCTTTTTTTCACATTCGGGCATTGACGGACGCAGTCTGCTTCGTGTAGCCTATGGCGTGTTGAGTGGACATAAAAAAGGTGGCGGAAGTACAATCACTCAACAGTTGGCAAAGAATTTATTCCCCCGTGACACAACACATTACAACTCTAAACTTGCAAAAATAACATCTTTGGCAACTGCTAAATTCAAAGAATGGGTAACGGCGGTAAAATTGGAACGAAACTATACCAAAGAAGAAATATTGACGATGTATCTCAACACCGTTTTTTTTGGTAGTGGAACTTACGGTATTAAATCGGCCGCTCGAACATTTTTCAACACCTCTCCCGACTCACTAAAGATAGAACAAGCTGCAATATTGGTAGGCGTTTTAAAAGCTCCTACTTATTACAGCCCCATCATCAATCCTGAAAATGCCCTTAAACGCCGAAATACCGTTTTGGGACAAATGTTGAAATATGATTTTATTGACCAACAAACCTTTGATTCTTTAAAAACAATTCCTATTACTTTAAAATATAATATCCAAACACATCGCAGAGGACTGGCTACTTATTTTAGAGAATATCTTCGTTTGATGTTGACAGCCAAAAAACCCAAACCCCGAAACTATTACACCCATCAGCAATATTATGAAGACTCTTTGGAATGGGCAACTAATCCGGCTTACGGTTGGTGCAGTAAGAACAAAAAAGCAAACGGACAACCCTATAATCTCTACAAAGACGGATTAAAAATATATGTCACTCTCAACTCAAAGATGCAACAGTTTGCCGAAAATGCAGTACGCAATCATCTGAAAGACGATTTGCAACAAAAATTTGACAAAGAACAAAAAGGTCGCAAAAAAGCACCGTTTGCGTGGAATGTCAATGCAAAACAAATTCACTCATTGATGGTATCGGCAATGAAACGCACCCCTCGTTATCATCGTCTAAAACGACAAGGACTACCATACGATTCTATCTTAGCTGTTTTTCACAAACCTGCAAAAATGAAAGTTTTCTCATGGAACGGCTCCATTGACACCATCATGACCCCATGGGACTCCATTCGTTACCACAAACAATTTTTGAATGCAGGCCTTATTTCTATTGAACCGGCAACAGGTTTTGTCAGAGCTTATGTTGGAGGAATCGATTATAATTATTTTCAATACGACCATGTAAAAGTCGCCAAACGACAAGTCGGCTCTACCTTCAAACCGTTTTTATACACCTTGGCAATGCAAGAAGGTTATTCGCCTTGCTATAAAGTTCCTAATGTACCTGTTACTTTTGAATTGCCGGACGGTAAAACTTGGTCGCCTCGTAATGCCGATGAAACCAAATATGATGGTAAGATGGTCAGTTTAAAATGGGGTTTAGCCAATTCTGTAAACAATATCTCGGCATGGCTGATGAAACAATTTTCACCACAAGCTGTCATCAACATTGTTCGTAATATGGGCATTGTCAGTCATATTGATCCGGTTCCCTCCATTGCCTTGGGAACACCCGATATATCGCTGTATGAAATGGCTGGTGCATTCAATACTTTTGTCAATAACGGTATCTATGTGAAACCTATCTTGATTACACGCATTGAAGATAAAAATGGCACTATATTAAAAACCTTTAAAGCCCCTCAGCATGAAACCATGAACGAAGAGACCGCTTATCTGATGATAACCCTGTTGCGTTCGGTCGTTGACCATGGAACCGGTGTTCGCCTTCGTTTTAAATACGGACTGAGATCCGAAATAGCCGGAAAAACAGGAACCACACAAAATCAATCGGACGGATGGTTTATGGGACTTCTGCCTAAGCTTACAACCAGTGTTTGGGTTGGTGGCGAAGACAGAGCCATTCATTTCAGAGGTATTCGTTACGGACAAGGTGCCAATATGGCTTTACCTATTTTTGCCTTGTATGTAAAACAACTTTATGCCGACTCCACCTTGGGTATTTTACCTACCGATCAATTTTACAAACCACAAGAAACGCATGTTGTCGTTGATTGTAAAGAATATGATAAACAACACAGAACAGAAAAACTAAACATTCAATTTTAATTATTACATTTGTTTGATTCATAAAAACACTATTGAAACATGAAGAAAGTTTATAATAACGCAAACGAAGCAACTTTCGATATCCAAGACGGAGCCAGCATAATGCTTGGCGGTTTCGGACTTTGCGGAATACCTGAAAATTCAATTCGAGCATTATTCGAAAAAGGAATCAGCGGGTTAACCTGTATTTCCAATAACGCCGGCGTTGATGGTTGTGGTCTTGGCTTGTTGCTGACAAAACATCAAATTAAAACCATTATTTCATCTTATGTGGGTGAAAATAAAGAATTTGAACGACAATTATTGAGTGGTGAACTCGAAGTACAATTGACACCACAAGGCACATTGGCCGAACGCATTAGAGCAGGTGGAGCAGGTATCCCCGCATTTTTTGTGCCGGCAGGTTATGGTACCGAAGTTGCCGAAGGAAAAGAAGTGAGAGAATACAACGGAAAGCCCCATGTGTTAGAATATGGCCTGACAGCTGACTTTAGTCTTATCAAAGCATGGAAAGGTGATGCTTACGGAAACCTTGTTTTTCGTAATACCGCCAACAACTTCAATGGTCCTATGGCAACGGCAGGACGCATCACCATTGCAGAAGTAGAAGAAATCGTTCCCGTTGGAGAATTGGATCCTAACCACATTCATGTTCCGGGCGTTTATGTTCAACGCATCTTTAAAGGAACCGATTATATTAAACGCATTGAATTTGAAACAACAAGAGATTAAAATTTATTATTATGGCTTTAGATAAAAACGGCATTGCCAAACGAATAGCACAAGAATTGCAAGACGGCTATTATGTCAACTTAGGAATAGGAATCCCCACCTTAGTCGCAAATTACATCCCACAAGGAATGGAAGTCATTCTACAATCGGAAAACGGATTGTTGGGCATTGGTCCTTTCCCCAAAAAAGGAGAAGCCGATCCGGATTTAATTAATGCAGGGAAACAAACCGTAACAGCTATAAAAGGAGCTGCATTTTTTGATTCGGCAACCAGCTTTGCCATGATTCGTGGCGGACATATTGACCTTACGGTATTGGGTGCTTTTGAAGTTTCCGAACATGGCGATATTGCCAGTTGGAAAATACCCGGAAAAATGGTAAAAGGAATGGGTGGAGCCATGGATTTAGTTGCTGCCGCCAAAAACATTATTGTAGCAACCACACATACCGACAAAGCAGGAAACCCAAAGTTGCTAAAACAATGTACACTTCCACTCACCGGAGTCAATTGTGTGAAACGCATCGTTACCGATTTGGCTGTTATTGATATTACCGAACAAGGTTTTAAACTGATAGAACGCGCACCGGGCGTATCGACAGAAGAAATCGTAGAAAAAACAGGTGCTCCTTTGATTGTCGAAGGAACCATTCCCGAAATAAATATTGATTAACCCAAAAAACAGAAAAAAGATGAATATATTAGTATGTGTAAGTCATGTGCCGGACACTACGGCTCGTATTGACTTTGTTGAAGACGGAAAGAAATACAATAAAGCAGAGATTCAATTTGTCATTAATCCGTTTGATGAGTTGTCGTTGACAAGAGCATTGGAAATAAAAGATAAAACCAATGCCAAAGTAACGGTTGTTAATGTAGGTTTGCAAGAAACCGAACCCACCATCCGAAAAGCACTGGCAATGGGTGCCGACGATGCTATTCGTGTAAATATAGAGCCGACAGATGCCTATCAAGTGGCAACTCAAATAGCCGAAGTTTTCAAAAACGGAGAATTTGATGTTATCCTCACCGGAAAAGAATCCAGTGATTATAATGGTAGCCAAGTAGGAGAAATGATAAGTGAGATTTTGGGAATCCCTTCCGTAACCAGTGCTTCACATTTGGAATTGGAAGACGGAAAAGGCATCGTAACACGCGAGATGGCAGATGGTTACGAAACTTTTGAAGTAGCCTTTCCTTTTATGGCTTCCGGACAAAAAGGTATCGCCGAAGAACCTCGCATTCCGAGTATGAGAGGAATTATGATGGCTCGTTCAAAAAAACTGGAAGTTGTAGAACCTACTGCCGTTGAACCATTAACCGAACTATTGGTTCACGAATTACCGGAAGCAAAAGGAAAATGCAAAATCATTGATGCCGAACATCTGGAAGAATTGGTTGATTTGTTGCACAACGAAGCAAAAGTTATTTAAATTTTATTAATCACGAAAAAAATAATATTATGGCAGTTTTAGTATATACCGAAAATTGGGACGGAAAATTCAAAAAAAGAACTTATGAATTAGTTTCCTACGCACACGCTATCGCCGAACAAATGGAAACCAGCCTCATAGCCCTAAGCATTGGCAATGTAGCAGAAGACGAATTAAAAACACTGAGCCAATACGGTGCCGAAATCATTTATACGGTAACCGACGACCGGTTGAAAAACTACAACCCGCAAGCATATGTTTCGGTCATCGAACAATTGGCAAAAGAAACCGATGCACAAACATTTGTCTTTTCACAAAACTTCACAGGGCGTTCACTGGCACCTCGTTTGTCGGCACGCTTGAAAGCCGGTATGGTGTCGGGTGTCATTGCGGTGCCTGCAAGTATAAAACCATTTGTCGTTCGCAAAAAAGTATATTCGGGGAAAGCATTTGCGAATATTCAAATCAACAGCGAAAAACAAGTTTTGACTTTGAGCACCAACTCATACGAAATAAATGAAAATCCGAAAGATATTGTCATCGAGACATTCTCTCCGGAACTCAATGATGCCGATTTCGGTTTGAAACTCGTCAATGTAGAGAAACGCTCTACCGACAAACTGTCTGTTATGGATGCCGAGATTGTAGTATCGGGAGGCAGGGGTATGAAAGGTCCCGAAAATTGGGGTATGCTCGAAGAAATGGCAGAAATATTGGGTGCCGCCACAGGTTGTTCACGACCGGTAACCGATTTGGACTGGCGTCCTCACGAAGAACATGTAGGACAAACAGGAAAAGTAGTAGCTCCCAATCTTTATATTGCCGTAGGAATCTCCGGAGCCGTTCAGCATGTAGCCGGTATCAGCTCGTCGAAGTATATTGTAGCTATCAACAACGATAAAGATGCTCCTATCTTCGAAACAGCTACTTACGGTGTTGTTGGTGACGCGTTTGAAGTTGTTCCGAAACTGAATAAATTATTGAAAGAGTCATTGTAGAAAAAAGGCTCTATTCCTTGTCTTATCTTATATTGCCAACCGCATTTCATTAATGCAGTTGGCATTTTTTTGTTATTA
>CAZSHT010000033.1:0-13655 GCA_964606715.1 uncultured Bacteroidales bacterium
CTGACACATCATGAAATTTAACTTTAAATTAAGAATACGGCATAGAGAATTATCGTAATTTTGTAACATTCAAAAAAACTACAATTCATGAAGTTTCTTTTTTCGATACTGCTTATTGTTTTATTCTCTTTCACAAAAGGGACAGCACAAGATAAATACAAGATTGCAACCATTGCATTTTACAATCTGGAGAATCTGTTCGACACGATTAACGATACGACGAAGATACTCAGCACCGACTTCACCCCTGATGGTCCAAAACACTGGGACACAAAGAAATACTATCGCAAACTATCACATCTGTCAGATGTAATTCCGTTGATTGGTGCCAACCTTACTCATACTGCTCCAACTATTTTAGGTGTTGCAGAGATTGAAAATGAAACTGTCTTGAAAGACCTTATCAATATGCCGAAACTAAAACCTTACGGTTATAAAATTATCCATTATGAATCGCCCGACCGCCGAGGTATTGATGTCGGGTTATTATATAATCCCAAGGTTTTCACCCCGCTTCTGAGTAAAAATATTCCACTGACAATTCCCGACAAACCTCATTTTTATACGCGTTCGCAATTGTTGGTTACCGGCATACTCGACGGCGATACTGTTTCTTTTATTGTCATGCACTGGCCTTCCCGACGCGGAGGAGAAAAACGCAGTCGTCCGTTGCGAAATGCTGCTGCCGATTTGTGTCGTGCCATTGCCGACAGTATTTTACAAAAGAATCCACAAGCCAAGATTATTATGATGGGCGACCTCAATGACGACCCTACCAGTCCAAGTCTTAAAAAACATTTGAAAGCCACCGACAAAAAAGACCTCCTCACCAAAGGTTATTTTTTCAATCCGATGCTTACCTTTTATCGAAAAGGCATTGGCTCATTGGCTTGGCACGACAGCTGGAATTTGTTTGACAATATTATTCTCACGCCGGGAGCCGTTCTCGGCGATAAAACATCGTATCGTTTTTACCAAGCTCATATCTTCAACAAGCCGTTTTTGACCAATACCGAAGGGAAATTCAAAGGCTATCCACACCGCACTTTCGCCGGCGATAATTTTATTGACGGTTACAGTGACCATTTCCCTGCTTATATTTATCTGATAAAAAAACTATAACCCTTGTAATATGATTTTTGGCAAGTCGCAAACTTATTTCTTCATTCTTGCCATTACTGTCTTATTTTCTTTGTCAGCACCGGCTCAGAATTATCAAATTAAAGGTAAAGTCATTGACAAAACAACTCTAAAACCTCTTGCTTTTGTCAACATTTTGTATGGCAACAAAAAAGGGGTTACTTCTTCCATTGATGGTATTTTTTTTATTGAATCATCACAACCGATAACGCAACTCCGGTGTTCATTCATCGGCTATCGCGATACTATTGTTGCCATTCCATCAAACAAAAAAAACTATTCTCTTCGCATCGAAATGCAAGCCACAACCCTAAATCTAGCTTCTATAAAGATTCTACCTTCTGAAAATCCGGCTAACAAAATTGTGCAAAAAGCCATTGCTTTCAAATCTGTCAACAATCCTCGCACACACTTGAAAACATTTAGTTTCTCTTCTTACAACAAACTGTATATGACCATAAAATCTGATGTGGTAAAAGAGCTGAAACAAGACACCATAAAGAAACCAAAAATCACTGAGTATAAGAAAGATACATCTCAAAAAACAGAAAACACAAGCCCTATAATAAACGATTCGGCAAAACAATTTTTGGAACATCATCATTTGTTTTTGATAGAAACGGTGAAAGAATCGTTTTTCGAACAGCCCGGCAAACGCTACGAACGCGTCATTGCCTCCAAAGTGTCGGGATTTACCATTCCCACATTATTCGGTTTGGCAACAGAACTGCAATCCTTTTCATTCTATCCCGACAAGGTTTCCCTTTTGGGACAGAACTACCTCAGCCCATTATCGAAAAACAGCGACAAGAAATATTTGTTTATCATCGAAGACAGCCTTTTCGTGGGCAACGACACCGTTTATGTCATTTCTTTTCAGCCACACAAAAACAAGCAATTCAATGCCCTCAAAGGCTTGATGTATCTTCGCACACCCACCTATGCCGTAACCAATGTGATAGCCGAACCGTTTAAAAAATCCGATTTATTTAATATTCGCATTCAACAGAAATACCAATTTTTCAATCAACAGCAATGGGTACCAAAAGAGCTTTATGCTACTTTCTCGTATGTTGTAGACACCTCAGAAAACGGACAAATAATAGGGGTAAACAAAACCTATATCAATGATATTCACCTAAATCCGAATCTTGACTCCATTCATTTCGGCAGTATGAGTTTTGAGCTGAAAAAAGATGCGTTTAAACTTTCGTCATCACAATGGGAAACACTTCGTCCTATACCCTTAACACCCAAAGAGCAAGCCACTTACCAATCTATTGACAGTTTGGGTAAAAAAAATCATTTTAACCGTCTCTATAAAATTTACAATGTTCTTCTCGACGGCAATATTCCACTTGGGAATTTTGTATGGGAATTAAATCGCATATTAGACTTTAACTTCGTTGAAGGATTTCGTGTTCAAGGCGGTCTATCTACTGCCAACCGTTTTTCGAAAACGATAAAGTTAGGCGGATATCTTGCCTACGGATTCAAAGATAAACTCACCAAATACAATGGTTACCTTGCTTTTAATATCAACCGGTTTTACAACCTGAAATGGAAACTGTCTTACACCTACGACGCTTTGGAATTTGGCGGATTCGACAAATTTTATGACAACCGGAACAAGTTACTTTCCGCCAATAATGAAGGTTTATATTCACAATTCACATCCGGCTTGTATTATTTTCAGCAATGGCAATCGGCATTTTCGTTTCGCTTGCTACGGTATTTAAAAGGCGAATGGACAACCAATATCCTACAACCTTCTTTTTACCAAGTCATTGATATGGTTTCGCAACACCAACTTTTTCTTCCGCAAGCACCTCTTCCTGCCAAACTATACGAAACAGGAATTAATCTGAAATACGCCTACGGTGATAAGATTATAAGAGCATTGGACCATATCTACTACGAAGGCACCCATTATCCTGTGATATGGTTTTCTTATAAACGCGGTTTTATCTATGACAATGCGGGACAAAATTTTGAAAAACTTCAACTTCGCATACAAAAGGCATTTTATTGGAACAACACTTGGCAAACCAATGTGGAAATACTTGCCGGAAAACTCACCGGAGACTATCCTGTTTTCTACACTTTCAACGGCAAAGGAATTAAAACTTTCACTGTTGATTTTCAAATTAACAACAGCTTTCAGACAATTCATCAATATGAATTTCTTGCCGACCAAATAGCCTCGTTTCATTTTTCTCAGACCTTTGCCAAATGGCAACTATCGAAACAATGCACACCCCGCTTGCGACTGGACTACAATTTTGAGATAGGCTCCCTCAGCAACCCCGCATTACAAACACAATACAATTTGCAAAGTTTAAACCACGGTTATCACGAAGCCGGCGTTCTTATTGAAAATCTGTGGAACGGGAAGTGGTCATCTTCGGGATTTGGTGTTTATTACCGTATGGGAAATTATGCTTATCCTACGCCCATTCAGAATTTTGCCTTTACCTTTGTCAGCACTTTTAATTTTTAAATTCTTATGGATTCAACTTCATTCAAATCGGGTTTTGTCAACCTTGTCGGCAATCCCAATGTGGGAAAATCAACACTGATGAATGCTTTTCTCGGCACCAAACTTTCTATCACCTCTCCCAAAGTGCAAACTACCCGACATCGAATATTAGGACTCCTCACAGAAAACAATTATCAGATTGTTTTTTCGGATACGCCGGGTATTGTGAAACCAAAATATGAGCTACAACGCTATATGCTAAACTATGCTTTTTCGGCTCTCGAAGATGCTGATATTTTACTCTACCTTACCGACATAGAAGACCGCGACCGATACGACCAAGAATTTATTGACAAGCTAAACCAAATAAACACACCTAAACTGCTCATCATCAACAAAATCGACATTCACTCTGCCGAAGAGATTGCAACGGCAGAACAAGTTTGGAAAAAACGCTTCAAAGACGATGTTGAAATATGGAAAGTGTCGGCTCTCACGGGTGAAAACATAAACGCTTTGAAACAACGCCTGTTGGAATTATTGCCCTACAACCCACCATATTTTCCGGAAGATGAACTCTCGGACAGAACCGAACGGTTTTTCATTTCGGAAATTATCAGAGAAAAGATATTTTTCAATTATTATCAAGAAATCCCCTATTCTACTGATGTTCAGATAGATGCTTTTGAAGAGAAAGATAATGTCATTGTCATTCGTGCGACTATTTATGCCATTCGCGATTCTCAAAAAAATATCATCATCGGACATAAAGGTTCGGGCATAAAAAAAATAGGTATGGAAGCCCGAAAAGATATTGAAGACTTTTTAGACCACAGAGTTTTTCTCGACCTCCATGTAAAAGTTCGCAAAAACTGGCGAGACGATAAGAATTGGCTATCCCGCTTGGGTTATACCAATTAGTCTAAGGACTTATGTAATTCTACAATTTGCTCCACCAATTTATCCAACCGCTCGTAATCTTCCTCGCGAGGCAATCCTTTTACCAATACGGGTTCAATAAATTCAGCTTTCAAATCGCCCAATAGAAATTGAAATTGCTCTATCATCTTACCACCCCAACCAAATGAGCCGAAAACGCCCATATGTTTCACTTTCGGATTGAGGGCATTAGCCAAATAAGCAGCACTCACAGCCAACGGGTGAGCTCCATTGAGAACAATAGGCGACCCAAAGATAACCGTTGCCGCATCGACCAACTCCATCGCCAATTCGCCCATATCGGCTGTTGCCAAATTGAATGGAATGACATTGATATTGTGTTCGGTAAATCGTCGCACCAGATAATCGGCCATCAAGGCAGTGCTTTCGTGCATCGAAACATATGGTATCAGTATTTTATCTTCCACACGAGGCGAAATCCAATCTTTGTAAGCATCTATTATCAATGCCGGATTATCATAAATAGGTCCGTGACTCGGGGCAATATAATCGATAGGATATTGTTCTACTTTGGCAATATTTTTTGTAATAAACTTACGATATGGCATCATTATCTCGGCATAATAGCGTTTGGCATCTTCCAACACTTTGCAATTGTCATACACAAAAAGTTTACTGGTAGCCCTGTGCGAACCGAAGAAATCACATGAAAATAAGACTTTGTCTTCTTCCAGATAAGTCGTCATTGTTTCCGGCCAATGCACCCATGGTGTCATCAAAAATTTTAATGTTTTATCGCCCAATGAAAGCGTATCTTCTTCGCCAATAATCTCAAAAACAGATTCATCAAGGTGTAATAAATCAACCAACATATTCTTACATTTTTTGTTGGTAACAACCTTCGCATCAGGAAACAAATCCAAAATATCGGGAATGGCTCCCGAATGGTCTTGCTCGGCATGGTTGGCTATGATATAATCGATTTTCTCAACATCCAAACGATTTAAATGGTCGAACAAATCGGCCGCTTTTTCAGGTTCTACTGTATCTATCAAAGCTGTTTTTTCGCTTCCTACTACCAAATAAGAGTTGTAACTCGTTCCGTCGGGCAATGGCACCAATTCATCAAAAATTTGACGGTCCCAATGTTCGGCTCCTACGGCAAATACATTTTTTGTGATTTCGTTGTATTTCAAACTGTTCATATTACTTTGTTTTTTATAATAACAAATATAACTCAAAAATTGTTTTAGTTTTTTATTTTTTTTCACGCATTCTCTCTCCATTGTTGTATTTCATTTTTTAGTCCTATTTTTGCACCTATGAAGTATCGTTTTCTTTTTCCCTTTTTATTATTTACCCTTGCTACACTCGCTCAGCCCAATTTCTCAAAGTGGCAAAAGATGCTAAAAACGACCTCTCACAAAGCCCCTGTTTACAACCAAATGGCTTCTTTTTTCAAAGGTGCTGATTTTCAATTGGCGAAACCGTTTATTGACAGTGCTTTGATATTTTCTAAAAAAGAACAAAACGACACCGCTCTTGCCATTGCTCAATCGCTATTGGCACATTATTACCTTACCAAACAAAATATCAAACAAACATATTCTATTTTACGGGCTTGCATTCCAAAATTGAAAATACTGAAAGACAAGACACCATTATTTGATGCATACTCCGATTTAGGTACTTCTCATTTTTATCAGAACAATTATGACTCTGCCATTTTCTATTTCAAAAAACCCCTCTCCCAAACTTCTCTTAACGACAGCATTGCATCCATATCATTAAACAATATTGCCGTTGCTTATTATTACATGGAACAATATGACAGCTCCATTGCTTACAACAAAAAATCATTGGCTATAAAAAAACGCTTTCACAACGACAAAGGCGTTGCCTACAGTCTTAACAACATTGCCAGCATCTATGACCTTCAGGGGAAATACGACACATCATCAAAATATTATTATCAAGCACTAGATTATTGTGACAAGACTCACGCCATCAAACTAAAATCGACCGTTTTAAACAACATTGCCGGTCTTTATAAACTTTGGAACGAATATGACAAAGCGTTGGAACTGTACAATGAAGCATTAGTATTGAAAAAAGAACTTAACGACTCATTAGGTGAAGCCAATGTAAAAAGTAATATCGGCACTATTTATCTATTGAAAAAAAAATATTCACTTGCCGAACAATATCACAAACAAGCCAAAACAATATATTCAAAATTGAATTACAAGAGAGGATTATCTATCAGTTATAACAACTTAGGCGTTGTATATGAAAAAAAAGGAGACCTGTACAATGCTGTATTGTATTATAAACTATCAAAAAAAATCATCACCTCTCCAAGAGCCAAAGCCAATGCCAACTTAAATATCGGGCGCACCTATTTATTGATGAAACGAAATGATACCGCCGAACACTATCTTGTCAAAAGTTTAGACATTGTCCGGCAACATAATTTTTTGGATATCCTTCAAAAAATCTATTTTAACTTGGCGAACCTCTATGAACAAGAAGAAAACATCGGATTGGCTTATTCTTATTTAAAACTATACTACACCTTAAAAGATTCTATGGCGTCTACTGAACGCTATAAACAAGTAACCGAACTGGAAAGCAAATATAAAACGAAGCAACAACAACAAGAAATTAAAAATCTATCGCAACAACAAAAAATTGCTGCACAAAAACTGGAAATTCAAGATTTGCGGTTTAAGAGAATCCGATGGGTCATTACCTTTCTCATTATCAGCATCTTGGGTGGCATAGCCCTGTTCTCTTTGTGGTATCGTCAAAAAACACTCAAAGCACAACATCGCAGTATTGAATTGGAACAAAAGCTTTTACGCCTACAAATGAATCCGCATTTCATTTCCAATGCCCTCACTTCCATTCAACAATTTGTTTTATCCAACAACCCGATGGAAGCGGCTCGCTATTTAGCCAAATTCAGCAATATGATGCGAAACATTATAGAAAGTTCCAGAGAAGCTTTTATTCCATTGGCAAAAGAACAAGAAACCATTGAACACTACTTAACATTACAACATCTTCGGTTTAGCGACATTTTCGATTATCATATCCACATCGATGAGAATCTTGATGCCGATAACACTCTCGTTCCTCCTATGTTGGCACAACCGATTATTGAAAATGCTATTCACCATGCTTTTGCAGGAATTAATTACAAAGGTATCATCGACATCTCATTTACATTAACAAGTGATAACAAACTGGAATTTACCATCATTGACAATGGCATTGGTTTTACGGAAGGAACAAAAGAACAAGATAACACTCACACCTCTTATTCTTTGGAAATTATAAAAGACCGTATAGCAAACCTCAAAAAGACTTACAAAGGAAATTATTTGTTTGAAATAAAAAACCGGCAAGATTTCGATAAAAAACCCGGCACATTCGTTCGTTTTATTCTACCTTTGAAGTCTATTTAAATTGCATCCAGACATGTCGATTCCTATTAAAACAATCATTATTGATGATGAAAAAGATGCTCGAAACTCGATACGCCTCATCATTGAGAATGCATTCCCGCAAATAAATATCATTGATGAAGCTCATTCGGTAGAATCCGCTGTTGCCAAAATAAAAAAACATTCACCCGACCTTTTATTTCTGGACATTACTCTTACCGACGGCACCGGATTCGATATCTTATCGCATTTTCAAAATCCGACATTCAAAGTTATTTTCATTACCGGACACAACGAACTTGCTGTCAAAGCCTTCCGATATAATGCTCTCAACTTCATTTTAAAACCCATCAATCCTGATGAGATAATAGAAGCTGTTACGCGTTCTTTGGAACGACTTCAACAAAAATATATTCCCGAACAACTCAAATATTTTTTGTCCCAATTCCAAGAAAAGAAAACACCACAGACTCTCTTTTTAGAAACTCATAATGATACTTTCATTGTCAAAATCCAAAATATTATTCAGTGCAAAAAAGAAAACACAAAAACCATTTTCTTCTTAACTAATCACCGGAAAATCACTATAGAAAAACCCTTTAGCTACTACAAGGACCTCCTTCTTTCTCATCATTTTTGCCAAACACATCACAACCACATCATCAATTTACATCATGTAATAAAATATAACCGCACCGACGGAGACACCATTGTGATGACCGATGATATTCACATTCCGCTTTTACCTTCCAAGAAGAAATATTTCTTAAAAAAAATCACCGCTCTTTGATGCATTCTTCACCTAACCCTTTTCTGAAACCAATCGTTTTATTTTTTCTTGCCTTATTGTTTTCCGGTTATACTATAATAGGGCAAACCCCTTGGCATTATTCGTTAGATTTTCATGGTGGAAAAATTATAAAAAATTATCCTTCTTTTCCTCATCGTAACATCGCATTTATCGGAGAATTTAAACTCACCAAACCGACTATCGGCACTCGCCCGTGGCACCAATATCTGCGTCATCCCGACATTGGCGGTTCATTATTTTTCGGCTCATTGGGAAACGCATCTGTTTTTGGCAACCTATTGGGCATAATGCCCATTTTTGACTTTCATCTTGCTCATAAAACAGATCTGTCTGTCGGCTTAGGAACAGCCTATTTCAAAACTTATTTCGATATTGCCAAGAATCCCGAAAATTTATTCATCAGCACTCCTTTCACTTATTTGGCAAAAGGCTCATTAACCAAAACTGTTTTTGTCTCTCCGAAAAAATCTGCAACAATCGGAATCTCTGTCCTTCATGCTTCCAACGGTCATTATAAAATGCCCAACAACGGCATTAACCTTGTTTTGTTATCTATGGGGATTCATTTGGGTAAAACTCCTACTTTCCTTCCCGATACATTCTCAAATAGAACTGACCGAAGATGGCATCTGTCACTCGAAGGCGGTGGCGGACTGCACGACTTCGGCGACGGCACCGCACCGTTGAACGGCCCCCTCTATTCGGTTGCCACCATTCATATTGGAAGTAGTAAATTTATTTGGAACAGCGGACGATTTCTTGCCGGCATTACGGTTACCTACTACACCGATTTTTATGATTATATCGTTTATCAAAATTTTATGCCCGACACTAGAATGAATGCAACGACACTAAGCACCTACATTGGCTATGACTTTGTTTTTGGACACTTTGCGTTCAACATAGAAAGTGGCATATTGTGGTGGAATCCGTTTTATATCAAATACAAGACATCTGTCGGAAACCACGATATAATTAATGTTCTTAAACGCTACATCAACAATCGGCTGGGATTTCGTTATTTCCCTTTTATCAGAACAAACCATCAAAAAGGTCTTTTCTTAGGGGCTTATATTCGTGCCAATTTCGGGCAAGCCGACTTCAATGAAATATCAATAGGCTGGCTCTTTTAGTTTCAAAATAAATTTCTACCTTTGAAAACTTTAAATAAAATATAAAACCATTTTTAACATGAGCCACGAAATAAAACCTTTCGACTGTCAATACTCCCCTCAGTTTGCGGAACTCTTAACCAATCTAAATATATCGTTGGTAATCAGCACCTATCAAGCCGGAAAATTAATTACTCTTTCGCCACAAGATACCGATAAGTTAGTGCAACTACCTCGCACCTTCGACAATGTAATGGGTTTGGCCGTAAAGGATGACACCTTGGCTGCCGCCACCAAATATAATGTTGAAATATTAAAAAATGACACTCGTCTTGCACCGCTTTATCCCAACAAACCAAACACTTACGACCACATATATATTCCACAAGCAACCTATCACACGGGTCCCTTGGCATTGCATGACATGGCATTCTTAAATGACAAGCTGGTAGCGGTAAACACGATGTTCTCAACACTGGCTTATATTGACGACACCCAAAGTTTCACCCCATTTTGGCAACCGCCTTTCATCACTGAGTTAGAACCGGAAGACCGTTGTCATCTCAATGGATTGGCCATCGAAAACAATGAAATAAAATACCTCACCGCCTTAGGAAACAGTAACGAAAAAAACGGATGGAGAGAAAACAAAATAAACGGTGGTATTTTAATGGAATATCCCTCCGGAAAGATTATTCTAGATGGACTGTCTATGCCTCACTCACCTCGTATTTATAATGGTAAATTATATGTATTAAACTCCGCACAAGGTGAACTCATTGAGGTTGATGTTAAGAACCATTCGTATGAAGTGCTTCTTAAACTTGACGGATTTTTACGCGGTATGGATCGGTTTGGCGATTATTTGTTTATTGCCAGCTCAAAATTGCGACACAACAATGAAACATTTAAGAACCTGCCTATTTCCGAAACATCATTCTCAGGTATCATTGCCATTTATTTACCAACCAAAACAGTCATTGGAAAATTTGAATACAAAATGAGTGTTGACGAAATTTATGATGTAAAAGTTTTGCCTGACACTTTACGCCCCAATATCCTTAACACAGAAGGTATCGGAAAAACTGCCATCTCATTCTCGGACAATTATTTCTGGGCAAAACTAAAAGAAAATGACGAACAACAACCTCAAGGATCTGCAAAACAACAAGACCAAACTTCAACAAAAAAACCGGAAGACAGTTTTGCCATTCAACTATTCAAAAATATTTCGCAAGAAAAATTGGTAACCGACTTTGAACCATTATTGTTTCCCGATGCTATTGACAACCTAAAAACAGGTTCTTTCTTCCGCTTAAATGCCCTCATTTATCTCATTGAAAACAACCCTGTTGGAGCTCTTGTCTTTGAAGTAAAAGAAGATCGAACAGCCGCTATTCATTCGTTGTTTATTTTGCCGAAATTTCGCCGATTCGGGTTGGCAACTCAACTGGTAAAACAACTGGAACCGCTTCTTGCAAGCAACAATATCACTTACACAGAAGTCGTTTACGATGAACATCTGCCACAAAAAACAGCTATTGAAAAATTGATGCGAAAAATTTCTTCGGTCAATCTTTTGACAAAGGATTAAACCGCTTCAGGACTTCAAATAATCGCTGAGTATCAAGATGATACAGCATTATTACAAATAAAAATAAAACTGACGGAATACGATATCGAACAATTGCTCCCGCCACAGGTGTTGTCAATCCGACAAGGATTATTAAGATAAAAGAAAATGATAAAAATAACATTTCTATACCTCTGATATTTTTGTGTGATTTTCGAAAGAAAAACAACAGCACCAAAAAAAAGAACAACAAAATGCCGTTTTCCGCAACAGCCATCATCCCAAAGGCATTGTGAACATCGGAAGGCAAAGGCCTCAATAAGCCATTGAAAAGCCCTGCCGGAACCTGTTGCATGATTGAAAAAAAATGCGGTTGCAAACGATTCATCTCAAATGCACTCCCTGCCGACACTTGTTGCACCATATTGATAAAATCATTTTGCTTGTTGGCAATAATCTCCACAATATTGTATGGTGAAAATGACGACAACCAAACCAAGAATAAAAATCCCAAATGAACTCCCACAACTTTCAAAGACAATAACCGATCTTTCTCTGTCATTATAAAAAAACTTACAACCCCCGGCAACAAAGCTGCAAAGACATAAATCTTAGTGAAAAACAACATCCCTAAGAACACGAAAACACCAAAATATTTTTTATTGATTAAAAAAAACACTAAAAATCCCAATTCCGCTATTATCAATGTCTCCTTCATAATAGATGACGACCAAAACAAGACTGACGGAATAAGCAAAATACCCGACAACAATAAATATTCTTTTTTTTGAAAAAATGACACCAATGCTTTGAATAAAGCCCACGAACCAATAAATGCGAAAAACGAAAAAAACAACGAATGCACATAAATATTCCCACCGGAAAACAATCTCAAAAAAAGATTGATTCGTATCATCGTTCTATTTTCGTTAAGTAATCCATAATTGAAATGCTTAAACCAAAAATCAGTATCGGCATAATAACGCATCAATTCCGACGATGACGCATGATAACCGGTAAGCATTGAAAAAAAATCGGTATAATGTCCCGCCAAGAAACTGCGATAGAGCACTTCGGCATCATCGAAATATTTGAACACATCACCGGTATTCCGATGACCGCCATAATACACCTGATAAACCCACAACACCGAAAAACCCGCCAACACTTTTATTATCCATAACGACAACACCAACCATTGCGGAATTGACGACTCTCGAAAAAAACGCCATTGGAAAATTAATACCGACAACAACAGGAAATAAACTATCAGCAATATCATCTACGCTTCTCCATTTAACAACAAATCTATAACCTTGGGAAAATATGCGTATTCCAATGCATGCACCTTTTGGGCAATATCTTCGGGGGTATCATTCTCGTCAACAGCCACTGTTTCTTGAAATAAAATATCGCCTTCATCAAATTGCTCATTCACCAAATGAATGGTAATTCCCGTTTGTTTTTCGCCGGCTGCTTTTACGGCTTCATGCACCCGCATACCATACATTCCTTTACCACCATATTTTGGCAATAATGCCGGGTGGATATTAACAACTTTATCCGGCCATTCGTTTAAGATATTCTCGGGCACCAACCATAAAAATCCGGCTAACACCACAAAATCGACCTCCAATTGCTTCATCGCCTTCACCACTGCATTCGTTTCATAAAACATTTCTTTGGTAAATGTAAAAGTAGGCGTCAGCAATCGTCCTGCTCGTTTCAACACCGGAGCATCTACTTTATTGCTCAACACCAATGCCACTTTGTAATGTCCTGTTTCGTTGGCATAACGAATAATATTTTCGGCATTCGAACCGGTGCCGGAAGCCAAAATAGCAATACGAGGAATTGTCATTTTTTTTGTATTTTTTTTGTGTTTCAAAAATACAAAATAAACACCTTCATTTTTATCTCTTAAAAAAAACAGACAATTCATCATTTTTTTAAGCAACCAAAAAAAGTATTTTTTTCTCTTTTATGTCAAATTTATGGACTATATTAGCAAACAAATTTTAGGAGAAAGCTGAAAATCCTAAATAGAGTAAGCAAAAAACTAAAAAACCAAATATGCTATGAAAAAAAAGTACTTTTTTATTCCACAAGCACATAAGTGGAACGCTACTGTGCATAAGTTCCTAAAATTGCACAAACGCATTACAACACTCAAAGCTGAAAATGCTTCTGA
>CAZSHT010000034.1:0-4862 GCA_964606715.1 uncultured Bacteroidales bacterium
AATTTTTTATTTACAAAAGCGGCAACTGTTGATGGTTCAACAATGATAACTTATGCTGCCGATTCCCATGTCTTGTATGGTGAATTATATTATTGGCCGGGACGCGATTGGCCGGCAGGGGCAATGTTGGATATTTATGAATGGGACACCGGAAAACGCTTGGGACAAATAAAGCAAGTGCCACATACCTATACAGTTGTTGGAAATATGAACGAGTGGCAAGTATCTATTGGTGAAACAACATATGGTGGTCGAAAAGAATTACATCATCAGCCAACAGCTGTGGTAGATTATGGTAGTTTGATATATATAGCTTTACAACGCTCAAAAACAGCCAGAGAAGCCATTAAAGTGATGACTGATTTGGTTGAAGAATATGGTTATTACAGCGAAGGAGAATCGTTTTCTATTGCTGATCCAAATGAAGTGTGGATAATGGAAATGATAGGAAAGGGAAAAGACAAGAAAGGGGCTGTATGGGTAGCATTGAAAATTCCTGATGGCTATGTGTGTGCACATGCCAATCAAGCTAGAATACGAACTTTCCCATATCAAAAAGTAAATAAATTTGACGATCCGAAAGCAACCTGTTTTAATTCTCCTGATGTTATTTCTTTTGCCAAAGAAAAAGGATGGTTTACCGGGAAAGACAAAGATTTCAGCTTTTCAGATACTTATGCTCCTGTAGATTTTGGCGGAGCACGATTTTGTGAAAGCAGAGTATGGGCTATGTTTCGCAGGGTAAATAGCCATATGGAACAATATCGTGATTATGCAATGGGATTTGATTTGAAAAATAGAATGCCGTTGTGGATAAAGCCCGACAAAAAAATATCATTACATGATGTCATGAACCTAATGCGTGATCATTTTGAAGGAACAGATATGGATATGTCAAAAGATATTGGTGCAGGACCGTATCATTGTCCGTATCGTTGGAGAGGTCTTACTTGGAAAGTCGATTCTACAACCTATTTCAACGAACGAGCAGTTTCTACTCAACAAACCGGATTTTCTTTTGTTGCACAAATGCGTTCGTGGCTAAAAAATCCATTGGGCGGTATTTTTTGGTTTGGAGTAGATGATAGTTACAGTACTGTTTACACACCTGTATATTCGTCTATAAAACGCATACCGGAAACCTATGCCAAAGGCAATGGCTCAATGGGAGAATGGTCCGACAATTCAGCATTTTGGACTTTCAATCAGGTGTCAAATTGGGCGTATACCCGTTATGATGCAATAATGCCGATTATTCGAAAGAAACAACAATTATTAGAAGAAAGTTATATCGAAACCGTAAAATTAGTCGATCAAACAGCTCAGAAATTTTATCAAGAAAATCCTGAAAAAGCTATAGATTATCTAACGGAATATTCTTGTAGCAATGCCAATACGCTTGTGTATGAATGGAAAGAGTTTTATCATTTTTTGTTCATGAAATTTATGGATGGTAATATTAAGAAAACAAAAAACGGTCGTTTTATCGGAAATGGAAATCCGGGTGATATTTTGGACGGTCCGGACCAACCGGGGTATGGTGAGGAATGGTATCGACGAATTATTAAGGATACAGGAAAGAAGTTTATTTATCGTAAATAAAATTGACCAATAAATTTGAAAATACCAACGAAAGCTGCTCTAAATGAGTGGCTTTCGTTATATTTGTAAGAAGATGTAAAAATATCACAAATGGATTTACCCACATTGGGAACAGCAAAAACAATTCTTATAGCACCATTAAATTGGGGGTTGGGGCATGCTATGCGAATGATTCCTGTGATTAATTTTTATAAATCGAAACATCGAGTAATATTGGTTGGCGAGAAAGAGATTTTGGCATTATGGAAACAATATTATCCCAATTTGGAGAAAGTAGAAATTAACAGCGGTTTTCAAGTGAATTTTGATATTCATTTTTTTTCTGTATTTCGTCTTTTTTCTTTTTTAAGAAAATTGCAAACATTGGAACGCCACGACTTAAATAAGGCAATACAGTTGCAAAAAGAATTTAATGCCGATATTATTATTTCGGACAATCGTTATGGATTTTATACTTCAAAAACAAAAAATATTTTAGTAACACATCAATTAGCACCGATTTTGCCGGCACGATACAAGATTTTTCAATCGTTGGTAAGAAAAAATATTTTAAAAAAAATACAAGCTTTCGATGAGTGTTGGGTTCCTGACGAGGAATACGAAATGGGATTGTCCGGTAAATTATCACATTTGTCTGTAATGCCCCAAAATGTAAAGTTTATTGGTTTTTTGAGTCGTTTTGAAAATACAGATACGCAAGAAAATAATTCCCAATATTTTGATATTGTTGTTATTTTATCAGGTCCCGAGCCACAGCGGTCCCTGTTTGAACAGCGTATTGTCAGATGGTTGAAAAATAAACCATTTTCAGTAGCTGTTTTTCAAGGAAAACAATTTCAATCTGTTGTGAGAGAAATGGCGAATATCACTTTTTTTTCAAATGTTGATGATATTTCTTTTTTACAATTGGTGAAAAGAGCAAAACTTGTAGTGGCAAGGGCAGGGTATTCTACCATAATGGATTTAAACATTCTTCAAAAGAAAGCAATATTAATACCATCACCACAGCAAACAGAGCAAGAGTATTTGGCAGAACATTTGAAAAATAATACTTTGTTTACAACAATTTCGGAACAACAATTACAATCGTTGGATATTGAAACACTCTTTTAGTGAATAATCACTTTGTAATTCAATACACCGGTTTTGTTTTGTAACTTCAAAATATAAATTCCGGTTGATAGTGAGCTGAAATCAAATTGTTTTTCAAATGTGGTAGCATTATTGGAAAACGATTGAGAATAAATTGTTTTTCCGTCTTCTGTCATCAGGGTAATCGAAAAATTATGATGGGTTTCGGAATGGTAGTTCAATTCAAAAATACCATTATTTGGATTTGGATAAACACCTAAGACATCGTTTGTATTTGGAATAGTCTCAAATCCAATGTCATCTGAACAGACAATAGGGAAGATAGCATGTGTCATTTTATGTCCCCATGAATCTTCGTAAGCACTCCACGAGCCGTTTGCCGATTGTTCCCAAGCAGTGTTCGGATTACTTTCGTCTTCTTTGTTCGTAACAATGGCTACGGTGTCACCACTTCCATTTGGCAGTGTGATGCCAACAAAAAATGATGTTGAAACCGAGATGTTTGGCATGTCAACAGCGGTAAGTTGGCTATTGTTTACATCGGAAACAATGGTGCTTAACGGAATAGTGGAAGACCCTAATTTATTGCCTACAGTATCACCGGTTTCTTGCCATACACTTATTTCGACATCAGTATTATGTCCTCCGTCAGAAGCGTAGCCAAACCAAATGTATACCGAGTCAACATAATTGTAAGTGCTACTTGTTGAGAAATAATCAGCTTTGGCCAAATCACCATAACCATTGTTGCCTGACATATAGCCGTTTCTATTACCTTCTGTATCTACAGAATAATAGAGTGTTGGTGTATAGGTGCTGTCGGCAAAATTGTCATAATGAAGAAAAATACATGGACCGCGTTGCACATGTATATAATTGTATTTTATTTCGGTGTCATTACCGTTATCATTTGTAACTTTTAAACTAACAGCATAATTTCCTTCTTTGGTGTAGGTGTGTGATGGATATTGAGTTGTTGAGGTTGTTCCATCACCAAATGTCCAATACCAAGATGATGGCTCTCCCGAAGAAACATCTCTGAATGAAACCGAAGTGCCGGGAAGAATATCTTGTTTGTCTGCCCAAAAATTGGCAGCCGGAGGAAAGTTATTGCAATATTGGCCACTCATAGTAGTAACATCGGTATTGTCAGGATCTAACCATGGCTTTAGTTGTTCGTAATCGTGGGTGCCATTTTGATCCCAATGATACCACATTTTTCCGTAAATATCGGGTTTATCTTCATCGCCATCACAGCCCGATGTACCGCCTGTCAATGTGCCTACAATTTCACCTTTACTGTTGAATAATGGAGAACCCGAAGAGCCTCCTTCTGTAGTTCCATGGCCATTGCTTGTTGCTGCCCAATAGACTTTCCAATGGGTGTTGGCATAATTAGTAAGTTTTTTTGTATAGGTTGATATTTTTTTTATGTCGCCGGCAGGATGATGAATACCAACGCCACTTGTGCTTTCGGTGTTATTTCTGTCCCAACCGTTGTAATAAACATCATATTCTGTGGCAGGATTGTCAAATAATTCAAGTAATAACATATCGGATTTTGACCCGGGATTATTTTTTGCTTTGGCACGAAACTGACAGCCTTTTACCGACTGACTAAAACTACCGGAAGTACCGTCACAAGTGCTGGCTTCATAGTTAAAATAAAAAATCCATTTTCGTAAATCTTCCGCCGAAACCATTTTCCCGTTTTCATCTTCGGAACAATGAGCTGCCGAAAGAAAATAAGGCGTACAATCTTGTTTTGCATTATTGATTAAAGAACCGGAACATAAAAAATAATTACTACCGTTTTTCATGTACATTCTGGCAACGCCTTTTTTTTCATCTTGCCAATTGTCGCCTTCCGGAGAACAATTTATATTGACTTGGCAAGAACCGGAACGAACAACATCTTCTTTCCATTGAAAATAATTAAAATTACGATAATTATAGGCTAATTCAGAGATAGTTAGTTTTAATGATTGGTCAATTTTGGCAGGAGTTACTAATTCTAGTATTATCTCATCACCACCAATTAGTTGGGTTGCAAAATCATTGTATTTGTTATTATTTTTATAAGTGAATGCTCCTATAAGCATAGAGTGGTCAGGGTTATAGATAAAAAGCTTAGCACCATAGGGAAGATGAAATTCACTAAAATACAC
>CAZSHT010000034.1:4962-13562 GCA_964606715.1 uncultured Bacteroidales bacterium
AAAAGACAAAGAAATAAAAAATATGTTGCAGAAGAGACAGTTTGAAAGAGATTATTAATATTTTTACACGAAACAAATCGAATAAAATAATTGTTATGATATCTTTTAAAGACCAAATATTGCAAGGAATACCATCAGAATTACCGAAACCTAAGCCCTATGATGTTTCTGTGAGTCATGCTCCAAAACGAAAAGATAGTTTGACTACAGAAGAAAAAAAGATTGCATTAAAGAATGCATTACGATATTTTCCTGCAAAATTTCACAATGTTTTATTACCTGAGTTTAAAGCGGAATTAGAAACATACGGACGCATCTATATGTATCGTTTTCGTCCTGATTATGAGATGTATGCCCGACCGATAGAGGAATATCCTGCAAAATCGAAACAGGCAGCAGCTATTATGGTAATGATTCAAAACAATTTGGATAAAGCGGTGGCACAACATCCTCATGAGTTGATAACTTATGGAGGGAATGGAGCCGTATTCCAAAATTGGGCTCAATATCTGTTGACTATGAAATATTTGGCTACAATGACCGATGAGCAAACATTGGTAATGTATTCGGGTCATCCGTTAGGATTATTTCCATCACACAAAGATGCACCACGAGTGGTGGTTACCAATGGTTTGATGGTGCCAAATTATTCAAAACCTGATGATTGGGAGAAATATAATGCCTTGGGAGTTACTCAGTACGGACAAATGACAGCGGGTTCTTACATGTATATCGGACCGCAAGGAATAGTGCATGGAACAACAATTACTGTTTTAAATGCAGTTCGAAAAACGATGAAGCAAGGAGATTCTTTTGGAGGAAAATTATTTGTAACATCGGGTTTGGGTGGTATGTCGGGTGCACAACCAAAGGCAAGTCGAATTGCTGGCATTATAGGGGTTGTTGCTGAAATCAATGAATCGGCATTGATGAAACGCTACGAGCAAGGTTGGGTAGATGAGGTACATCGCGATTTGAATAAGTTGATGATTCGAATAAAAGAAGCACAAAAAAACAAAGAAAGTGTTTCTATGGCTTACCATGGTAATGTTGTTGACTTATGGGAACGGTTGGTTGAAGAAAACATTAAAGTTGATTTAGGATCAGACCAAACTTCATTACACCTGCCATATTCGGGCGGATATTATCCTGCAGGACTTTCTTTTGAGGACGCTCAAGTGATGATGGCTGAACAACCTGAACAATTTAAACAAAAAGTAAATGAATCGTTATTGCGACAAATAAATGCCATTAATACAATGGTGGATAGAGGAATGTATTTCTTTGATTACGGAAATGCATTTTTGTTGCAAGCACATCGTGCCGGTGCTGATATTATGAAAGACGACGGGCATTTTATTTATCCTTCTTATGTCGAAGATATTATGGGACCTCTGTTCTTTGATTATGGATTTGGTCCGTTCCGTTGGGTATGTACTTCAGGTAATCCGAAAGATTTAGAAAAAACAGATATTATTGCTGCTTCAGTGTTGGAAGAAATAGCCCAAACCGCATCCGAAGATATTCGTTCGCAAATGGAAGATAATATTCATTGGATAAAAGAAGCAGGGAAAAATAAATTGGTAGTTGGTTCACAAGCTCGTATCTTATATGCCGATGCCGAAGGGCGTATAAAAATAGCAGAACAATTTAATAAGGCTATTGCTTCGGGTGAAATTACGGCACCGATTGTTTTAGGACGCGATCATCATGATGTGTCGGGAACAGATTCACCATATCGTGAAACTTCCAATATTTACGATGGTTCTCGTTTTACGGCCGATATGGCGGTGCAAAATTTTGTTGGTGATGCTTTTCGAGGAGCCACATGGGTGTCGTTGCATAATGGTGGAGGCGTTGGTTGGGGCGAAGTTATCAATGGCGGTTTTGGAATGGTACTCGATGGAAGCGATGATGCCGACAGACGATTAAAACAAATGTTATTTTGGGATGTCAACAATGGTATCACTCGTAGAAGTTGGGCTCGCAACAGAGGTGCGATGGATGCTATCAAGCGAGAAATGGATAGAACACCCAATCTGAAAATTACTTATCCGAATTTGGTCGATGACGATGCCGTAGATGCTTTATTTTAAGTTTGATGACAAGAAAAGAGCGATACGAAAAAGTTATTGATTATTTCAAAAAAAATAATCCGACAGCCGATACCGAACTACATTATACCACACCATATGAATTGATTGTGGCTGTTATCTTGTCGGCACAGTGTACCGATGTGAGAGTCAATAAAATAACACCAAAGTTTTTTGAAGATTTTCCAACGGTAGAAGTTCTTGGAAATTCTTCTTCGGAAGTTGTTTTTGAGTATATCCGCTCGTGTTCTTATCCAAACAATAAGGCAAAACATTTGGTGGGAATGGCCAAAATGGTATTAGCCGATTTTGGAGGAGAAATACCGTCGACGATGCAAGATTTGATAAAATTACCGGGGGTAGGACGGAAAACGGCAAATGTTATATTATCGGTTGCATTTCACAAACCGGCTATGGCTGTCGATACACATGTGTTTAGAGTGTCGAAACGAATTGGATTGACTATCGGAGCAAAAACACCATTGGAGACCGAACAGCAATTGGTAAAACATATTCCCAAAGATTTATTGGGTGTTGCTCACCATTGGTTGATATTGCATGGGCGTTATGTTTGTGTGGCTCGTGCACCCAAATGTGAAAACTGCGGTATACGGCAGTTTTGTCAATTTTATACTAAGAAAAAGAAATGAAAAATTGTTCATTACTTTTTTTATAACTCCTTGTAATGTTTCGATTAATACATTTAAATCTTTCACTATCTTTGTTTGATAATAAAAACAGGTATTTTAAAATTAATGGCAGCCAAATCGCAAAAAAAAATCACATCAAAAAAAAATAAAAAGATAAATATTTTGCAAGATCCTCGCTATCGGGTGAGTCTTGCTTTTTTTCTGGCTTTCGTAGTTGTTTATTTCTTGATATCATTTACTTCTTATTTGTTTACATGGAAAACAGATAATATCGAGTGGATAGATGTTTTTTCATCATCTGATTTATTGGTAAATAATATTGGCGGAAAATTAGGAGCTTTTTTGGCTCATACTTTTATTTATGATTGGTTTGGGATAGCTTCTTTTATTATTGTCGGAATTATAGGCATTTTTGCATTGCGATTATTTAAAATCAATATTCCTAATTTTTCTAAAATAATAAAAGTTAGCATTGTTGCTCTATTTTGGCTTTCCTTATTTTTTGGATTAATAGATTTATTGGCTGTAAATAAAAACTTTTTATTCGGAGGTTTACAAGGACTGGCAATGACCAAATGGTTGTCGGCATTTATGGGAACTCTCGGAGTAAGTTTTCTCTTATTATTGAGCCTAATAGGAATCTTTATTTATGGAATACCTTCGGTGTGGAGTTATTTAGAACAATTGATTAAACCAAAAGCGATAGAAGAGGATGTGATGATTGAGGAAGAGACGGAAGACGAAAACAAGTTATCAGAGGAGGATACCGTTTTGCAAGATGAACAAGAAATTGTGGTAGATTTTTCGGAAGAAGAGCATGAGGAAATAGCAGATGATAATCAACAGCAAGGGCAACTGTCTGACGAAGAGGATGATGAGCTTCCTGAGGAACAAGAAGAGGAAGACAAGGAAATAATTTCGGCAACGGATAATGAAGGTGAAGATACCATGACGGAACAAGATGCACAGGACGATGAAAAACAAAAAGAAGAGTTTGATGTCGTTGATTTTGAAGTAGAGGTTGCCGAAGAAGAAGAAACAAGTGAAATAATAGGACCAATGCCTTCGGAGAAATATGATCCTACATTAGACCTGTCTTTTTATAAATATCCTACGCTGGATATGTTGAAGAAATATGACAACGAAAGTGTTGATGTGCAGAAAGATGAATTAGAAGCCAATAAAAATAAGATAGAACAAACGCTTTTAAATTACGGTATCAAAATAGATAAAATCTCGGCTATTGTCGGTCCTACAATTACATTGTATGAGATTGTGCCTGTTGCAGGCGTTCGCATTTCCAAAATTAAAAATTTGGAAGATGATATTGCATTGAGTTTGGCTGCATTGGGAATTCGTATCATAGCACCGATTCCCGGAAGGGGAACTATTGGGATAGAGGTGCCTAATGCAAAACCACAGATTGTTTCAATGCATTCTGTCATTGCATCGAAAAAATTTCAAGAAGCAGAAATGGCTTTGCCGGTAGCTATTGGAAAAACAATCTCGAATGAAACGCTTGTTTTTGATTTGGCAAAAATGCCACACCTGTTGGTAGCCGGAGCAACAGGGCAAGGAAAGTCAGTGGGGTTGAATGCAATCATAACATCATTATTGTTTAAAAAACATCCTTCACAATTGAAATTTGTATTGATAGATCCCAAAAAAGTAGAATTTTCATTATACAATAAATTGCAAAATCATTTTATTGCAATTCCCGAAGATGCCGATGACTTTGTGATAACAGATGTCAATAAAGCTGTTCATACTTTGTTGTCTTTAGGACGCGAAATGGATATTCGGTATGATTTGTTGAAAAAAGCATTTGCTCGTAATATCGTAGAATATAATGAGAAGTTTATTGACAGGAAATTAAATCCGCAAAAAGGACATCGTTATTTGCCATATATCGTGGTGATTATCGATGAATTTGCCGATTTGATAATGCAAGTAGGCAAAGAAGTGGAAATGCCTGTTGCACGAATTGCTCAGTTGGCAAGAGCTGTGGGAATTCATATGATTGTTGCTACCCAACGACCATCAACTAATGTGATTACAGGAATAATAAAAGCCAATTTTCCTGCACGAATTGCTTTTAGAGTCCCATCAATAGTCGATTCTCGAACGATACTGGATCAAACAGGAGCTAATCAATTGATAGGAAAGGGCGATTTGTTGATTGCTGAGAATGGAAATGTGAAACGCGTGCAATGTGCATTTGTTGATACACCCGAAGTAGAACGATTGGTCGATTATATTTATGAACAACAAGGAATAAGTCCATTCTTGTTACCATTGCCGGAAGATGATAAAACAAGTTCTGTAGGAGGCTTTGGTGATGGCGATGACGGATACGAACGAGATGCTTTGTTCGAAGATGTTGCACGGTATGTGGTTGAAAATCAGCATGGTTCTACTTCGATGATACAACGGCGGTTTAGAATCGGTTACAATAGAGCCGGTCGTATAATGGATGAATTGGAAGAAGCAGGAATAGTGAGTGCAAGTGATGGAAGTAAAGCACGAAAGGTTCTGGTGCAAGATATGGCGACTTTGGAACAGATTTTGAAAGCTTGATGCAAACACAATAAAAATTAATAAGTATGAAGAAGTTATTTTTAGGAAACATTTTTGTTTTAATTGTTTTATTTGCAAATGCTCAGAATGATGCTAAGGCAGTTGCTATTTTAGATAAACTGTCAAAAAAAATGGAGACCATCCATACGATATATGCCGAATTTAATTTTAATCTTGAAAATTTACAAGATAAAATTTCAGATAAACGAGCCGGACACATTTGGACAAAAGGCAATAAATATAAAATAGCAATGATGCATTCCGAGACATATTTTGATGGAAAAACCATTTGGACTTACCTGAAAGAGTCTAATGAAGTAACCATTAATACCCCTGACGAAGAAGATGATGAAACCATTAATCCGGCAACAATTTTTACTATTTATAAAAAAGGGTTTAAGATTAAATTTGTTCAAGATCGTTTCGAAATGGGACATGCTCTTTATGTTATCGATTTAATTCCCGAAAAAAGAGACAAACCATATAGTCGCATTCGTTTACGAATAGATAAAGATAAAAATCAATTGTTTATGTTCGAGCGATTCGACAAAGACGGCAACAATTATAAAATTACTTTAAATAAAGTCATTTTCAATAAACCTATGAAAGATACCGATTTTGTCTTTAATGTGAAAGCTCATAAAGGTATAGAAGTAACAGACTTGAGAGATGATTAATAAATAATGTATCAGATGAAATATTTAATATTTGTTTTAGGACTGGTAATATCATTATCATTATCGGCACAAAATAAAAGTGAAGTTCAAAAAGCAAAATTACAATTGCAAAATTATCATGATTTGTATTTTAAGTTTCGTTTGAAACACAAGGCGGATTTACAACAATTACCGTTATTTATTTCTGTAGATAAAGTGAAAAATGATACAGTGTATGCTTATATTTATAAGACACATCTTAGAGATTTATTAAAAACAAAAATCAACTTTACGGTTATAGAGAAAAATAGCAAAAGCAGAGCTATTACAATGGCTTCCGATACTTCACAGATGGCAGCATGGGACAGGTATCCAACATATAATGTGTATGTGCAAATGATGCAACATTTTGCTGAAAAATATCCGAATATTACACTACTGGATACTATCGGATATACACAATTGGGACATTTGATTTTAGTGCTAAAAATAACAGACAACCCTACTATTGATGAAGATGAACCGGAAGTTTTTTATACAGGACAAATGCATGGCGATGAAATTGTTGATTATGTGATGTTTTTACGATTGATAGATTATATGTTGTCGCATTACGGAACCGATGCCGAAGTTGATAGTTTGATAAATAATATTGAGTTGTGGATAAACCCGTTATCCAATCCCGATGGTGCTTATATTGGTGGAGATGATGATATTTCCGGAGCTCAGCGTTATTTAGCTAATGGCATCGATCCCAATAGAAATTATCCCGGACCAACAGCAGGAACAGGAGGTAACCATCCTGATGGAAAGCCTTGGGCAAAAGAAACTATCAACATGATGCGTTTTGCCCAAAACCATGATTTTGTAATGTCTGCCAATACACATAGTGGAGCGGAGGTCGCAAATTATCCATGGGATTCGTGGCGTACATCTTCTCGGAAAACAGCCGATGACGATTGGTGGCGTTTCGTGTCAAAAGAATATGCCGATCATGCCCAAGAAGATAGTCCCGGAGATTATTTTACCGATGTAACGAATCAAGGATATATTGAAGGCGGTGATTGGTATGTTGTATATGGTGGCCGTCAGGATTATATGAATTATTATCAACATTGTCGGGAGATGACCTGGGAACTCTCGTCCGAAAAATTGTTGGCTTCCGATTCATTACCGTCTCATTGGACTTATAATAAAAATGCTTTTCTAGATTATATGAGAGAGTCTTTGTATGGTATTCGAGGAATTGTTACCGATGCTTGTACAGGAAAACCCATAAAAGCAAAAATAGAAATACTCAATCACGATACGATGAATTCATTTGTGTATACGGCTATGCCGGTGGGAGATTACCATCGACCAATTTATGAGGGAACTTATTCAATGAAAATATCTGCAGACGGTTATCAATCTAAAATAATAAATAATATTTCGGTCGCTAATCATTCTACTGTCTATGAGAATGTGCAATTAGAACCGGAGGTGCCAAAAGTTGATTTTAATATTGTAGCAACACCATCGTGTAACGGGAAAATACAATTTTTTGATAATACGGCAATGTCAGATACCACCGCTTCATATCATTGGGATTTTGGTGATGGTATGACAGATACATTGAAAAATACGATTCATCAATATGCAACAATGAAAGATTCTGTATATAAAGTAAAATTAACAGTGAATAATATTTGTGGAGGTGAGTCCTACATAATAAAACCGGTATCAATACGCCTGTGGAAATCTATAGATGTTGATGATCAAGGTCATTGCGGAAGCGGGCAAGTGTTGTTGACAGGAAATGATACTTTAGGATGTTTATACTGGTATGATGAAAGCGATTCATTGGTGGCAATAGGAGATACTTTCTTGACGCCGGTATTGAATGATTCAAAAACATATTTTGTGCAATCAATTGTTTCGGATACAATACTTACTGTTGGCGATACTTCTGTTTCTACGAATGGAGGTTTTTTAAGTGAAAGACAGATGCATTATCTTGAATTTGATTGTTATCGTCCTACAACTTTAATCTCAGTGCAAGTTAATGCAGAAACTACCGGCAATAGGGAGATATTATTACGAAATGCTGAGGGCTTTATTTATAATGATACTGTTGTTACAATTCCGCAAGGAATTTCAGAGATTACTTTGAATTTTAAATTGCCGAAAGAAAAAAATCTACAATTGGTAGCACCGGTTTATGCAGGATTGTATGAAACAGAGTCCGATTTGCATTATCCTTATACAATAGATAGTTTGATTTCCATAAAACGCGGAGATAAAACAACATCAAGATATTTTTATTTTTATAATTGGAAAGTGCAAAGACCTCTATGTATTAGTCAGGTTGATACTGTTATTGCACATATTGACACCGCAAAACCAAAAGCACAATTTGAGGTGAGCATAAGCGGTGATACCATTCGATGTAAAAATAGATCCCAAAATGCATATAAGTATTATTGGGATTTTGGTGATGGAGATACTTCCTGTTATGTAAATCCAATACACGAATATGCTGATACGGGAAGTTACTCTGTGATGCTTATTGCCAAAAATGAATGTTTTTCAGATACTGTTCTTCAACAGGTTTTTGTTACAGAAATAAACTCTATTTCTGTTGA
>CAZSHT010000035.1:0-13221 GCA_964606715.1 uncultured Bacteroidales bacterium
AAAATCCCATCAGCTCCAACGGCAATTGCCGCTCGTCCCATTGTTTCTATCATTTGAGGATTTCCGCCGGTAACACCCGAAGATTGATTAGGTTGTTGCAATGAATGAGTGATATCAACAATGACCGGAAGATTATTTTCTTGCATAATCGGCACCGAACGAAAATCTACTATCAAATCGTTATAACCAAACATTGTTCCCCTGTCGGTTAGTAAGATATTTTTATTTCCAACAGATTTCACTTTTTCCACAGCAAATTGCATTGATTGAGGCGACATAAATTGTCCTTTCTTGATGTTAACATTTTTTTTTGTCTTTCCTGCTGCCAATAACAAATCTGTTTGTCTTGACAAAAAAGCCGGTATTTGTAAAATGTCCGCAACCGATGCTGCCATTTCCGCTTCTTCAGAAGTATGAATATCCGTTACAATCGGTAATTCCAATTCGATTTTCACTTTTTCCAAAATGCGTAATGCTTTTTCATCACCAATGGTTGAAAAAGAATGTAAACTTGACCGGTTTGCTTTTTTGTAAGATGCTTTGAAAATAACCGGAATTTTGTATTTATCGGTAAGTTGTTTTATCGTTTCGGCAATTTGCATCGTAATAGCTTCATCTTCGACAACACAAGGACCTGCCAAAAGAAAAAAGTTTCCGGTATCGGAGTGCTTTAAATTTGAAAGATTGGGTAACATTTTTTATCTGATTTTTGACAATAAAAAGAAATAGCCAAATTAAGATTTTTTAATAAATAAATGCAACTTATTTTTGGTATTCTTTCTTACTTTGTCAGAAAAAAACAATGAAATATCTTAAAATACTTCCCATTTTACTTGTCTTATTTCTTTCAAATATCGTTACATCTTGTACCCAAAATAATTCAACAGATAGTGATTTGTTGCCGACCGATTTAGTTGATAATCCCATTTCAGCAAAAGATACGGCATTATCAACCGATGCAAATGAAAAATTAGCTAAATTTAAATTCATGGAACATTCTTATGATTTCGGTGTGTTGGTCGAAGGTGAAAAAGTAGCCCATAATTTTAAATTTAAGAATGTGGGAAAAACAGACCTTATCATTACCAATGCTTCCAGCACTTGTGGCTGTACTATTTCAAATTATCCGAAAGAACCTGTCAAGCCGGGTGAAGAAGCCGCTGTTGAAGTTGTCTTTGACAGTTCAGGGAAAATGGGGGTTCAACACAAACGCGTTACCCTTCTTGCCAACACCATTCCAAATCGTACTTACCTTGACATTACGGCTGAAGTTGTTGCTCCAAATCAAATAAAGAATTAACTTTGCAAAAATAAAACCTTATAAAAATGACTAACTTATTAAATTTCATCATATTGATGCAACCTGCAGAAGGCGGAAAATCGAATGCAATGTCTTCGTTATTACCTCTTATATTAATTATTGTTGTTTTCTACTTTTTTATGATTCGTCCACAGATGAAAAAACAAAAAGAATTGAAAACATTTAGAGCGTCTCTTAAAAAAGGCGATAAAATAGTAACAAGCGGAGGCATCTATGGAAAAATAGCCGATATCAAAGATGATGGAACAGCTCTAATTGAAATAGCAACAGATGTTCGTATAAAAGTAGATTTATCTACTGTTCTACGCGATGTTTCCGACATTGCTCAAAAATAAATGATTTAGCCACATATCGTGGACACTAAAAAAAACACCCTGTCGGATATTCTATCTTCTATTTTCAAGAAGAATAAAAAGCACTTTTTAATATTTTTAATATTCTTAATATTATCAAGTGTTTTTTGGTTTTTGAATGCATTGAGTAAAGACTATAACACGCTTATAAGTTTACCGGTCAAATATGAGAATCTCCCTGTTGAAATTGCATTAGACAAACCTCTCCCAAATAATTTGCAAGTTGAAATAGCAGGTAAAGGTTTTGATTTGTTGAAATATGAATTTACCGGATTTATTTTTCCGTATATTATTGATTTTAAGGAATTTAATAAGAAGAATGGTCGCTATTTTCTTTCCACGAAGAACATCATTAAAGATATTCAACAACACATTCCGAACAATATAAAAATTTTGGTTATCTATCCTGTTGAAATTAATGCGTCTTTTTCAAAATTAAAAACAAAAAAAATTGCTATCCAACCTGTCTTATCTTATCGATTAGCAAAGCAATATACACTTAAAGGGAATGTTAAGATTCGACCTGAAACAATAACGATATCAGGACCGTCGAACATTATTGACACTATTCGTTTTATAAAAACAAAAGGTTATAATTTAGGTATTTTAGATCACCCTGTTACCGAAGAGTTATCGCTCAAAGAAATTCCAAATGTATCTTTTTCCACACAAACCATTAAAGCAAGCCTTGATATTGAGAAATTTACCGAAACAAAAATAGAGGTTCCCATCGTTTTGAAAAACCTTCCCGATTCGTTGTCGGCAAAGCTAAAGCCATCAAAAGTAACCATCACCTATCAAACAACCCTTTCTGATTTCAAAAAAATACACCCCAATCAATTTCAGCCTATCATTGACTTTTCTAATGTGCTAAACAATAAGATGGCGCCCGTATTTTTACAAAAAAAACCACGCTATGTGTTCAATGTAAAGGTATTGCCCAAACATATATTGCTCATCACTATTCCAAAAGAAAAAAAATAATGCTGAAAATTGGCATAACCGGTGGTATTGGTTCCGGAAAAACATTTATAACAGCTCTCTTTTCTAAATTAAAAATTCCTGTTTACAATTCGGATAGTCGTGCCAAAGAACTGATGGCAACATTTTTGAAAAAAGATATCATAAATCTTTTTGGCGAAAAAGCCTATTTGGGAAATCGTATTAATAAATCGTTTATTGCCAATGAGATTTTCTCACACCCGTCACTTCGTAAAGCATTGAATGACATTGTGCATCCCGCAGTTGAAAATGATTTTAATGAATGGTGTAAAATATATTCTTCAACGGCAACTTATGTTTTAAAAGAATCAGCATTATTGTTTGAAACGAATATCTACAAGACATTAGACAAAACTATTCTTGTAACAGCACCGATAACATTGCGTATTGAACGCCTAAAGAAACGCGACAAACTATCTGAAAATGAAATAAAAAAGCGTATCGACAGCCAATGGTCCGATTTAGAGAAACAGAAATTGGCAGATTATAGCATTGTCAATGATGAAAAAATATTAATTTTACCTCAAATAATTACCATTCACAAAACACTTATCAATCAATCATAATGGGACATAGTCGTTGGATAACAGGAGGTTTAGGGTGGTTGTTTTTTGGTCCTATCGGTGGCTTACTCGGATTTGCTCTTGGAAGTTTATTCGATGCTTCCGCTGATAAATCAAACAGCATCCGAAACACCAACGAAAAAGGCTTTACTGCCAGCCTTTTAGTCCTCATTGCCATTGTGATGAAAGCCGATGGACGCATTCTAAAATCGGAACTATCATTAGTTAAAACTTTTTTGGTGGAGAACTATGGACCGGGCAGAACCAAAGATATGTTGGCGATTTTGCGAAATTTATTGGATAAAGATATTGCTGTGTCGGAAGTAACCGAACAAATAAAATTAAATCTAAATTATTCGTCTCGATTAGAACTTTTGCATTTCCTATTTCGCCTGGCTACTGCCGACAATGATTTAGATGCTCGTGAAATTGAAATACTCAAAGAGATTGCTTTTGGAATAGGTCTTAATACCGCCGACTACCAATCTATTGCTGCAATGTTCCAAATGGAAACTTCCGAAACACTTTATAAAATATTAGAAATATCACCGGATGCTTCCGATGCTGAAATAAAAAAAGCATACCGCCGAATGGCAATGAAATATCACCCCGATAAAGTCAATTATCTTGATGAAAAAATGAAACAGTCGGCCGAAGAAAAGTTTAAACGCGTAAATGAAGCGTATAAGAAAATAAAAAAAATCAGAAACATTAAATAAAAACCATAAATTATGCTTAAAGATATTTTATCAATCTCAGGGAAAGGCGGACTTTACCGCTTAATGTCACAAGCGACAAAAGGAATTATTGTAGAATCATTGGAAACAAAACAACGCACAATGATAGACCAACACTACAAAGTGAGTTCGCTGAATGATATTGCTATTTATACCGAAGACGAAGAAGTCCCGTTGAAAGATATTTTTGTGAAAATGCACCAATTTGAAAATGGTAAAAAAGCATCAATAAAGGTTAAGTCTTCGGCCGATGATTTGAAAGCTTATTTCGAAAAAATATTACCGCAATATGACCGCGAACGCGTGTATGTGTCTGACATTAAAAAAGTTATAAAATGGTATAATCTTCTAAAAGAACATACCGATATTGACTTTGATAAAAAAGAAGAGGAAAAAAGCGAAGAACCATCAGAAAACGAAGCACAAGCCGAAAAATAAAAACTATGAGTTTCATTCCTTCCGATTTAACAATCAAAAAATGGGACGATATTCGTCCTTTTTTTGACGATTTACAAAAACGACCTCTTGAAGATAAAGCATCTTTGGAACAATGGTTGGCAGATAAGAGTGAATTAGCTTCGTTTTTGGAAGAAGAATTGGCTTGGCGTTATATCAATACAGCCCGATATACCAACGATGAAGACTATAAACAAGCATTTGAAGATTATATTTCCAACATATTGCCTCATATAGAAAATGAAGACGATTTGCTCAATAAAAAATTTATTGATGCGACTCCGTTAAATGAATTGCCAAAAGAACCTTATCACATTTTAATTCGTTCCGTCAATCGTCGTATCGAACTTTTCAGAAAAGAAAATATCCCGCTTTTGGCAGAAATGCGTAAGATGGAACAAGAATACGGAGCTATCACTTCTAAGTTGACCATTACACACAAAGGCGAAGAACTAACATTGCAACAAGCATCTAATTTTTTGCACGATACCGACAGACATCTCAGAGAAACCATTTATAAGAAAATTGCAGACGCACGATTCTCAGCAAAAGAATCGCTTGACAATTTGTTTACACAATTGATAGAAGTTCGCCAAAACATCGCTCAAAATACAGGTTACTCAAATTATAGAGATTATAAATTCGATGAAATGGAACGCTTTGACTTTACAGTCAAAGATTGTGCGAATTTTCATCATTCAATAAGAAAAACCGTAGTTCCATTGATTGAGCATCTGCATCAAGAACGCTTGCAAGCTCTCAAATTAGATAGTTTGCGACCGTGGGATTTGGAAGTTGATATTTCAGGTAAGGAATCATTAAAACCTTATAGCTCAATAGATAACTTGATTGATAATACAATCACGACTTTTTCAAATATCAAACCTGAATTTGGAGAATACATCAAAACAATGAAAGACATGAAACATCTCGACCTTGAATCGCGAAAGCACAAGGCACCGGGAGGTTTCAATTATCCGTTACATAAAACCAATGTGCCATTTATATTTGCCAATTTCACCAATACTTTTCACGACTTACAGACGATGGTCCACGAAGGCGGACATGCCGTTCATTCTTTTTTGACGGCCAATCTGCCATTGGTCGATTTTAAAGAATTCCCATCGGAAGTTGCAGAGCTGGCTTCGATGTCGATGGAACTTCTCTCGATGAAATATTGGAATTTGTTTTTTAATGATACAGAATCTGTAACTCGTGCCAAACGCAAACAACTTCATGGTGTCGTAACAGTATTACCTTGGGTAGCGGCTATAGATAAATTTCAACACGAAGTTTATACGCTTCCCGATATGACAACGCCTGAGAATAGACATGATTTGTGGAATCGTATTTATACGGAGTTCTCCTCTTCGGTAATTGATTGGAGCGGATTGGACGATATTAAACGCACATTATGGCAACGCCAATTGCATCTTTTTGAGGTTCCGTTCTATTATATCGAATATGGATTTTCTCAACTGGGAGCTATTGCTGTTTGGAAAAACTCAAATACAAATTTTGAAAAAGCTATTCAAGATTATAAAAATGCATTGTCGCTGGGATACACCAAAACAGTTCCCGAAATCTATAAAACGGCAGGGATTGAGTTTAATTTCTCAACATCTTATATTGAGCAGTTAATAAATTTTGTAAAATCACAATTAGAAACTCTTTAAATCTCAGCCGAACTTAGATGAAGAAACAAATCGCCATTATTGGAACACGCGGAATACCAAACCAATATGGTGGTTTTGAGCAGTTTGCCGAACATCTTTCACAAGAACTTGTAAAGAAAAATGTAGATGTATTTGTTTATAACCCGACAACTCATCCTTATACCAAGTCGGCATTTAATGGTGTTCAAATCATACGAAAGAAATTACATGAGAAAACACTGGGACATTTGGCTCATTTGTTTTACGATTATGCTTGCTTAAAAGACAGTGTAGAAAAAAAAATCGATACCGTTTTAGCTTGTGGCTACGGGAGTATGTTGTTAGCTTTTTGGTTTGTGTCACTGAAACAAACCAAATTAATTATCAACATGGACGGACTGGAATGGAAACGAAAACGATGGCATAGTTTGGGAAAACTATTACTTAAAATTACAGAAAAAACAGCTGTCAGAAAAGGACATGTTCTTATCACCGACCATCTTGCCATCAATGATTATTTCAAAACAAAATATAACATAGCATCGCCTTATATTCCATATGGTGCAGATATCCCGAAAACATTTAACGAAACATACTTGAACAATTACAATCTGAAACCTAACGAATATTTTATTCTTATTTCCAGACCCGTATCAGAAAATAACATACACACTATTTTGTCGGGTTTTTCAAAATCGGACAGTAAAAAGAAATTTGTTATTATAACAAATACAAAAGACAAATATTCGAAGAAATTAATGCGTCGTTATACCGATAAGCGTTTTGTGTTTTTACCAAACATTTATGATGCAGATACATTAAACACGCTTCGTCATTTTTCGGTAGCCTATTTCCATGGACATTCTGTTGGTGGCACGAATCCTTCGTTGTTGGAAGCAATGGCCTCTGAATGTTTAATAATAGCTCATGATAATATTTTTAACAAAATGATTCTAAAAGAAAATGCTTTTTATTTTAATACTATCTCCGATGTAACGCACCATATCGATGCGATAGATGGTTTGTTAGGTTCAAAACAGTCGTTTGTTGCGGCTAATAAATTGCAAATATTGGAAGATTACCAATGGAAAAAAATTGCAGATGCTTATTTTGAATTATTGTAGTCTAACGAAAGAATATTAATAAGTAAAGCGATTGTATTTTTTTCTGTTTTAATGATAACAATAGGAACAATAAGAAATTGAGACAAACATGAACAAACAAACGATAATTTTGTTATAATTGTAAACCAATTAAAAAAAATAAATATTATGAAACTGAACAAGTATGTTGATATTTCTACTCTGGACAAAGAAGCAAAACGCGATTATATCGATCGTCATTCAGCTTTTATTCATTGCGAGAACACAGCTGTAAAAGGTGAAAAGTTTAAAGTAAAAGTAGTGGTCGGTGATGAGTATAAACACCCCGATGATTTTGACCATTATATTGCGTATGTGCAATTGTGGAACGGTGAAGAAATGTTGGCTCAAGCCAATTTTATGGCAGGTGCTTTGGGTAATGAAGCCAACAATTTGGAAGTAGATTTTTATATTGTTCCGCAAAAGAAAATGAAACTAACGGCTTATGCGTATTGTACCAAACACGGGTTGTGGGAAAGCGATGAAGTTGTTGTTGAAGTGAAATAAAAATCGATTGGATTTAGAGTAATATTGTAGCGGGCGTGCCATTGGCGCGCCCGCTGCTTGTTTCTATGTATTGGTAAGATTCTTCACATTACATATTACGACGATATTGTCCGCCGGCATCAAACAGGGCTTTTGTAATTTGACCGATGGAGCAGTATTTGGTAGCTTCCATCAACCCTTCGAAGATGTTTTCGTTGTTACGAGCTTTTTCTTTAAGATTGAAAAGAGCTTCTTGTCCTTCTTTTTCAAATGCTTTATGCAGGTTGACAACAGTTTCTATTTGATTGCGTTTTTCTTCTTCGGTCGAACGAATTACTTCTTTGGGAAGTACAATGGGGGAACCGTCTTTCGACAAGAAAGTATTAACCCCCATAATGGGTAATTCACCGGAGTTTTTTTGTTTTTCGTAGAAATACGATTCTTCTTGAATCTTACTGCGTTGGTACATTGTTTCCATAGCACCCAATACGCCTCCGCGTTCGGTGAGACGGTCAAATTCATATAGCACGGCTTCTTCTACGAGTTCGGTAAGCTCTTCGATGATAAAGGAGCCTTGCAACGGATTTTGATTCTTTGCCAAGCCTAGTTCATGATTGATAATCAATTGAATAGCGATGGCACGACGAACCGATTCTTCGGTAGGAGTGGTGATGGCTTCATCATAAGCATTGGTGTGCAGGGAGTTACAGTTGTCATAGATAGCATACAACGCTTGCAAAGTAGTACGAATATCATTAAAATTGATTTCTTGAGCATGCAGTGAACGACCGGAAGTTTGAATGTGATATTTCAACATTTGTGAGCGGGCATTGGCACCGTATTTTAGTTTCATAGCTTTTGCCCAAATGAGGCGAGCTACACGACCAATGACAGAATATTCTGGGTCGATACCGTTGGAAAAGAAAAACGATAAATTTGGGGCAAAATCATTAATGTCCATACCACGAGCCAAATAGTATTCCACATAGGTAAACCCATTGGCAAGCGTAAATGCCAACTGTGAAATGGGATTTGCTCCTGCTTCGGCAATGTGATAGCCGGAAATCGATACAGAATAGAAATTTCTCACCTTATGTTCAATAAAATAAGATTGAATATCGCCCATCAATTTCAATGAAAAATCGGTGGAATAGATACAGGTATTTTGGGCTTGGTCTTCTTTCAGAATATCGGCTTGTACGGTACCTCTGACTTTGCTGAGAGTGTCGGCTTTAATTTTTTCATATACCTCTTTTGGTAATACCATATCACCGGTAACACCGAGAAGCATCAGTCCTAATCCGTCATTTCCTTCGGGAAGTTCACCGCGATAGGTTGGGCGGGGAAGTCCTTTTTCGGAATAGATAGCATCAATTTTTTTGTTTACCTCATCGGTCATACCATTTTCGCGAATATAAAGTTCGCATTGTTGGTCGATGGCAGTATTCATAAAGAAGCCTACCATTGAAGGTGCCGGACCATTGATAGTCATAGAAACCGATGTTTTAGGATCGGCCAAGTTGAAGCCTGAATACAAGCGTTTGGCATCGTCAAGACATGAGATAGAAACGCCTGAGTTTCCTATTTTTCCGTAGATATCGGGGCGTGTAATAGGATCTTCGCCATAGAGGGTTACCGAGTCGAAAGCTGTTGAAAGGCGTTTGGCAGGCATACCCAATGAAACATAGTGAAAGCGTTTGTTGGTGCGTTCCGGTCCGCCTTCGCCGGCAAACATTCGTGTTGGATCTTCGCCTTCGCGTTTAAATGGGAAAACGCCGGCAGCATACGGAAATTCACCGGGAACATTTTCGTTGAGATTCCATCGTAAAATTTCGCCCCATGATTTGAATTTCGGCAAAATAACTTTTGGAATCGAGGTGCCTGATAATGATTTTGTAAAGTTTTCTACTTTAATATCTTTTCCTCGCACCTGATACACATAATACTGTTGTTCGTACATTTTTTTCTTAGTATCCCAATGTTCGATAATTTGGTTGTTTTTGGGATCTAAATCCAATGCAACTTCATCGTATTTTGCTTGTAATTTCTCAATGAGGTCTTTATTTTCTTCCGGAGATTCGTTAAGAAGTTCGATGGAATTTTTCAGTCCGTATAATTTGTCGGCAACAGCTTGTTGGTTTTCCACCCATTTTCTGTAATTTCTGACGGTCTCGGAGATTTCGGAAAGATAACGAGTGCGAGCTGTTGGAATGATAACAATTTGTTCATTCTTTGAATTGAGAGAAAAAGTGTTTTTGGGTAATTCGAATCCTGTCTTTTCGTGTAATGTGTCGAGAAGGGCAACGAAAAACTTGTTGACACCCGTATCGTTGTATTGTGAAGCAATAGTGCCGAAGATAGGTAGGCTTTCCAAATCGGTGTCGAACAAATCGTGATTGCGAGCATATTGTTTGCGGACATCTCGCAGGGCATCTTCTGCACCGCGTTTGTCGAATTTATTGATAGCTATGATGTCGGCAAAATCGAGCATATCGATTTTTTCCAATTGTGTAGCAGCGCCAAATTCGGGCGTCATCACATAGAGGGTGGTATCGCTGAAATCAATAATTTCGGTGTCGGATTGTCCGATTCCGGAAGTTTCTAAGATAATGAGGTCAAAGCCTGCTATCTTGGCAATATCAACGGCTTCTTCTACATATTTCGACATCGCCAAATTAGCTTGTCGCGTAGCCAGTGAACGCATATACACGCGGTCGTTGGTAATGGAGTTCATGCGAATACGATCGCCGAGTAAGGCACCACCTGTTTTTCGTTTCGACGGATCGACCGAAATGATGGCAATGGTCTTGTCGGGATAAGCATCTAAATAACGGCGATTAATTTCGTCTATCAACGAGGATTTTCCTGAACCGCCTGTTCCGGTGATTCCTAAAACGGGAACCTTAGATTTTCCGGCTTCTGCGTGAATTTCTTTAAACAAGTCATCGTATTTTCCGGTGTTGTTTTCGGCTACCGAAATAAGGCGAGCAATGGCATTGATATTTTTGTTGCGGATATCGTCGAGTGAAAAATCAAATGTGTCGCCAATAGGATAATCTGATTTTTCCAACATATCGTTTATCATGCCTTGCAAAGTCATGTTTCTTCCATCGTCGGGCGAATAGATATGGGTAATGCCGTAGGCATGAAGTTCTTCGGCTTCGGAAGGCAGAATGACGCCACCACCACCGCCAAATATCTTGATGTTGTCGGCATTTCTTTCTTTTAGTAAATCATAGATGTATTTGAAAAATTCAATATGCCCACCTTGATAAGAGGTAATAGCGATACATTGAACATCTTCTTGAATGGCTGTATTTACGATTTCTTGTGCCGAACGGTTGTGTCCCAGATGAATGACTTCTGCACCGGTGCGTTGAATGATACGACGCATAATATTGATGGAGGCATCGTGACCGTCGAATAAAGAAGTCGCTGTTACGGCACGGATATGATGTTTAGGGGTGTATTTTTGAATTTCCATAAAAGTTTTTTTTAACAATTCCAAACTTATATATTTTTTGCTAAATAATGCCTGTTGTAGGATATCTATGTTGTAAAAAAAAACGCCTCCAAAATTACGGAGGCGTTTTTTGTATTGTAAGAGAAAAATAGTTTTTTATTCTTCTGTATTTTCTTTTTCTATTTCTTCGGCTGATTTTTGACCATAGAATTTACCATCAGGTAAAAATTCAGCAACGATTTCTTTTTCACCGTTTTTCAAAAATACCATGTAGCCTATTTTTTCTCCTTTTTTCTCAAATTCTTTTACTTGCTCAAGAGAATAGTCGGCATATTTGGAATGTAAATAGGTATTTGTTTTTTCTGGTAATACAGAAGCTTCTACGGTTTTGTTTTTGAGTTTTGATTCAAAAAACATTTCTTGTACATAATAAGTTCCGATACCTGAGAAATATCCTAACATAGCCAATAAAGAGATTTTTTTCATGTACCAAATGAAATCTATTTTTTCTAATCCCATAGCAGCTACACCGGCAGCCGAACCAATGATGAGGATACTTCCACCTGTACCGGCAGTATAGGCAATAAGTTCCCAGAAAATACCGTCTTGCATAAATTGTACATGGAACGGATCAATAGGATACATTCCCATAGAAGCGGCTACCAACGGTACATTATCAACCACCGATGATAATAATCCGATAATGGTACTTACGCCGTAAACTCCTAATCCCCAGTCTTTTAATTGAGTAGCTAAAAGGTCTAAGTGACCGGCTGATTCCAATGCGGCAACAGCGGTTAAGATTCCTAAGAAGAAGAAAATAGTAGGTACATCAACGCGTTCCAAGATACGGTGTACTGACAAACGGAATGAAGGATCGTCGTGTTTTTTATGCTTGTGCATAATTTCGGTTACAATCCAAATGATACTTAATCCGAAAAGCATTCCTAAGTAAGGAGGTAAGTGTGTGAATGTTTTAAAAACAGGAACAAACAATAATGCTGAAACACCAATAGTAAGCATCATTATTTGTTGTTGAGGTGTTGTTAGGTCTTCTTCGTTGTCATTGACTTCAGGTCGTTGAGCCTCACCTTTCATTGTAAATGAAAGAAGAATGAGAGGAATGACCATCGTAAACAAACTCGGTACAAATAATTTGGAAATAATATTTACAGTAGTTACTTGTCCACCTATCCACAACATAATAGTAGTAACATCACCGATAGGTGAGAATGCACCACCGGCATTGGCGGCTACTACAACCATGGCGGCATAGAACCAACGCGTCTTAGGATCTCCAATCAATTTACGCAAAAGAGCAATGATAACGATAGTGGTTGTCAAGTTATCCAATACGGCAGACATAAAGAATGTCAAAAATGACAATATCCATAATAATTTCACCTTGTTGGTAGAAGTGATTTTATCGGTGATAATTTTAAATCCTTCGTGTTGGTCAACGACTTCAACAATGGTCATGGCACCTAATAAGAAAAACAAGATAGTAGAGATGTCAGCCAAATGTTCCATTACATCGTGATGGACAATGTAATTTCTTACATTGTCTACTGTGAGTGCTAAGTCTTGACTTTCAGAAAACTCTTTCCATGCACGACTAAATTCGTGGCTGTAAGACAAAACATCAAAACCACTTAAGGCATAAATTGCCCAAAGAACGGTTCCCATTAATAAAGCGGTAGGAGCTTTATCTATTTTCAGTGGATGTTCCAACGCAATCATCGTGTATCCAACGATAAAGATGACTACCATAATTATAAATACTGTCATAATGATAAGTTTTAGTTAAACATTTTTTTTAATGCTCGCAAAATTACTTCGATTATTGAATTAGAATATAGAAATAACATTTTCTTTAACATAAAAAAAGCGGAGCAAACAGCTCCGCTTTTTTTGTAAATGAAAAATTAAATTATTTATTTGGCAATTTTTACATCGATTGTTATTGTGCCATCAGAACCGGCATCAACAGCAGTTACACAAAATAAACCAATTTTTCCATTAACAGTTTTAAATGCAACAACA
>CAZSHT010000036.1:0-12630 GCA_964606715.1 uncultured Bacteroidales bacterium
TGGCGACCTTTCTTTTTTATCTGCTAATTATAATTTCATACTAAACCTTCATCTAAAAAACTAAAATATGCATCTTGTGTTATTATCAAATGATCAAGTAATTGTATATCCAATAATTCTCCCGCTTTCTTTATCTTTTGTGTAATGAGTTTATCTTGTTCACTTGGTTGCACATTTCCCGAGGGATGATTATGAGCAACAATAATTGATTCTGCTAATTTATTAACTGCTTTTTTCATCAATGATTTTATATCAATCAATGTCGTTGTCGTGGTGCCAATATGCAATTGTTCTATTTCGGTTACCACATTGGTTCTATTCAAGAATACAACCCAGAATTCTTCTTGCCAAACCGAAGCCATCTTTGGTGCCAACAACCTAAAAGCATCTTCACTGCTTGTAATTTTTATTTGATTTTCTTTTGGAACATTTTGTAATCGTCGCCCCAACTCAAATGTTGCCGATAGATGCACCGCTTTTGCCGGTCCAATTCCCTTTGTCTGCATCAACTCATCAATACTTAACCGAGATAATTTATTTAAATCATCATTGACTGACTTTAGAATAATACGCGACAACTCCAAAACATTATGTTCTTGAGTTCCGCTACCTAAGATTATAGCCACCAATTCCGAATCGGACAAGAAACGAGCACCATGAGTCAATAAGCGTTCGCGCGGACGATCATCTTTATTCCATTTTTTCACTGACATAACAAAAAAGCTTATCCGATAAAGATAAGCTTTTTTATAAAACCAAATAATCTTGATAAATTATTCTTTGCCTGCGGCAAAATCTTCTAAATAACTAAACAATGGGGCTAATTTTCCTTCTTTTACAATTGTAGCCCGTTCTATAATTCCATCATGGTCACCATCTATAATAGATGGAAACACCTTTTGCACAAATGCTTCACCAAACGCCTCCGAAGCATTACGAGGCAATTCACCCGGAAGATTATCGACAGCCATCACCGTAACGGCATTTGGAGCAAATGCATCAACTTCTTTTTCTGTAAACTTATCATATCCATACAATGGATCATCTATTGTTGATGCTCTTAATGTCGAAGGTATCGGCTCTGCAATATCACAACTCACATCGGCAATAAGCCCTATGCGAAAATCATCTCTTTTGTAATCTTCTTTTGTCAAAAAGACCGGTGATTTGGGATCCCAAAAATGACATGCAACCCACATATCGGTTACCTTCGGATAAGGCTCAAAAGTAGATTCATACATATCGGGATGTTCAAAGAAATGTTGTAAATCAAACGGTTCACCATCTTTGCGTCGCGTATAATGCCATGGATCTATTTGTGCATACACCGGATAATCGAAATCATAAGCCAAATAATCTTCGGGGCTTACTTTTTTAATCCCTAAATGATCGAGGGTATCCATTGCTCCACTGGCAACCCGACCGCCTCCGGTCAACAATATTTTTATTGGTTCTTTTATGGTAATCTTTTTCAATTCTGCAAAGACTTCATCTTTATCATGACATTGATATGCCGGTTTCAACGAATAAGTTCCTGTTTTTTTGCCATAAGCAATAAGTCCGTTATAAGCACCTACCAAACCTGCCCAATATCCAAATGCTACCAACCGAATGCCATTCTTATCGGTAAGATATTCATGATCAACCAGCGTAATTTGTTTTTGCATTATAGCCTGTAACAAAGGACGGTTATACGGTTGTTTTTTTGCTGTATGAGAAAAAAACACATAATTCTTATTTGAAATCAATTTATCTATCTGCACTTCTTTCACTCCTATCAACCAATCGCAATCGTCTACCGAATCGACCAACGAAAAACCCAACGCTTCGTATTCTTCATCTTTGAACGAACGAATATCACTGCGTTGAACAACAATCTCTATTGACGATGCATATTTATCCAAAAGTTCTTTGGCTTGTTTTGGTGGTAATACCACCCGATGATCTACCGGAATTTTTGTTTCTTTGATAATCCCTATTTTGAGTTTATTTCCCATGATTACTATTATTTTTAAAATTAATGAATGAAAAAGACCGACAAATTTAACTATTTTTAGGGCATAAAAGCATCGTTTTTCAAAAAGCATATTTACCCATCTATGGAAATCATTGTTATCATTTGTATTACCATCTATATTTTCACCTTGTTCATACTATTGATAACTTCTTTTTCTACTTCCGAAAAAAATATAAAAACCAAATATCCGTCGGTCTCTATCATTATTCCATTTCGAAACGAAGAGACCAACCTCCCCTCTTTATTGTCTGACTTACAACACCTTGACTACCCAAAATCAAAACTGGAAATTATTCTTACAAATGACCACTCCACCGACCATTCTTACGAAATCATTACCTCGGCCATTTCAAAAAAAGAGCATCGCTTTTCAATAAAATTAACAACATTACCCCAAAATAAAACAGGAAAAAAAGAAGCTCTCATTCATAGTGCTTCGGAAAGCAATGGAACACTCTTGTTGTTTACAGATGCCGATTGTCATCTACAACCAACTTGGGTAAAATCAATGACAACATCATTTCGCAATGACATAAAAATGGTTTTGGGAAGGGTTGAACTCTCCGGCAATTCGTTTTTACAAAAACTGCAAACACTTGAATTTTGGGCGTTGATGCGCATTACCCATAGTGCTGTAGAGCTAAAAAAACCGTTTTTGGCAAATGGTGCCAACCTGCTAATCGAAAAATCTGTTTTTTTGGCATTATCCCATGAACTGAAAAAACAATATGCTTCAGGTGATGATGTTTTCTTACTACAAGCAGTTTACAACATCTACGGTGCCGATGCTATTACCTTTAACAATAAACAAAAAGCAACCGTTTATACGAACGGGAAACATTCTTTTTCCGAATTTCTGCAACAACGACAACGATGGGCTTCAAAAACAAAAGGTATGACTTTGACTTCAGGCTATTTGTTTGCTCTTCTGCTTTCACTCGGCAATATAGCTCTATTACTATCTTTCTTAATCTGGAATCTCGATTTCTTTTTTCGAATTTTCCTACTAAAATGGGGAATAGAAGCACTTTTTATTCTACCGGATGTAATATCACAAAAACGAACCGATTTACTAATCTTAACACCTTTTATTTCTATCCTGTATCCGTTTTATCAGGTCTACATTATATTCACCAAAAACACCACTATACAATGGAAAGGTCGGAATATAAAACACTAAGATTTAAAAGATTTTTCTATTTGAACAAGTTAAACTATCTTTGCATGAATTTTTCCGAAACCCATGATAAAACGCTTTTCCTTATTATTACTAAGTCTCAGCTTATTACTGGCATCTTGTAGTGAGTATCAGAAAATACTCAAAAGCAATGACTATGAATTGAAATATAAATCGGCGGTAGAATATTATCAAAAAAAAGATTTTTCCAGAGCACAGGCATTGTTTCAAGAATTACGATCGGTTTTCAAAGGTTCCGCTCGTGGCGAAGAAGTCAATTATTATTATTCATATTGTGTTTATTATAGTGGGGACATTTTGATGGCAGCCTATTATTTTTCTCAATTTACAACGACTTATCCTCTCAGCAAACATGCTAGTGAATGTGAGTATATGGCCGCTTATTGCCTTTATCTCTACTCGCCCGATCCTACACTTGACCAAACATACACACAAAAAGCAATCGATCGGATGGAATTGTTTTTAACCCATTATCCCAATACGCCTCGTAAAGATACGATAAACACATTGGTCAATAATTTGGATTTAAAACTACAAGAAAAACATTATAATAACGCTTATTTATATTACAAACTAAGACACTACAGAGCTGCAGTTGTTGCCTTAAATAATGTGTTGACCGACTATCCTGATACGCCTTATCGTGAAAAAATATTGTATTATATCTTAAAATCAAATTACCGTTATGCCGACAACAGCGTAGAATCAAAAAAAACAAAACGATACCAAGATACAATTGACAGTTATTTTACATTAATCAATGAGTATCCGAAAACAAAATATTTAAAAGAAGCTAAATCTATTTATACACAAGCATCTCAATTTGTAACTAAAAAATAGTTGTAACTATGAATTATCAAGAACGAAAAATTCCTGCCAACACAATTAGTCGTGATTTACGCGAACTGACAAAAGAAACCAACAATATTTACTTAACCGTAAATATCATCGGCAAACGCGCCAATCAGCTTACTCGCACGATGAAATATGATTTAAAGAAAAAATTAGATGAATTTTCATCGTATTCCGATAATTTGGAAGAAGTTTTTGAAAACAGAGAACAAATAGAAATCTCTAAATTTTACGAACGCCTTCCAAAACCCACATTGTTGGCTATTGATGAATTATTAAAAGACGAATTATTTTGGCGTTTAGAAGACAAATCATCTAACGAAGATTAAAAACCACATCATGCCACTAAATGAACGGCATATATTGGTGGGGATTACCGGTGGAATTGCTGCCTATAAGACAGCATCTCTTGTGCGTCTATTGGTAAAAGCCGGTGCCGAAGTCAAAGTGATTATGACCGAGACCGCTCAAAATTTCGTTACTCCTTTGACATTCTCGGTCCTATCGAAAAACCCCGTTTTCACCACTTCGCATCAACGCGATACCGGTAAATGGAACAGCCATGTAGAATTGGGACAATGGGCAGACCTTTTTGTGATTGCTCCGGCATCTGCCAATACTTTGGCAAAAGCCGCAACAGGCATCGCCGACAATCTATTGCTAACCACCTATTTGTCAGCCAAATGCCCTATTGCATTTGCCCCCGCCATGGATTTGGATATGTATGCCCACGAAACAACACAAAAAAATCTGGCAACACTGAAAAAACGAGGACACCTTATTTTAGAACCCACTTCGGGTGAATTGGCTAGTGGCTTATCAGGCACAGGACGCATGCAAGAACCTGAAGATATTTTTGACGCAATCACCAAGGTCTTTCAAAAAAAAAAATCATTTAGCAAAAAATCTTTTCTGATTACCTCCGGTCCTACTTACGAAGCTATTGACCCTGTACGATTTATAGGAAACCATTCGTCAGGAAAGATGGGCATCGCATTAGCCGAAGAATTGGCACAAAGAGGGGCTTCCGTTTTTTTGATAACAGGTCCTACCCATCAACCTATAAACCACCCTGCTATCAAACGCATTGATGTGCTCTCGGCCGATGAAATGTATGCCGAAGCCATAAAGCTATTTCCAAAAGTTAATGGTGCCATTATGGCTGCTGCCGTAGCCGATTACAAGGTAAAACATAAAGCAAAAACCAAATTAAAACGAACAGGTGATGAACTAACGCTTACCTTAATTCCAAACCAAGACATTGCCGCTGCATTGGGAAAACAAAAAAAAGAACATCAAGTTATCGTGGGGTTTGCCTTAGAAACCAACGATGAAGAAAACCATGCCACAAAAAAATTAACCGCAAAAAATCTCGACTTCATCGTCCTTAACTCCCTGAAAGACAAAGGAGCAGGATTTGGCACCGACACAAATAAGATAACAATCATCGACAGAAAAAATAATATTCGTAAATTTGAGTTAAAAGAAAAGTCGAAAGTCGCACAAGACATTATTGACTATTTGGAAAATTGGATAAAATGAACTCTATGATTAAACGATTAATACTTTCATTTTTTGCTCTTTTGTTTTTGCTGAACATTGCCTCTGCTCAAGAATTAAACTGCAGAGTATCGGTTTCTCACTCGCAGGTACAAGGTGTCAGTAAAGAAGTATTCGATGCTATGCAAAAAGCCATTTACGAATTTATGAACAACACCAAATGGACCAAAAATATTTTTGCTGCAGAAGAACGCATTGACTGTAATATCTTTATCACTATCTCTAAAGCTATTTCGGTCGATGAATTTTCGGGTTCTATGCAAATACAATCCACACGCACTGCCTTCAACTCCTCTTACAACACTATGATGTTTAAGATGAAGGACAATAATTTCCATGTGCATTTTTCGGAATTTACACCGATGATTTTCAACTCCAACAGTTCCAACAGCGATTTAGTTTCTATTTTGGCATACTATGCCTATATCATCTTAGGTTACGACTACGACTCATACAGTTTATACGGTGGCATGCCCTATTTCCAAATGGCCGAAAAGATTGTCAATTACTCACAAAATGCCAGAGAAAAAGGTTGGAAAGCTTACGAAAGTCAAAAAAATAGATATTGGCTAATCGAAAAACTCCTCGACAAAAAATATAAACCACTACACGAAGCAATCTATCAATACCATCGATTGGGTTTAGATTTAATGTCCGACAAAGTTGCCGAAGGTCGTAGTAACATTGTAACAGCTCTTGGATTGGTTCAAAAAACATATCGTGAAGAACCCGGCAACTATCCCGTCAAACTGTTCTTTGATGCCAAATCCAGTGAAATTATCAACATTTTCAAAGAATCGTTTCCCGAAGAACAAAACAGAGTCCTTACTATTCTCAAAGAAATAGATCCGTCAAATGCATCGAATTACGACAAGATGCGAAAAAAAATGTAATCGCACGGTATGTTGCAACATCTCTACATTCGTAACTACATTTTGATAGAAGAGCTTTCTATCGACTTTATGCCGGGGTTTAGTGTCATCACCGGTGAAACAGGAGCCGGGAAATCAATTCTTTTGGGTGCATTGAATTTATTGTTGGGCGAACGCATTTCGGGAAAACTTCTAAAAGACAACTCAAAAAAAGCCATTTTTGAAGCAGAGTTCAATATCAACGGATACAACCTTAAACCGTTATTTGAGAAATTGGATTTGGACTATGAATCACAAACCATCATTCGCCGTGAAATCCTTCCTTCCGGAAAATCCAGAGCATTTATCAACGATACACCTGTGTCATTAACCGATTTGAGAAAAATCACCGAACGACTTATTGACATTCACTCACAACACGAAAATTTATTGCTCAACAATCCTGCATTTCGGTATTCGGTATTGGACACCATTGCCGGTACCACAACATTATTGGAAGACTATCAAACCACTCTGTCGCGTTATAAATCATTGGAAAAAGAACTTTCTTTTCTCAAAGAAAAAGCATTGGTATCGCAAAAAGAACGCGATTTTTTGCAATACCAATTCGACCAATTGGAAGAAGCCGATTTACAAGAAAATGAATACCAAGAAATAGAAACCAAAATAGAAACCCTCTCGCATTACGAAGATATCAAACAAGCTTTTTCGCAAATTGTCTATGCTCTAAATGAACAAGAAGACGATATTCCCGCTCAAATCAACCGATTGATAGATTCATTAACACCGGTAACTCGTTTTATGGAAGATGCCAAACAATGGCAAGACCGTTTGCAACAAGTATCTGTTGAATTACAAGACATTGCCGACGAAGTGTTTCACAAGAACGAACTTTTGGAATACAATCCTGCCGAATTGGAATCATTACGCAACCGACTGGATTTACTCAATAGTTTGATGCAAAAACTAAGTGTTTCGTCATATGAAAATTTATTGGCAGAAAAAACCGTCATCGACCAAAAACTTCAAGAAATAGACTCATTCGACGATCGCATTGAAAACACCTCGAAAGCACTTACAAAAGAAGAAAAAAAACTTCACCAATTGGCTGATGAATTATCAAAAAAACGCCTTTCGGCAGCCCCTGTTCTTGCACAAAACATTCTTGACATTATCAAACATCTCGGTATGCCGAAAGCCCAATTTGAGATACAAGTGATACCACAAGAAACATTTTCAGCATACGGCAAAGATGAGTTGATTTTCCTTTTTTCTGCTGCAAAAAAAACACCGGAACCCGTTCACAAAGTAGCATCAGGCGGTGAACTGTCGCGTATTATGCTGGCATTAAAGTCGATATTGGCAGAAAAACAAAATCTTCCTTCTCTCATTTTTGATGAGATTGACACCGGCATTTCCGGTGAAACAGCTGCTCAAATGGCTGCTATTATGAAGAAAATGGGACACCATATGCAACTAATAGCCATCACCCATTTACCTCAAATTACAGCAGTAGGACAACATCATTATTTAGTAGAAAAAATAGATACCGATACCGAATCGACAACAACAATGCGACAACTCTCGCCGGACGAACGCATACAAGAAGTTGCCAAAATGCTGAGTAACGGCAAGATAACAAACGCTATGTTGCAGACTGCCAAAGAATTACTGAATTAAAACAAAACATTCCTATTAAACCAACTCAACTAGGAAAAATACTTAATGTTGTAAAATAGATTGTTCATTGATATTGGTCTGAATCAAAAGACTTAATTTTGATTTATTAAAATACATTTTGTTACAATGAAAAAAATATTGGTAATAGGTTCGGCAGGACAAATAGGAACCGATTTAACATTAACTCTGCGAAAACTCTTTGGCAAAGAAAATGTCGTTGCTTCAGACATTCGCTATCCTTCCGATGAGGTTTTAGACTCGGGAATATTCGAAACTCTCGATGTGATGAAACCCGAACAATTGGTAGAAATTATTTACACGCATAATATCACTGAAATTTATCATTTGGCCGCTATCTTGTCGGGTAATGCCGAAAAAGATCCTGAGTTTGCTTGGAATCTCAATATGGGCGGACTTTTCAATGTTATCAATGTAGCTCGCGACAATCAGGTGAGACGCGTCTTTTGGCCAAGCTCCATAGCCGCCTTTGGTCCCAACAGCCAAAAAACAGACACCCCTCAATACGACATTATGGATCCGACAACGGTTTATGGTATCAGCAAACTTGCCGGTGAACGCTGGATAGAATACTATAACAACCGGTATGATATGGACATTCGCAGTTTGCGTTATCCGGGACTGATAAGCTACAAAACAAAAGCCGGCGGAGGCACCACCGATTATGCCGTAGAAATCTTTGAAAAAGCAATCAAAGACAGACATTACACTTGCTTCTTGAAAGAAGATACTCGCTTGCCGATGATGTATATGGACGATGCCATCAGAGCTACCATAGAACTAATGGAAGCACCAAAAGAAAATTTATCTATTGCGTCAAGTTATAATGTCAGTGCCATCAGCTTCACTCCAAAAGAATTAGCCGAAGCTATTCAAAAAGTATTGCCCAAATTTACAATTGACTACGATATTGATTTTCGCCAAGCCATTGCCGAAAGTTGGCCACAAGTTATCGACGATTCGTTGGCTCGCAAAGACTGGAACTGGGCACACCAATTCGACATTGACAAGATGACAACTACAATGATTTTGGAAATGGCAAAAGAATTGAAAAATTCAAACGATTGAAAAAAAAACAAATTATTAGACTTCGACAAGAAATACCCGAAAACATAATGATAATTGGTATTTCGGGAACGGTATCGGACAGCCGGATATCGTGGTTGTTGAATAATATTTTGCAGATTCAATTGGAACTAAACGCTACCGAAAACAAAAACCTGTTACGGTATTTGGCTACCGATGGCGAACAACATTACATATTATTGAAAAACCGGATTGACGACACAATATTACATTCAAAACACCGCAATATTCAATATTTTTTTACCATAATCGGATTATTTGACAAACTATCGGTTTTAAAAAAAGAATTGACAAAAGAACCCGACATCATCGGTGTTTTTGAATTACAAACCAACGATTTTACAAATTCATTTTTACAAAAATATATTCTGTTATGATTGATTTTAAGTTTCTAAGCAAAATTGTCGAAACACCCGGAACTTCCGGCTTTGAATCGCGAATTCGACAAGTCATTATCGACGCTGTAGAACCTGTCGTTGACTCGGTAAACATTGATAACCTCGGAAATGTCGTTGCATTTAGAAAAGGTAAAAACGACAAAAAAGTAATGATTGGAGCCCATATGGACGAAATTGGTTTCATCGTAAATCATATTGATGATGACGGCTTTATCCGCTTTTTGCCTCTTGGAGGGTTCGACCCTAAGACATTGACCTCTCAACGCGTTATCGTTCACGGGAAAAAAGATATTATCGGCGTAATGGGCACAAAACCCATTCATTTGATGAAACCTGATGAACGAAAAAAAGGTATTGAATTATCCGATTTCTTTATTGATGTTGGTATGCCAAAAGAAGAAGTAGAAGAAATTGTGTCTATCGGAAATCCTGTTACACGCGAACGCTCATTGATTGAACTCGGTCATCTCATCAACGGAAAATCATTGGACAATCGTATTTCGGTATATATTCTCATCGAAGTTTTGCAACACCTCAAAGACAAAGAACTACCCTTCGACCTGTATGCCGTATTTACGGCTCAAGAAGAAGTAGGTATTCGCGGAGCACAAGTTTCGGCATTGGAAATCAATCCCGACTTTGGCTTTGGTCTGGATACAACCATCGCTTTTGACACTCCGGGAGCCGAAGCCCACAACAGAGTAACCAAACTCGGCGAAGGTGTAGCCATCAAAATAATGGACTCTTCGGCTATCGCCGACATTCGCATGGTTGATTACCTAAAACAAATAGCCGACAAATATGACATAAAATGGCAAGCAGAATTGTTGCCTGCCGGCGGAACTGATACAGCAAATATACAACGCATGAACAAAAGCGGTTCTATTGCCGGAGCTATCTCTATTCCAACGCGTTACATTCATTCTGTCATAGAAACCGAAAGCAAAAACGACATTGTTGCCGCTATCAAATTATTGGAAAAAGCATTATTGGAGTTAGACACTTTTCAATGGAAATATCGCTAAGACAATGGCATACAAAGGCATTATCTTCGATTTAGACGGAACACTCTTAAATTCTTTGGTCGATATTGCCGAAGCTGTCAATTTGGTATTGGAAAAACACCATTATCCCCAATGGACATTTGAGGATTATAAGAAGATGATTGGCACAGGATTGAAAAATTTGGTAAAAAAAGCGTTGCCAAATAATCTCTCCGACAATGAGTTTCTACAAATTTTTCGTGAAATAAATACAGAATACAGCCGACGGCAAACCAATCATTCCTATCCTTACGATGGCATTTTGCCAATGCTAAAGCATTTCGAAAACAAAGGTGTTTTAATGGCTATCTTATCCAATAAACCTCACCATTTTACTCAAACGATTGTTCGCCATTTCTTTGGTGATATACGATTTGAGAAAGTCTTCGGACTTCGCGACAACAAACCAAGAAAACCCAATCCGGAAACAGCATTGGAAATAATTCAAGATTTTCGCCTTTCACCAAAAGAAGTTGTATTTATCGGCGACTCGGCTACCGACATACAGACGGCAAAAAATGCTCACCTGTCTTCCATAGGTGTGTTGTGGGGGTATCGCTCACAAGAAGAATTGGAATATGCCGGTGCCGATTATTTGGCAAAAACACCGGCAGAAATTGAAGCAATTGTAGAATCATAAACTATCGGTTTTCACTACCTTTGCAGACTCAACCACTAAATAGAATGATACCCGACGGAAAAAACCTATTTTCCAATAAATTAAAAATAATCCTTCATGGATTTTTCTACAGTAGTGGTATGGGTATTTCCGAACCATCGACAATACTTCCGTTAATCATTAATTATTTCACGGCAAGCAATGTCATTATCGGATTATTTTCCAGTCTGTTACGAGGAGGCAGCATCCTCATGCAATTATGGGCAGCTTTTACCGCACAAGCCTATCCTCGCGTATTGAAATACTTGAGAATCGTTTTCCTCATTCGATTTCTAGCATGGTTTTCTATTGGTCTTGTCTTGTTTTTCTTCTCGGAAACACATCCTTCATTGGCTCTTTGGCTTTTTGGCATTTTACTGTTTATTTTTTCTTTTGCCGCCGGATTTGGCACTATCTATTTTCAAGAACTGATGGGAAAACTATTTTCTGCAACCGACAGAGGAAAACTCATTGCTACGCGACAATTTTTCTCCGGTTTAGGCTATATCTTAAGCGGTTTGTTGGCAGCCTATGTATTGCAACATTTCCAAGCCCCGCACAGCTTTGCCTACTTATTTCTCATCAGTGCTTTTGCAATGGGAATAGGGTATACCTCAGTAGGTCTTCTGAAAGAGACCGAGAAAAAAAAGATACAACCGCGAGAACAACATTTTTCATTGTTTTTTGCCAAAATGATAAGTCTGCTAAAAACCAATAAGATGCTTCGCTATCAAGTATTTGCCCGCGTATTGGCTTTTGGATTTATGTTTGTTGCCCCCTTTATCATTTTACAAGCCAAAGAGAAATTTGAACTTACCGGTTGGATTGTCGGCTCGTTTGTCTCTATGCAAATGGTAGGTGCCATGCTTAGTGATTTCTTATGGGGCTACCTGTCCGGAAAAAACAAAAATCTGTTAGTTGCCCGACTGTCTTTTGTCTTAATGATATTATCTATAGCCTTATCGTCAATAGCAAAAACACCCTGGCTCTACACACTTATTTTTATGGGAATGGGAGCTGCCAACGACGGCATTCGATTGTCATTTCAAAACCTAATATTAATCGTTGCACCCGAAAAACAACGACCGGTATATGTAGCTATACAAAATAATATTTCCGCCTTCGGACTGTTTTTTTCTATTCCCGGCGGATTGTTAGTTACCTATCTTGGGTTTAATTTCACTTTGACCGTAGCCATTTTCCTGATGCTTATCGGCTTTTATCTGACTCTACGATTACGCATAAAAA
>CAZSHT010000037.1:0-12420 GCA_964606715.1 uncultured Bacteroidales bacterium
TTAGTAGAAGTTCCTATCAAGGTAGCCGTCCCACCAAGAATGGCCGCATACGACAACGGTATCAGCAATAATGATGGTGATACTTTGTGTTTTTTTCCCCAAGCCATTACAAAAGGAAGCATCACAGCAACAATAGGCGTATTGTTCAAAAAAGTACTAAAAACAGCAACTACAATCATCAACTGCACCATAAATACTTTGTAGTTTTTGGCATATTGAAAGATTTTTGAAAATACGATTTCCACAACCGTCGTTTGCCGAATAACTTCCCCCAGCAAAAGCAACATTATAATGATGATAACTTGCTCATTGGCAAAGCCCGATAAAATTTCTTTCGGGGATAGAATACCGGTAACACCCAATACTAAATTGGCAAAGAAAAATGCCAAAGATGCACCCACCCAGTTTTTATATAAAACAAAAATTATTATGACGATAGTCGTCAATAATATGATAATATCCCAACTCATCTAAAAGCGTATTCCCATTACTAATATATCGTCAATTTGTTCCAAATCGCCCATCCATTCTATCAAATAATTTTCAATATATCGTTTTTGTTCATTCATTGGAGCAGAATGGGTTTCCAATAATATCTTTTTAAATCGTCCCATCATCAATTTTTTGTTACTCTTATAGCCAAATTGGTCAGGATATCCATCTGAAAACAAATAAATTACATCATTTTTTTTGATTTCTATTTGGTGGTTTGTAAAGATTGTTTTTTCGAGAGGTGTTTTCCCACCGATAGAAAACCGATTGACACGATGCTCTTCTAGTTCACCATTTCGTATCAACAGTAACGGTCTATAAGCTCCCGAAAATTCCAATGTATTTTCTGTCAATGCACATAGAATGAGATCCATACCATCAAAGTTACCACTGTCAGATGATTGTTGTTTTAAGGCTATTCGTATATCTATATTCAGTTGATTGAGAATCTCTGCCGGCTTTGGATTTTCTTTTTCCGCAACAATATTCGACAAAAGATTATTACCGATAATACTCATAAAAGCTCCCGGGACACCGTGTCCTGTACAATCTGCTACAGCAAAATAAGTTGTATTGCCTTTTTGTGTAAACCAAAAGAAATCGCCACTTACAATATCTTTTGGACGATACAAGACAAATGAGTCGGCAAAGATGTTGGAAAAACTCTCTACATTCGGCAAAATAGCTTGTTGGATACGCTGAGCATATTGGATACTGCTCATTATATCGTTATTTTTTTCTTGTAATTCTTCGGTGCGTTCCGCTACTTTTTGTTCCAATATCTTCTTTTCGTGTTCAATACGCCGTGTCCGGTACCGGAAAAATAAATAGATAATCAACAGTATTAGTAAAACAAAAACCACCTGTGCTGAAGTACGCTTATAAATCGGTGGCGTAACAATAATAGTGAGTCTCACCCCTTTGTCGTTCCAAATATTATCATTGTTGGCAGCACGCACCATAAAAACATATTCGCCCGGTGGCAGATTTGGAAACGAAATAAAGTTGTGATACGAAGGGACACTCCAGTTGCTATTGCCCAATCCTTCCATTTTCCAAGAAAACTTATTCTTTTCTGGATATACAAAATCAAGGGCTACAAGACCAAACTCCACAAAATTTTCTTTATATGATAAAACGATTTTTTTCTTAAAGGCGATAGCTGTATCCAAGGTTACCTCTTTACCAAACTTACTAAACGATGTTATGAGTGTAGGAGGTTTGTGAGTATTGATGGGGATTTGATTCGGATAGAAATAGTTGAATCCGTTGACTCCGCCAAAAAACATTTCACCATTAGATAGTATCAATGATGCTCCTTGATTGAACTCATCACTCTGTAATCCATCATCATAACTGTAATTGGTAAAATGTAAAATATTTTTTTGTTTGTCTAACAATGCTCTTGATAGGCCTTTATTGGTACTCATCCATAAAGCGGAATCACCTTCCGGAAGAATGGAATAGATATAATCATTGGGCAATCCATCGCTCATAAAATAAGTGTTGAAAATATGTGTCTTTTTGTTGAAACGATTCAAACCGTTGGAAGTAGCAACCCAAACGGTATTTTCACCATCGTCATAGACATAATTAATAAGGTTTGAACTTATTGATACCGAGTCGTTTATGTTACTATTGTATGCCTTTGACTTGAATGTTGAGGTGCTGAAAACATTGACACCTCCGTCTTCGGTACCTATCCACAGGGTATCGCCGTTTCCTTTTGTAATACTGTATACAATATCACTACTCAATCCGGAACCTTTTTTATAAGCAACAAAAGTTTCTGTTGCGGGATCAAATTTTATAAGACCGTTTCCCCAAGTTCCGAGCCACAAATATTTACCAAAAGCAGATATCTTCAAAATCGTATTGCTACCTATTTTACTGTTATCAATCTTATAGGTTTTCACGGAGTGGTCAATAAGATTGATGCGTTGTAATCCGCCTCCCCAGGTTCCCAACCAAAGAATGCGATGGATTCTGTCAAAATAAATACTTAATGCCGTTTTGTGTACCAATGGATTGACCGCTGTGTCAAGAGCTGTTGTTGTATTGTGTTTTCTATCCCACAAAAAAGTTCCTTGCCCCATTGTTCCTATTAAAATAGAATCGTTAGATAAAAAACCCAATGACTGAATCTTAGAAATATATGGCTTTGAAAAATGATTGAATTTATATCGCGACGGTGCCAACAAACTGAGTCCGTTGTCATAGGTTCCAACCCATAGATTATTAGTATTATCTTTGAATAATGAGAGTAATTTATTGGACGCCAATGAACGATCGTTATCGGGATTGTTCTGCAAAAGACTTCCGAAAGAATAAGTGTTTCGATGTAACCACAACAACCCACTATAAGTAGCTATCCACAACTTATTGTCAATAGCAACCATCTTTTTCACCCTCAAAATAGGGTTGGATAAACCTTCGATATGTAACCGTCGTATTTTTTTTGTCGTCGGATTAAAAGTAGCTACACCATTCCCCTGTGTCCCAATAAGATACAATTTATGTATTGAATCATAAAAAATAGAATTGAAAGCATTGGGAGTCGCTATTGAGAAATCAACAGAAGTATCAGTAGTGTCGAAGGTGTAGTTTCGAATCTGTTTGGTTGCTTTGTTGAAACGAAACAAACCATATTTGTTTGTAGTAATCCATAAAAAATCTCCTGCATTTAAGAAGTTGGTTGCTTGCGTTTCTACAATCGTATCTCCAATAATAAAATGATATTCTTCCAAATTATTATTTTTCGGATCAAAAAAGACAAATCCCGAACGCCCCGTTGCCAACCAAAAACCTTTACGGTTATTGTCATAACAGAAATGACTAATTTTATTCAAATCACTTTTGTAATTACTAAGATTTAAAAAATATCGAGTAAACTGCTTATTTACGGGATTGTATGTATTTATCCCTTTATTCGTGGCAATCCAAATAAGACCGGTCTTATCAACCCACAAATCATTAATGAAATTATTGGATAACGAATTAATATTATTGGCTTGATTTTTAAAAATGGTAAAGTTTAATCCGTCAAAACGATTGAGACCATCATCGGTAGCAATCCAAATGAAGCCTTCATTGTCTTGCGTAATGGCATTGACAGAGCTTTGTGAAAGGCCTTGGGTGGTTCCGTAGTTTACAAAGCGTTCTGTTTGAGCAAGTGTTTGCATTGAGAACAATAGTCCTATCACGCTGAAAACCAAATACCATATCCTGAAAAATCTACTCATATAACCCTATAATGACGAATAAGATGGATAAAAGTAATTTATTTCTTTTGAAAAACCAAAAAAGGAGTCGATGTATCTAAAAAATAACAAAATTTAGAAGCACCGAAAAAATCAACTCTTAGATGCGTTTCAAATTACTTTTTTCGAGCCATCCTTCATTGCCGTCAGGCAAAACAATTTTATACCAATTGTTGACACTGTCGCGTATCGACACTTTAAGTCCTTCGTGTATAATCATCAAGTTGGTGCCGTTTTCGGCGGGCGAACTTTTTATATTTACGGTAGGCTCAAAGATGATAGCTGTTTCGTGTGAAGCTATTTGTTGTGCCTGATGACCGGCTCCACCAAAAGCAAGAAGAGATATCAATAAAGAAAGAATGCTCATTCCTAATAAAACACGCTTCACCCCCAATTGATGAGTAAACAAAAAAAGCAATACAAAAACAAGCAACCCGATAAAAGCAATGGTACTAATGCGTGCCCACCCGTCAGCTGAAAATAAATTTAAAAAATAATTGACCCCTTGCGTCAGCCAAAATGGCGAAAGTCGTTTTATTTTGTCGGTAGTATACTGATTGGCAAGCGACAAATTGTATCGAATATCATTGTCATAAGGTGCCAATTTCAATGCTTTTTCATAAAAATAAATAGCGTTAGTAATCTGATTGTTTTTGAAATAACAATTTCCAATATTATAATACACTTCCGGCACCTCATAGCCCTGCTTCAATAGTTGAGCATATAGTTGAATGGCTTCTGTATATTTTTTTTCATTGTATGTTTTTTGTGCTTTTTCCATCAGTTCGGAAGGCGACAGTGTTTTGGCAAAACTACTGCTGCTGATAATGAGAAGAAGAAATATTGTGAATATTCGTTTCATATCAATGGTTTTGTTAGAATTTATTACTCAATTCTACGATGAGAGATTTTGCTTTTTCGTAATTGTCGGTCAATATATTTTCGGTATTCGTTTGATTGGCAAACCGTAGAAAATCGATGCTTTCTAAAAAGGTAAAATATGAGTCGATAAGTTCTTGGTCTATATTTTTTTGAGAAAGTCGTTCTATTGCAATGTCTTTGGTGAGGTCTGCCAAATCAATATTCAGTTTATCTGCCAACAATAACCACAAGGCTCTACTGATTTCTTCAAAAAATGCCGATTTATTATTTTCTTTCATAAAAACACTTGCTTTTTTCAAGCGTTTCTTTGCAGCCATCAATGCTTTTCTATTACGCATCTTTGCCTTATTGGCCATCTCTTTTATTTGCTTCTTTCGCCACAAAACAATAACAATAAACACCAGTAACCCAATAGGATAGGTAAGGTAAAATGCCCAAGAGCCAAAGAAATGTTCATTTTTTTTGATGAGATGAGCAATACGGGGTTTCAGATAATGAATATCTTTTCCGATATATTTTACATTTTCTTTGGAGAAAGCCGAGGTTACAATTTGATTGTTGTTTCCATCACCTTTTTTTACGGTAATATCAAAAGATTTTGACGAAAGGGTTTTGTAGCGTTTTGTTTTAAGATCGAAATAAGTAAAAGTAACGGGCGGAATCGTAAAACTACCGGCGTGACGAGGAATAACCAAATATTCCCAAGTTTTTCTCCCGCTTGTTCCCCGTTCTGTTTTAGTGATATGGTCTGATTCTTTCGGGTCATACGATTCAAAATCAGGGGGCATATTTACGGCAGGGTTATCGATGAGTGACAGATTGCCGGCACCTTGAATGGTAACTTTCAGCGTAATCGGATTGTTTTCTTTTATATCGGTTTGGCTAATGGTCGATTTCAACTTGAAATCACCAACAGCACCCGTAAAATTGGAGTCATTGTTTTGCGACAACGGTGGCAATGATTTCACACGAATGGTTACACGAGGACTTTTGATTTCCATTTTTCCTTTTCGATAAACAGGAAACCCAAAAAAGTCGCGTTGGCGAGTGCGTTGTTGCACGACACATACCAAGTCGATAGGTTCTATGGTCAGTTTTCCCGAATGCTGTGGTGTGAGAATCAGTTTTTTCAAAATGCCCACATTATATATTTTTCCATTTACATTTTCACGATGCAGTTGTATTTGGTCGGGTGTTTTTATTTCGTCTTGCCAGAATCCTTTGAAATCGGGAAACTTCATATCATCAAATCCGGAAATACCAATGCGGGTATAAATTTTTATGGTAGCAATAAGTTGTTCCCCTTGAAACACTGTTTTTTTGTTGGTAAGCACACGCACAAACAAATCTTTATTAGGAGCATTCTTCACCGTTTCCGATTGCGTTCCGGCAGTTTGGCTTCGTTGAGAAGAAGAAGTCCCGTTACCTTTTACCACCTCTATCGATACAGTATTGGATTTATAAGTTTTGCCTTTTACCGTCACAACAGCCGCCGGAAGAGTGTATTTCCCCGGATTATTTGCCTGTAAATAAAGAACATAAGAATGTGTTTCTTTTCGGCTTACTTTTCCGTTGATAATCTGCACACTGCTACTGTTCGAAGTCATAGGACCACCAAGAAGTGTAAAGCCGTTATACTGCGGATATCTGAAATTCTTACACGATTGATTGACAGTATATCGCAATTCAAATTGTTCACCTTGCTGAACGACTTGTGGTGCACTTGCTTTGAACGACACCTTTTGAGCTTTCAAGGATAGTGTTATTCCCATCAACAAACTCAATAGAATGCCAAAGAATACCAATCGTTTTATAGTTGTTTTGTGTGTCATAGTATTTACCAATCTTTCTCGTCTTTTACTTTTACCGAACTTGCTTTTTGTTTTTTCAATTTCTTTTGCAATTTAGCTTCATTATTTTTTAGAGCATTCAAAATGCGTTCTGCATCTTTCTTCGATATTTTTTGTTGTTGCGGTTTTGTCTTTTGCTGTTGTTGTTTCTGCTTATTTTGTTGTTGTTTTTTGTTGTCTTGCTTTTTCTTATTTTTATTTTGATTTTGTTTTTTTTGCTGATTTTTTTGTTTTTGGTTGTTCTTTTTATTTTGTTTTTTGTTCTGCTTGTTTTGTTGCTGTTGCTTTTTCTGTTGCTGTCTCAATCGCAAAGCATACGACATATTTTTTTTCGTATCATTATCATTCGGATTTGCTTTTAACGAACGACGATAAGCTTCTATACTTTTGTCCAATAAATGATTAGTATCGGGAACACCCTGATTTTGCCGATACAAATTCAAATAAGCATTTCCGATATTGTGATACAATCCGGATAATATTTTTTTATTGGGAGCTTTGTCGAGCAACGCTCCATATTGGTTGATTGCAGCATCGTATTTTTTTTCTTTATATAGGGCATCGCCCAAATTATATTGTGCTTCGAAAGATTGATTTTTTTCTTCCAACGCTTTGCGATATTCCACATCGGCATCGGTATATTTTTGAGCTGTATATAATTTATTGCCCTTGCGAATATGAGAGCGTTCTTTTTGTGCAAAGCCCCATTGCATTGCAAATATCAATATGCCGAACAAAATGACTTGTTTCCTCATAGCTGTTTTACAATTTCATCTTTTTTAATTGAAATACATCTGACCATTTGCTCTTTCGATAAGATAACAACAACTCTATCAATAACAAAAATAAGCCAATAGCAACAAAGGGTTGAAAATAATTTTCATAATCGGCATAGATATGGGATTTCAGCTCTTTTTTTTGCAACGAATTGAGTTTTTCATAAATCATTCTCAACCCCATATTGCTTTGTGTAGCTCGCACATAGGTGCCATTACTTGCAGCAGCTATCTGCATTAAAATAGATTCGTTGAGTTTCGATAAAATGATATTACCGTTTTGGTCGTGTCGAAAATCTCTTCGCTTGCCGTGGTATATCGGAATAGGGACACCCTGCGGAGAACCTATTCCGATAGTGTAGATACGAATTCCTTTTTGAGCAATGGCTTTTGCCGTTTCCAAGGCTTGTTCTTCGTGAGTTTCTCCGTCAGTAATCAAGATAATGGCTTTTGAGATATCATTATCCGGTGTAAATGAGTTCATTGCGTGTTCCAACGCTTTGGTAAGGTTAGTTCCTTGCACGGGAACACTTTTCGGAGAGATTGTTTGAAGAAACATTTTTGCCGATACATAATCGGTCGTAATCGGCAATTGTGTATAAGCATCGCCGGCAAACACTATCAACCCTAACTTGTCGTTTTGCAAACGATCTACCAATTGTTCTATAGCGCGTTTGGCAAATATCAGGCGGTTGGGTTTTATATCTTCTGCCAACATACTGTTGGAAACATCTAAAGCAATGACCAATTCAATGCCTTTTCGTTTTACCGTTACCAACTTAGAACCCAACTTAGGTCCTGCTATGCCGACAGCTATAAACAAAAATGCCAAAAAGAATAAAATGAATTTCCATACTTCTCTCGATTTGGAGATGTGTGGCGACAAACGATTGACAATATCAATATCGCCCATTTTTTCCAGTAAATGAATTTTCCGGCGACGATATATTATCCAAACGATAAACCCCGGCACAATGAGTGCTATGGCTACATAAAGGATATAGATATATTCAAATTTAAACATAATCAATTTCGTTTTATGGCGTGTTTTTCAAATAAGTGTATCGCAACAATCCTTCAAAAAACAAGGCAAGCAAGGCTATTAATCCAAGATAAAGATAACGGTCATCTTTTTTATGGTATTCTTTTACGCTGATTTTTGATTTTTCCAGCTTATCAATTTTTTGATAAATGGCTTCCAATTTTTTCTTATTATTGGCACGAAAATAAAGACCATCGGTCATATCGGCAATTTTTTTCAATAACCCTTCATCAATTTCCACCTTCATATCTTGCAACTGTGTGCCAAACGGCGTTTGCACAGGATAAGGTGCCATTCCATAAGTGCCTACACCAATGGTATAAACACGGATTCCAAAAGTTTTGGCAATTTCGGCAGCCGTAAACGGATCTATAGAACCACTGTTATTTACACCATCGGTCAGCAAAATTATCACTTTGCTGATGGCTTTGCTGTCTTTGAGCCTTGCTACGCTTGTTGCCAGACCTTCTCCAATGGCGGTTCCGTCTTCTATCATTCCACTTTTAATGTCTTTCATCAAATTGATAAGAGCAGCGTGGTCGGTTGTAAGCGGACATTGTGTGAAACTCTCACCACTAAACACCACCAACCCAATACGATCGTTGGGGCGTCCGTTGATAAAACGAGTAGCCACTTGCTTGGCAGCTTCCAAACGATTGGGTGAAAAATCTTGTGCCAACATACTTCCCGAAACATCCATTGCCATCATAATATCAATACCTTTGGTCGTCACATTATGCCACGAGTTGGAACTTTGCGGACGAGCCAATACGACAATCAACAAAGCAATGGCTAACATTCTGAGCACAAACAAACTGTGGCGAAACCACACTTTAAAAGAAGGACGAAGTTTGGCAAACGGTGTTGTCGTGGAAATTTGCAACGCCGGATGCAAGCGGTGTTGCCGATAGATATACCACACTGTCAACAAGGGAATGACAAGTAAAAACCACAACACCCATTTATCAGCATATGTATAATCTAAAAAACTCATCATCTATTTTTCGTTTTTCATTTCTTTATTATCAGCTTCTTCTTCATTATTTTCAACATTTTCTGTCGGCACCTCAACTGTTGTCGAACTATTTTCGGCCGATTGCTTTTCGGTCTCTTTCCATCGTGTCTTTTCTACAAAATCGTAAACTGTTTGCAGGCTTTGTTCATTTTCATCGGGCAAAGGAACATATTTGGCAAATTTCACCAAATCACTCACAGGCAACATTTTACGAAGCAATTCTACAGCCTCTTCCGAATCGACAACCGAGGATAAAATTTCCAATATTTCATCGGAAGTTTTTTCCATTACCGAAATCCTGTAGCGATTTTCAAGATATTCCCGTAAAATATCAACCAACAGGGTATAATATTCTTTCACTTTATCGTGTTGCCACAATTTCTTCTCTTTCAATTCATCTAAAGCTTTCAATGCCAATAGATGAGCTTCTGATGGCTTCACCACAGGTTTTTGTTTGCGAACGGTTACTTCTTCTTTGCGACGGTATTTCTTCCAAAAACGATAAGCGATATAGAGCAACAACAAGATGCCAAGTCCGATTAAAATTTTTGGAAGATACAATGCTTTAAACTCTGCAAAATTGAACGGTGTATCGAGAGGCGGTTTTATGTCGGCAAGTTTGGGGTGAACCGTATCGACAGGCAACAATCTCACCGACAAAAGTAACGAATCACTGTAAAGCGTATCGGCAAGCGTATCGTTGTGCCGGATAATAAGAGGCAATTGCGGAATCACCACCTGTCCACTGTCGTAAGCACTGATAATCACCGTCTTTTTGAGAGACACCGTAGCGTTCGTCTTCTTAACGGTATCCCATTGGTCTGCCTGTTCAATCACGCCTATTGCCGGCGTAATACTATCAGTTACGACAGGCAAGACAGAATGTGTGTGCAGTGGTTTTGTGATATTAATAGTCAGATGCACCGGATCACCTATTACAATGTGATTGCTGTCGATAGAAGTAACAATAGAACTTTCTTGTGCTGACAATAACATCGGCACAGAGGACAACACAACCATTGTCAATGTCCTGATATTAAACAAAATATCTTGAATAAAATCCTTCATTCAATTTAAAATTTTGAGCGTTTCTTGAATAAACTTTTCAATGTTTTCACATAATCTTCCCCTGTATAAAGAATGGCATTATCCACTCCGGTTCGTATAAAATTATCGGATAACATTGCTTGGTGTTGCAAACGCCATTTTCGATAAGCTTCACGCGTTGCATTATTGCCGGTATCAACCCATTGAAATGTCTTTTGCTCCGGATCATAGAGTTTCACCAAGCCAATATCAGGCAATTCGAACTCTCGCCGGTCGGCTATCTGCAAAGCTATGATATCGTGCTTGTTGTTGGCAATTCGCAAAGTTTTTTCAAATCCCGAATCCAAAAAATCGGATAAGACAAAAGTTGTGCTTCGCTTTTTTATGGAGTTGGTCAGATACTTCAACGCCAAAGCTATGTCGGTTCCTGTTTGCGAACTTTTAAAATCAATCAATTCACGGATAATACGCAAAATATGTTTTTTGCCTTTCTTTGGAACAATAAATTTTTCGATGGTATCACTAAAAAAAATAACACCTACCTTATCATTATTTTGGATTGCCGAAAATGACAATACCGCTGCCAATTCCGTAATTAATTCGGCTTTCATTTGCCGATTGGTTCCAAAGACTTCCGAACGACTGACATCGATGAGTAACATTACGGTCAGCTCCCGCTCTTCTTCAAAAACTTTTATAAACGGCTTGTTGAATCGAGCCGTAACATTCCAGTCGATATTGCGAATGTCATCACCATATTGATATTCCCGTACTTCGGCAAACGACATTCCGCGACCTTTGAACGCACTGTGATATTCGCCCGCAAAAATCTGATTGGACAGTCCGCGGGTTTTTATTTCTATCTTGCGAACCTTTTTAAGAATCTGAGAGGTATTTGTTGTGCTTGTCGTTTCCATTTCCACCATTAAATTTAGATTTGCTTCTATCTTTCTACGGCACATCTACCTTGTTGAGAATCGCATTGATGATGTCGGTGGTGTCTATATTTTCGGCTTCGGCTTCATAGGTCAATCCGATACGGTGTCGCAACACATCGTGAATGATGATACGAATATCTTCGGGAACCACATAACCACGGCGTTTGATGAAAGCATACGCTTTGGCAGCTTGTGCCAAACTGATACTTGCACGAGGTGAGGCTCCATAGGCTATCATATCTTTGTATTGAGCCAAATCATATTCTTCGGGGAAGCGTGTTGCAAATACCAAATCGATAATGTATTTTTCTATTTTTTCGTCGAGATAAATTTCTTTGACAACTTCGCGTGCCCGAATGATATCTTCTGTTTTTACCACAGCCGAGGCTTGAGGAAATTCTTTTTTTAGATTTTCGCGAATAATGATTTGCTCATCGGATTTGGAAGGGTAGTTGATAACGACTTTCAACATAAATCTGTCGACTTGTGCTTCCGGCAACGGATAAGTTCCTTCTTGTTCTATTGGATTTTGTGTAGCCATTACCAAAAATGGCTCTTCCAATTTATAAGTTTCTTCTCCAATCGTAATTTGTCGCTCTTGCATTGCCTCAAGCAAAGCACTTTGCACTTTCGCCGGCGAACGATTAATCTCATCAGCCAAAAGAAAATTGGTGAAGATAGGACCTTTTTTCACCAAAAATTCTTCTTTCTTCTGACTGTATATCTGCGTACCCAAAAGGTCGGCCGGCAACAAGTCCGGTGTAAACTGAATACGGTTAAATTTGGCATTTATGGTTTTCGCCAAAGTGTTTATAGCCAATGTTTTTGCCAATCCCGGAACCCCCTCCAACAGGATATGTCCGTTTGCCAACAATCCAATAAGCAGACTTTCCATCAAGTGTTTTTGTCCAACAATCACTTTGTTGACCTCCATATTGATGAGGTCTATAAAAGCACTCTCTTGCTGTATCTTCGCATTTAATGCTTGAATGTCGAATGATTGATTTTCTATTGTTTCCATTATATTATTTTTTTTCAATTTCTTGTGAGGACAAAGATACAGCCCTCAAAAGTGAATTACTTTTTAAAAATGTTAAGGTATGTGAAAAGGAATTAGG
>CAZSHT010000038.1:0-12369 GCA_964606715.1 uncultured Bacteroidales bacterium
AATAAACCGTATATGGCCGAACCGCTACCGGTCATTTGTGTTGCCACGGCACCTAAATCGCTCATTGTTTGTTTCAGATTGTGTAATACCGTATATCGCGAAAAAGCAAACGGCTCAAAATCATTTTTGAACCACGGCAACTGCAATATCGTTGAGGTATTTGCAAGAAAATCTGCTTTCTGCGACAGACTGAAATGAGATAGCGAAGCATAGGCAGAAGCTGTGTTGATATGAATATTGCCGGGTTTTACAATTACCAAAAAATAATTCGAAAAGTCAATATCCAAAGAGTGTAGCTTTTCGCCTTTTCCTTCAGCAAAAGAAGGTGTGTTGTCTATGAAGAATGGACAATCACTGCCAAACCTTCCGGCTATTTCCTTCATTGTTTCTTTGGAAAGCGATAATCCGAAAAAATCGTTAAGTCCTGTTATGAAAAATGCCGCATCGGACGAACCACCACCCAATCCTGCTCCCATAGGAATCGTTTTGTGCAAATGTACATCGAGCAACGGAATGTCGTAATGTTTGCGAAAATAACGATAAACCGTATAAATCAAGTTCTTTTCTTTGGGTACATCAATAGGAAATCCCGAAAACGACCATTGTTCTTGTTCCGTTTGACTTGGTAAAAATTCCAATATATCGGTCAGACCTTTGACAGGATAAAACACTGTTTCGAGATTATGGAAACCATCGGGGCGTTTGCCTGTGATGTGCAAACCAATATTTATTTTGGCATTCGGAAAAAAAATCATTTTTTAAATCAATTTCGTGTAAAAACATATTCCGTCTCGGAAGAAAGATTAGAATTAAAATAATAACCGGCTTCGTCGAAAGCCTTAATATCTTCTTGGTGTTGCAAATTGTTTTCTACAATAAACCGCGTCATCAATCCGCGAGCTTGCTTGGCATAGATAGCAACAACGCTGTATCGATTGCCCTTGCCTTCTTTGAAAACAGGCGTTATCACCGGCGTCTCCAATGCTTTAAAATCTATAGCTTTGGCATATTCTTGCGATGCCAAGTTAATTAAAACAGGGGTTGTGTCTGCTTTTAATTCAGCCTTCAAAGTGTCGGTCAACAGAGTTTTCCAATAAGCATATAGATTTTTTGCACCTGCAACTTTCAATGGTGTTTTCATTTCCAAACGATATGGTTGAATCAAATCAAGCGGCCGCAACAATCCGTAAGCACCTGAAATGATACGCACAAAATCTTGTAACCGAAGATAATGTTTTTTTTGCATTTCATAGGCTTTCATTGCTTCGTAAACAGCTCCACGATAAGCCAAAATTGCCGGACGACTGTTTTGGGGTGTATGTGTCTTTGTCCATATCCGGTGGCGTTCAAAATTTTGTTGTGCCAAAGCCGGACTGATATTCATCAATGTCTTCAATTCATTTACAGAATAATTGCGAAGTTGTGATATTATTTCCGAAGCGTGTGTGAGAAACAAGGGGTTGGAATAATCCTCATACGGTTGTGGTGCCGAGAAATTCAGTCGTTTTGCAGGAGACAGAATAATTTTCATAAAGACTCTTATTTTTATCCCACACTTCCTTCGAGGGTGATTTCCAATAATTTTTGTGCTTCCACAGCAAATTCCATAGGCAAATGCTTTATCACTTCTTTGGTGTAGCCGTTAACGATGAGACCAATAGCATCTTCTGTATTGATACCTCGTTGGTTGCAATAAAAAATTTGGTCTTCGCCGATTTTTGAGGTTGTGGCCTCGTGTTCGACAACAGCTGTTTTGTTGTTCACATCAATATAAGGAAAGGTATGTGCTCCCGAAGTGTCGCTCAACAATAACGAATCACATTGGGTATAGTTGCGGGCATTTGTAGCATTCTTCCCTATTTTTACCAATCCGCGATAGCTATTTTCGCTATGACCTGCCGAAATACCTTTTGAGATAATGCGACTACGGGTATTTTTTCCGAGATGTACCATCTTGGTTCCTGTATCGGCTTGTTGGTAGTTATTGGTAACGGCAACGGAATAAAACTCACTAAATGAGTCATCGCCTTTGAGAATTGTGCTTGGATATTTCCATGTGATTGCCGAACCGGTTTCCACCTGTGTCCAGATAAGACGAGAACGGTGTCCTTTACACAATCCGCGTTTGGTTACAAAATTATAGATACCGCCTTTGCCGTCTTTGTCGCCCGGATACCAATTTTGTACGGTAGAATATTTTACTTCGGCATCGTTGCCGATAATGATTTCCACAACAGCGGCATGTAGCTGATTTTCATCGCGTTGTGGTGCTGTGCAACCTTCGAGATAACTCACAAAACTTTCGTCTTCGGCAATGATGAGGGTGCGTTCAAATTGTCCGGTATTGGCTGCATTGATTCGAAAATAACTCGACAACTCCATAGGACAGCGTACCCCTTTCGGGATATACACAAACGAACCATCACTGAAAACCGCTGCATTGAGAGCTGCAAAATAATTGTCGGAAACAGGCACCACCGAACCCAGATATTTTTTCACCAAATCGGGATGATCGCTAATGGCTTCACTGATAGGACAGAAGATTATACCGCGTTCCAACAAGGTTTCCTGAAAAGTTGTTTTCACCGACACACTATCGACAATCGCATCGACAGCGACACCTGCCAAATGAGCTTGCTCATTTAACGGAACACCTAATTTGTTGAATGTTTCCAGCAATTCCGGATCAACCTCATCTAAGCTGTTGTATTTGGGTTTCTTCTGCGGAGCAGCATAATAGCTGATACTCTGGAAATCAATAGGCGGAATATTCAGATGTGCCCAATTTTTATATTCCATCGTTTGCCATTGGCGAAACGCATTCAGCCGGAAATTGAGCATCCATTCGGGTTCATTTTTCTTTTTTGAGATAAGCCTGACAACCTCTTCATTAAGACCTATGGGAATAATATCTTCATCAATATCGGACACAAAACCATGTTCGTATTCCTGACCGGTAATATCTTGAATTATTTCTTTTTCGGAATGGGATTCTTGTTTCATTTTTTATCTTGCGTTGTCTTTCTAAACGAATTCGGAAAACGATTGTTTTGATTAAGCATTTACAAAAATACGATTTTTTTGCAGACATTATTTTTTAAAGATAAGGCTTTCTCTATTATCTGTTTTTCAACAATGATATTAAACAGACAACAGCTATGTCCTAAAACATAAACACCCAGTCCTACAGCCATTATCTTTGAGAAAAATTAATTTATTTCATAAAACTATTTGCCACATGAAAAATCTCTTGAAATTTTTAATCCTAATTCTAACACCTATCGTGATTGTGTTTTGGATTGTTTCCACACATAAAGATATTAACAAAAACGCACCGGTAGCCGATCAAATTAAATTGGAAAAAGAAAATATTCCGGTTGACCACAGCAAATTTGTTGAATTGCAACAAGAATTTGCAACTCCGCAAGATGTCACAAAAGCATGTTTAAAATGTCACAATAATGTGGACAAACAACTTATGATGAACGAACATTGGAAATGGTTGAAAGACGACACCATTCCGGGAAGAGGACATGTGCAATTGGGGAAAAAGAATATCTTAAATAATTTTTGTATCGGTAGTGCTTCCAACGAAAAATTGTGTACAATGTGCCATGCCGGATATGGCTTCAACGACAAAGATTTCGATTTGAGCAAGACCGAAAACATGGATTGTATCGTATGTCACGATAAAACAGGAACTTACCATAAAGCAAATGTATGTAGCGATCCTTCACAAGCAGGATTTGGGTATCCTCCTCCAAGTACAGACCTTTCCAACATTGCCTTGCATGTAGGTTTGCCCCAAAATCACAATTGCGGAAGTTGTCATTATTTTGGTGGCGGTGGCAACAATGTGAAACATGGCGATTTGGAGATGGCCCAAAATGAATGCACACGAGATATTGATGTTCATATGGCCTCGAAAGGCGACGGTCCCGGTCTTCAATGTATCGATTGTCACAAAACAAAAGAACATAATATTCCCGGCAACTTGGCTATGATGTCGGCATCACCAAGCAATAGCTTCAATTGTACGGAATGCCACACCGACAAACCTCACAAAAACAAAATTTTGAACCGCCACTACAAACAAGTTGCTTGTCAAACTTGCCATATCCCCACTTATGCCAAGGGTTATCCTACTAAAATGTATTGGTCATGGGGCGATGCCGGACGATTGGACTCTGCAAAAATGAACACACCATCGGGAGGAATATTGCATTACGAAAAAGAAATTCATAAAGACTCCATCTTAAATTATATCGGTGATGCCAGCTATATGCATAACATAACAGGCGACTCTGTTATTTATGAATATGACTCACGCCATGCAGCCGCCATTTTGGTGAAAAATGCAAAACCTGATTATATGTGGTATAACGGTTATACCGACCATCATTTCTTGGAAGATCCAATTAAAACCGATACTGTTATTTTGGATTCGTTGATGGGTTCTTATAGTGACAACCTGAATCCGATGGATTCGAAACACCCGTCAAAAATATATCCTGTAAAAACAATGCGTGGCGACCAAATATACGATACGGAATCTCACACCTTGATTAATCCGAAATTGGTTGGTCCAAAAGGTAGTGGCGGATATTGGAACGATTTCAACTGGGATTCATCAGCAACCAAAGGAATGGGATATTTGGGTAAAAAATACAGCGGACACTATGGTTTTATACAAACAAAATCATACTGGCCTCTCAACCACGAAGTAGCTCCTGCCGAAGAGGCTCTCAGTTGTGAAGAATGCCATAGTCCTAACGGCAGATTACAAAACTTAACCGGATTCTATATGCCCGGTCGCGATCACAATTCATTAATCGACTGGTTTGGCATATTGGCAATATTAGGTGCATTGTTCGGAGTACTTGTTCACGGTGCTTTACGCATGAAAGGTCAAAAAAATAATTAATCATTAAAAAAAACTGAAAAATGAAAAAAGTATATATCTACGCAAAATACGAACGATTTTGGCATTGGACACAAGCCGGTTTGATTCTGTTGTTGGCTCTCACAGGGTTTGAAGTTCACGGCAGTTATCAAGTGATGGGTTACGAAGCCGCTACGGTTATCCATATTAATGCCGCATGGGCTCTCATCGGATTAACCCTTTTAACATGGTTTTGGGGATTTGTTACGGGAGAATGGAAACAATTCAATCCGTTTGTTCCGTCGATGCGTTTTATGAAACAACAAATACAGTATTATATGGGAGGTATCTTCAAAGGCGAAGAACACCCTACTCACAAAACAAAATACACCAAATTCAATCCGTTGCAACGCGTTACTTATTTAGGATTGGTAGTGGTTATTATACCGTTTATGTTGTTTAGCGGGTTGGCCTATTTGTTTCACGATGCTTGGGGCATTACCAATTTTGAAATGCTTGCCAATGCCCATGTTTTAGGAGCCTTCTTGCTATTGGCATTTGTCATCGGACATATCTACCTCACAACAACCGGATATAAACCATTATCCAGCATTAAAGCAATGATTACCGGATGGGAAGAAATGGGTGACGAAGAAGCCGAATTTGCCGTAAAAGAAGGGTTGAAAGTTCGTTTGGAAGAACAAGAAAACGAAATAGACGACAAAGCTGTTTTCGACGATGCTCTTAAATCGGTTGAAAACGAATAGAAATAAACAAAAGAATTATTTATTTGTTAATACTAAAAAGTCTTTCCCTGAAAAGAGGAAAGGCTTTTTTATAAGCTTATTTTTTTAATGTCGGCATCATCAAATCCAAAATCATTTCGCGAAGCCTTTTTGATAACTTTCCTTGTCTTGGCATTGGGAATAGTCGTTGAGCTCATCATGCACGGTGCTCCTGTTGAGATACCCGCATTTCCGTATAATTTAGCACTTATCTTATTGTTTTTCTTTTATCCCCTTTTGGCAAAACTGCTTTTAGGGAAGAAAATCGTTGAAAAACTGTCGAGCATTCCACTTACCATAGCCTCCATCACTATTTATACAGTTTTGGTTATTGCTATGGGCTCTTTTATGCAAGACAATCCCAACCCGGCCTCTTGGGAACAAAATCTCGGACTTTCTCACATTGCCCGAACTTGGTATTTTTTGTTTGTTTCCATTCTGATGATGACGGTTTTGGGATTCACCATCTTAAAACGCTTTCACCACCTCAAAAACATTCGCAATATCGCCTTTTTGTTGAATCATTTGGGAATTTGGATTGTCATTGCAGCAGCCTCTTTGGGAACCGGCGATTTGCAACGCATAAAATTGGTTGTAACAACCGAACAAGCCAATCATTTAGGACTGAATACTAAAACCAACGGCATCGTTCCGCTTTCTTTTTCTGTTCGTTTAGACAGTTTTCTGCTGAAAGAATACCAACCTACATTGGCATTTGTCAATCCCTCTACAAAAGAATTAATCACAGAATTTTCGTCTTACAAAGAAGGCGACACCTTGCATTTCAACGGGTGGAACATTACTGTAATGAAAATCTATGACAAATCCGTATTGAACGGTTCGGAATATCAACCTTCATCGGAAATAGGGGCCGTACACAGCATCTTGTTAGATATAAAAAAAGACACTCGTCATATACGGCAATGGATAGCAGCACCCGAAATGGAAAAGAAAGGAAACTTGCTGAGTCTCAATATGAAAGAAGGTCTTGCTCTGTTGCCTGCCGAAGTAAAACAATACCAATCAAAAATCACCATTCTCGACAATCACAAACCACCGTTACATACCTTGGTTAGTGTCAACCACCCGTTTCATTATGCCGGTTGGGATATTTATCAATTTGACTACGAACAAACCAAAGGTCGATGGTCGTCCTACAGTGTTTTGGAATTGGTGCACGATCCTTGGCTTATCCCTGTTTATATCGGTATTTTTATGTTGTTGGCCGGAGCCATGTTGTTGTTATGGTTTGGTAAATTTAAATAACCTTATTTATGCTACTCGAATTTGATTATACTGCAATGATAACCTTTGTCCTGTGGCTCATGGGCTTGGTGTTTTTTTATTTTGCCGAAAACAAGCGTATCCAAACTGCAGGGTTATATATCTTGATAGCCGGCATCGGCTTATTTACTGCCTATATTGCTAATTTATGGGTATTTCTCGACAGAGCTCCTCTTCGCACTTTGGGCGAAACTCGATTGTGGTACACTTTCTTTTTAAGTGTTTTGGGGGTTGTCTTTTATATTCGATGGAAATATAAATGGCTCATCGGATATTCTTTTTTCATGGCTATCTTGTTTATGGTTATCAATTATTTCTCACCTGAGAACTTTTCAAAAACATTGATGCCGGCACTACAAAGCTATTGGTTTGTTCCACATGTCATTGTATATATTCTGGCGTATGCCGTTTTAGCGGTTTCGGCTATTATCGGATTGAAAGGTCTTTGGGCGCTGAGACAAAACACAGAAACCGAATCTGTTTCCGTTACGGCCGATAATGTTGTATACATGGGGTTCTCGCTACTCACTTTCGGGTTGTTGTTCGGTGCTTTGTGGGCAAAAGAAGCTTGGGGACATTATTGGACTTGGGATCCCAAAGAAACATGGGCATTTATCACATGGTTGTTTTATCTTATTTATATCCACCTGCGGTTACATTTTTCAAAAAAACCGGCATTGGCATTTTGGATTTTGGCATTAGCATTTGTAGCCTTGTTAATTTGCTGGTTCGGCGTCAATTATCTTCCTTCGGCAGCCAATAGTGTCCATACTTATACCAATGCATAACGAATTTATTTTTTTATGTTAATGAACTGATTTTTCTTGTTTTTCTTTCTATACTTTTGCACCAAATTTTTCGAATAAGGTTTTTATGGCATCGTCTCTTTCAACATATTATGTGCGATTTCATATTTGGCGAGTCAAACACTTGTCGAAAGATTATTTTGTATCCATACTTAGTGTCATCATCGGGATATTGTCGGCATTTGCCGCATTTCTATTCAAAACCCTTGTGCATGACATTCGGCATTTACTCACCATCGGTATTTTCAAAGAATACGGACAATATGCTCAATTGGCTTATGTTGTTTTACCGATTATTGGGATTATACTAACAGTATTATTTTTGAAATTTATTCTTAAGCGTTGGCTTAACCATGGTGTTCCCAATGTGTTGTATTCCATCTCACGAAACGCTGCCCGGCTAAAACCTTCCAACATGTATGCCTCTATTGTTGCCAGTGCACTGACAATTGGTTTTGGCGGTTCTGCCGGAGTAGAAGGTCCTGCTGCTGCTACGGGGTCTGCGTTAGGTTCTAATGTGGCAAGCTTTTTCAGGCTAAAATACAAAGACAGGGTGTTGCTTTTAGGTGCCGGAGCCGCCGCCGCCATTGCGGCTATTTTCAAAGCTCCTATCACAGGCATTGTGTTCGTTATAGAAATTTTGATGCTCGATTTGAAGTTTCGATCATTGATACCCCTGTTGTTGGCATCATCATCGGCCACCATTACCTCGTATTTTCTGTTGGGAAAAGATGTCATCTATTCGGTATCGGTCGTTTACAGATTTCCGTTTCACGATATTCCTTGGTTTTTGTTGCTTGGTATTATTAGTGGTTTTATTTCCCTATATTATTTCAAAACCTATGTTTATGTGCACCAATTTTTTGAAGAAAAAATACCGTCTCGCATCAACAAATTGTTGATAGGGGGTATTCTTTTAGGTGGTTTTGTCTTTTTGTTTCCTTCTATCTACGGTGAAGGATTTACAGTCATCAATCATCTCTTGCACAACCAATATAATTTTATTTTCAAGCATGCCTTCCTATCACCTTCAAGCCATTACGATGTTTTGTTTTTTCTTGTTTTTATCGGTATCATCTTGGCAAAAGCCATTGCCACTTCTCTGACTTTCGTTGCAGGTGGCATCGGAGGTGATTTTGCTCCCGCCCTGTTCATAGGTGCCAATGTAGGAACCGTCTTTGCATTGTTTTCAAATTATTATTTACATACCAACCTCAATCCCATCGTCTTTACTTTGGTAGGTATGGCAGCATCGATTTCGGGCATTTTGCACGCACCTTTGACAGCTATCTTTCTCATTGCCGAAATAACCGGTAATTATACTCTATTTGTTCCTCTGATGTTGGTGTCGGCATTATCATTTTTCACCATACGATTGTTTTCAAAAGAATCCATCTACACTTTCCGCCTTTCGAAACGAGGTGAGTTGGTAACGCACGACAAAGACCAATCGGCCATTAATATGATTGAGATAAACAAATTGATAGAAACAAATTTTAAAAAAATAAAACTGCACGATTCGTTGGGCGAGATTGTAAAAGCCTTTGAGCAAAGCAAACGAAATCTTTTTCCTATTGTGAATGATGACAATCAATTTGAAGGTTTGGTGTTTCTCGATGATATTCGAAAAACAATGTGCCACAGGGAATTTTGGGATACTATCAAAGCAGAAGATGTCATTCTCCGGTTTGAGAAAGATGAAATTATTGAAATCACAAAAGACACACCACAAACTATTATTAATAAATTTCTCTTTACCGGAAACTATAACTTGCCGGTTGTAAAAAACGGTCGTTATCTGGGGTTCATCTCCCGGGCAAATGTTTTCACCCAATATCGAAAATTGGTAAAACTGCTGGCAACCGATTGATTCCTTCTCGATAATAAGATAAATTTGTTTGTATAAATTTATCTTGCCATTCGTTCCAATGAAAACATTTTTATATACTTGTAAGAAAATTATCCGCTATGGACAGCGATTTTGTTTGTGTATACACACATAAAACTTTATACATTGTGGAAATGCTAAAAGAAGTATTGGCCGATAATAATATTGAAAGCTATGTGATGAACAAACAAGATTCATCGTATCATTTTGGCTCTATTGAGTTGTATGTAATGCCACAAGACGAAGCTCGTGCCAAAGAAATAATTCTTGAATTTGACAAAAACAGAATATGAAAAATAATCTTATCGTTCGCACCGGAGGTGGTTTAGCCTTCCTGACAATCATCATCGGCTCTTTACTTTTAGGTTCTCTTTCTTTCATTTTATTGTTCCTTTTAATTTCGGTAGGCATTCAACTGGAATTTTATTCCCTCATAAAGAAAACAGGCATCAAACCACACATTTACACCGGCATTCTTTTCACAATTCTTATGTTCGGCTCTATGACGCTTCATGCCATGAATATTATCCCCGGCAGTTTTTTGGCAATACTTATTCCTTTTTATTTTCTGTTTTATATCTATGAAATGTTTCAGCAAAATAAACATTCATTTTATCACATAGGATTTTCTTTGCTGGGAATTCTTTATGTCGCTCTTCCTTTTGCTCTTATGAATTATTTGGTGTTTTCGGGTTGGAACTTGGGAATAGACAAAACGGTTAATTATGCCAGTGAATTACAAAATTATTTGTCGGAAACTATTTTTTCAAAATCCAATCATCCTATTTATAACCCCACCTTATTGTTTATAATTTTTGGCCTCATCTGGACTTACGACACTTTTGCCTATCTCTTTGGAATTACTGTTGGCAAACATTTGTTGGCACCACATCTTTCGCCCAAGAAAACATGGGAAGGGTTTTGGGGTGGAGCGTTGATGACCTTCTTGTCTGCCTATATCATAAGCCACTTTATCCATGTTGGTCTCAATCTTAACGACCTGTTGGTATTGGCATTTATTGTTGTTTTTTTCGGCACGATGGGCGACCTTACCGAATCGATGTTCAAACGCAGTTTACACATCAAAGACAGTGGTGATATTATCCCCGGACATGGTGGATTGTTAGACCGTTTCGACAGTTTTTTGTTTGTCGCTCCCGTCAGCTTTTTTTATTTAGTTTTTATCGGATAATCTTTAATTTGGTGTTTTTTTGTAGATTTGTAAAATGAAAATTCACAGAGAGGGATATCAGTCGATTGTAAAATTTTGGATTTTTGCCTTAATCGTTGATACAGCAATCATTTATTTGTCTCATAACAACTTAGTCGTTGCCAGCATTGTAATTTTACTGACCATTTCTTTAGGAATGTTTTTATTTAATTTCTTTCGTATTCCTCAATTGCGACCACGCAACCACGATGACCGCACAATATATTCGCCTGCTGACGGTAAGATTGTTACGATTGAAAAAATTCATGACACTGAATTTTTCAATGCCGAACGCCTGCAAATATCCATTTTTATGTCTGTCAGAGATGTCCATATCAACTGGATACCTATTGACGGAAAAATCATTTTCAAGAAATATTATCCCGGCAAACATATGGTTGCTTTTAATCCGAAATCATCACTCAAAAATGAACGAGCCAGTATTGTCATCGAAACAGCTGATAAACAACAACTGCTAGTTCGCCAAGTTGCCGGCATATTAGCCCGCAGGGTCGTCAATTACATTAACGAAGGTGATACGGTTTCACAATTCGATGAAATCGGTATTATCAAATTCGGGTCTCGTGTCGATCTTCTGCTCCCTCCCGATGTTGAGGTGAAAGTTGAAATAGGACAACAAGTCTATGCCATTGAAGATGCCATTGCAACATTGGCTTAAAAGTCTTCATCTATCTGCCGTTAAATAGATACCTTTGCAGAAAAAAATAAGAAATGAAGTTTGCAATTGGCGACAAAGTGAAATTTATTGATGCTGTCGGTGGCGGAGAAGTCATTGACATCCAAGATGATGAAACTGTTGTCATTCTCAATGAAGATGATTTTGAGATTCCCGTAAAGATACAGGAATTGATGCTTGCCGATATGTCGCAATCTTCCAAAACCGGTTCACCCAAACCGCCAACACCAAAGACAGCAGAAGTTCCAAACACCAAACTATTTAAGCCACAGCGTCAACATCAGCGACACCATTCCGAAATCAATTTAGTGGTTGCATTTGTGCCGATGAGCACCCCTGTGATACAAGCTCAACTGGGATTATATCTGCTCAACGACAGCGATTATCCTGTTCAGTTTCAAATATCGGTAAACGCAAATGAACGATTTCAGCTGTTGGACAGCGGTTTGTTGGAACCCAACACCCAAATACAACTGACACTTTTCAACCGCGAAGACTTGAATATTATCTCACGATTGCTGTTTCAAGGATTTATTGTTTTGGAAAATTTCAAAACGCCCTATCCTGTCATTGAAAAAGAAATCGGCATTCGTCCAAGTCGTTTCACAAAAATCAATGCATTCAAAGAAAGTTCTTATTTCAAACTTCCGACAATAGAATATCTCCTGTTTCATAGTGATTTTGAGACCGAGATAAGCCAAATTCCCGAAAAGTCATATGCCGAAGTCGTGAAGCAAGATTCTATCAAAGAGGTACCGAAGACTTATAAGAAATCGAATCCCCACGAAAAAATAGAAGTCGATTTACATATAGAAAA
>CAZSHT010000039.1:0-12308 GCA_964606715.1 uncultured Bacteroidales bacterium
TTCTTGCCAAATTGCTGTATCTTTGTGAGACAAACTTTTTTTTGCAATGAAAAATCTCACACCGCGACAACTTACTTTTTTAATTACTTTTTTGGTAACGCTGGGGGTTTTTTTATTCCTGTTTTTGTATGATTGGCAGGTGGAGCCGTTGGCACATTTAGTGTTTTTGTTACCCTTGTTCGTGGCGGTTATTACTTATGTGTCGGTTTATTTTTTGTTGCAGTATTTTATTTATCGCAAGATAAAGGTCATTTACAAAAATATTTCCGATTACAAACTGGGAAAGCACAAGGACGAAGTGAAGCCGTTGGTGGATATGTCGAAAGATGTGATTGGCGAACAGGTGGAAGCGGTTGAAGAATGGGCCAAAGCCAAAGAAACGGAAATTGAGCAATTGAGAGAATTGGAACAGTTGCGACGGGAGTTTTTTGGTAATGTGTCGCACGAATTGAAGACACCTGTTTTCAATATTCAAGGTTATCTGGAAACCCTCATTGACGGAGGGTTGAACGACGAGGAAATCAATATCTCATATTTGAAAAAGGCAATAGACAATGTGGAGCGACTCAATAATATAGTGCAAGATTTGATACATATTTCGTCTATCGAATCGGGAGAAATAGAAATGCGGTTTACGGTTTTTAATTTCAAAGAGTTGGTGACGGAAGTCTATGAGTATCTGTCTATTCGTGCAAGGAAACGACAAATTCGATTGGATTTTAAAAGCAGTTGTTCCGCTTCTTATAAGGTGTATGCCGATAAAGAAAAGATTCGTGAGGCATTGGAGAATTTGTTGAACAATGCTATTAATTACGGCAAGGAAAACGGAGAGGTGTTGGTAGGGTGTTACGATATGGAAAAAAATATGCTGATAGAAGTTTCCGACAATGGCATTGGGATTCCAAAGGAACATCTTCCACATGTATTCGACCGTTTTTATCGTGTCGATAAAGCACGGTCGCGACAGTCGGGAGGGACCGGCTTGGGACTATCCATTGTGAAACATATCATAGAAGCCCACAAGCAAACGATTCATGTGCGAAGCACCGAAGGTGTGGGAACAACATTTGGGTTTACTTTGCAAAAAGCAGAATAGGTGCTTTTTTCGATTTGTTTTAAATTAATATTGAGTTAACACACGATTGAATTTTATCGATTTTTTTTGTGTCAAATAAAAATCGAAATTTGATATGAAGAAAATCCATATCTTCTTGATATTCAGTTTGTTTTTGTCTTCCTTGTGGGCACAGCACGAAACCGTTTCCAAAAAAGAAACACCTGTTGAACAGTTTGTAAAACAAACAACCATTGGCGGACATTGGTTCTTGAATTATAAGTATAACGATGTTCTGAATGAAAATAAATTTTCCTTGTCGCGAGCTTATCTTACGGTGAAAACAAAGTTTGCCAAAAACCTTTCGGCACGCATCACGCAAGATTTGACTGTGGATAAAGAGGGCGACGATAAAGGCAATGTAGAATTGCGACTCAAATATCTTTATATGGCTTGGCAGTTGCCCGATTTTGGTTTCTTTACCGGCAGTCATTTTGAATTTGGTGAGGTGCATCGTCCTTGGCTTGACTACGAAGAGCATATCAATTCGTATCGTGTGCAGGGAACGATGCCGGTAGAACGCATGCATTTGTTCAATTCGGCAGGTTTTGGTGTAACTTTCGTAACCTTACTTGGCAAAAAGATGGACAACGATTATACACACCATGTTTCACATGCTTATCCCGGGACTTATGGCAGTTTTGCCGTAGGGGTGTATAATGGAGGTGGCTATCATGCGTTGGAAAACAATGCGGAGAAAAATGTGGAAATGCGTTTGTCGGTGCGACCGTTGGGCGAGAAATTACCCGGTTTGCAGGTTTCTTACAGCGGTATCTATGGAACGGGTAATATTCCCGAATCGCCGATGATGAATTTCAGTATGGTGTTTTTGTCGTATGAAGCACAGTGGTTTATGCTTAGTGCTCAGTATTTTACGGGCGAAGGCAATCAAGGTGGCAGTTTGATTTATTATCGTTCAAATAGTCAAGGCGGTCTTGATATGTTGTCGGATACACATGCCGGTTATTCAGGTTTTTGTGAGATGAAAATACCGCATACCAAATTGGCTTTGTTTGGACGATATGATGCGTTTAAGACCAATGTAACCGCAATAGAACATCGGAATATCATAGGCGGTATTTCGTATCGTTTCACGAAAAAATCAAAATTATTACTTGATTATGACCAAGCTACAACGACAGAAAGTGGCGAATCGTCGATAACAGGTATTGCCGAAATAGCTTTGGAGGTGCATTTCTAAAAAAATAGAAAGTTTATTTACTCTGTTCATAAGTTTTATGTGATTTGCATTGTGCAGATAATCGTTGATTAGTTCATTTTCGTTAAATTTGTCATAGACAAAAAATAAGTAACTATGACAGAGATTTTATTATTTGCTCTTTTGGCAATAGGGAGTGTGATTTTGGTTTTGTTGCTAAAAAAACAATCGACCGAAAAAGATGATGAAACGGCAAAACTTCTTGCCGAAATGTTGACACAGAAAACCTTGTTGGAGAGTTTGGAGAAACGCCTGCGGGAAGAGTTTGCCACCAGTCGTGAGGAGAGTGGGAAGTCTGCCAAAGCAAACCGTGAAGAACTTGCCGGCACATTGAAAAATTTTGAAGAGGCATTTACGAAAAACACAAAACAGTTGAATGATTTTTTGACGGAGAGATTTGGTGATTTTCACAGACAACAGGCGTTGCAAAATGAGAAAAATGTTGAATTGTTGAAAACGATTCATTCGGAAATAGAAAAACAACTGACCAATATTCGCAAAGACAATACCGATAAATTGGAAGAAATGCGAAAAACCGTAGATGAAAAATTACAATCAACTTTGGAAGAGCGGTTGAGTAAATCATTTGAGCAGGTCAGCAAACAATTGGAACAAGTCTATAAGAGTTTGGGCGAGATAAAAAATCTGGAAACCGGCATCAATAAGCTGGGACGCGTGCTTTCCAATGTCAAAACTCGCGGTGTGTTGGGAGAATACCAATTGGGAGCTATCTTGGAAGATATGCTTACGCCCGATCAATATGCCGTAAATGTTGCTACCAAACGAGGTTCTCAGGCCAATGTGGAATATGCCGTAAAATTGCCCGGACAGAAAGATGGAAATACGGTGTGGTTGCCCATTGATTCAAAATTCCCGCTCGACAAATATGAATATCTCTTGCAAGCTTACGAAACGGCAATCCCCGAAGAAATAGAAAAAGCTCAAAAAGATTTATTGCGAACAGTTGAAGGGTTTGCCAAAGATATCAGTTCAAAATACCTCGATCCACCGCAAACAACCGATTTTGCCATTTTGTTTTTGCCTACCGAAGGCTTGTATGCCGAAGTCTTGCGACACCCCGGATTATTTGAAACATTACAACGAAAATACCGCATTACGGTAACCGGCCCGACGACTTTGGCGGCTTTGCTCAACAGTTTGCAAATCGGCTTCAAAACATTGGCTATTCAGAAACGCACCAGTGAAGTATGGGAAGTGCTTAAAGCGGTAAAAACGGAATTTGGGAAATTTTCGGGATTATTGGAAAAAACAGCGGGCTATTTAAACAAAGCATCTAATACCATTGATGAGTTGAAAGGACAACGCACGCGAGCCATTGCCCGTAAATTGAAAGAAGTGGATTCTATTTCGGAAGAAAAAGCACAAGAGATTTTAGGTCTTGATGAGGCAAATAAAATGTTGGAAGAATAAAAATGAAATCGATTCATCAGATTTTTGCCGATTATTTCGATGATGATTTAAAAGAAATAGCATTTGCCGTTTCTCAAAAATTGGAAGAGGGACATGTGTGTCTAGATTTGAAATCATACAACAATACAGCCAACAGGAAATGGGATGCAACGCAATTGTTAAAGCAGGAAATGGTAACAGACAATCCCGATGAGGAGTTACAGCCTTTTGTGTTGGTAAACGGAAAATTTTATTTGCAACGCTATTATCTGTATGAAAGTCGCATTGTCGAAAAGCTGAAACGGTGGCTTAATGCCGAAGAAAATACGGCATTGAAAGAATCGATAAATACAGAACGGGATTTTTTGAAGGCTTTGTTTCCACCACAAAAGACCAATGACGATTTCGAGTTGAAAATAAATTGGCAAATGGTAGCGGTGCTCAATGCTGCCGTTAATCGGTTTACAATCATTACGGGAGGTCCCGGAACAGGAAAAACAACAACAGTAGCCAAATTCTTGGCATTGCGATTTCACCGAAAAAATGATTTGAGAGTGGCTCTTGCCGCACCAACGGGAAAGGCGGCGGCGCGTCTTAATGAATCGTTGGCAGGGGCGAAAAAACACTTGTCAATAGCATTGCAGGCATTCTTTGAAACCATAAAAGCTCAAACCATTCATCGTTTGTTGGGCGTGAAATACGGAACGCCGTATTTTCGTTACAATGCCGACAATCCATTGCCATATGATGTCGTTGTCGTTGATGAATCGTCGATGATTGATGTGGCGTTGATGGCGAAATTATTTGACGCTGTGGGCGATGAGACTCAATTGTTGCTGTTGGGCGACAAAAATCAATTGGCATCGGTAGAAGCCGGTTCGGTCTTTGGCGATTTGTGTAAGATACAACCCAAAGCCAATGCGATGAAAGATAGTGATAGAGACTTCTACAATCGTTTTTTACCGGCAGATACAACCATTCCGCAAGAATATGTTGTGGCTGACAATAAAAATAATTTGTTGGGACATATTGTGGAGCTGAAACGAAGTTATCGTTTCAATGATAACGAGGGTATCGGCAAATTTAGTCGTTTGGTGATTGACGGTGTTTTGGATAAATCACATTTGATAAATGATTTTCAAGATTGTGCAAATGAAACACAATGTGTGCAAACGGCACTTTATGATACGCCGTTGGTAGATGATTATTTGGCTGATTTCCGAGAGTATGCCGAAGAGAAAGATATAGCCGAAGCTTTGAGAAAACTCAATAAAATAAAACTCTTATGTGCTGTGCGAGAAGGCGAATACGGTGTTTATGCCTACAATCGTATGGTCGAACGCTATTTGCGAAAACACAATTTACTGGGCGAGCCGGCATTGTTTTATCACAATCAGCCGGTGATGATTACCGCTAACGATTATTCCAAACAATTGTTTAATGGTGATATCGGTTTGGTGCGTTGGGACGAAACGCGACAAGTTTTGATGGCATATTTCTTTGGTCAAGACGGTGAGGTGATATCGTTTCGTCCGGAATTTTTATCGGCTTGGGAAACTGTTTTCGCTATGACCATTCATAAAAGTCAAGGTTCTGAATTTGATAAAGTTGTGGTTGTCTTGCCCAATGATACTCAACAACAGATACTTACGCGAGAATTGCTGTATACGGCCGTTACGCGAGCCAAACAAAAAGTTTTGGTGCTGACAACCGAAGAAGTGTTGCTTCGCACCGTAAAACGAAAAGTTGACAGAGTGTCGGGAATTGAAGAACAGATGAATGAAAAAGCAGAGGAGGACACCAAATGATTAAAGTTTTTCTATCCAACGATTTAGAGCAATTGTCAACTTATTTGTCGACCGAAGTTACCAACAATCCTTTGTCGGTGTTTCAGAAAGAAACTTTCATTGTGCAAACCAAAGGAATGTCACATTGGTTGTCGGTGCAATTGGCAGAAAAGAACGGCATATTTGCCAATGCCGATTTTTTACGACCTACGGGATTTTTGTCGAAATTATTTACTTTGGCAGGGATAGAAGACGATGCCTATTATGCTACGGAAAATCTGAGATGGATTATTTTTTCATTGTTGAATCAAGAAAATTTTAAAACTAAATTTAAGGAGATAGCTGCCTATTACGGCAATGACGATATGAAACGCTTGCAATTGGCAACGAAAGTGGCCGATTTATTTGATCAATATTTGGTCTATCGTCCCGATTATATTGAGGCGTGGAATAACGATGAGGCAATAGAGGAGTTGACCGAAAAAGACGAATTTATTTTTCACGAGAAATGGCAACGCTATCTGTGGCAAGAAGTGCGAAAAAAGAAACCGCAAGGCGTGCTTGATAAAGTGGAGATGCGACAACAATTGATAGAAACCATTCAGCAAAAAGATGCTTTGGCAACAAAGATACAGCACCGTTTTCCGCGAGTATCCTTGTTTGGATTGTCGGTGTTTACGCGTTTTCACATTGATTTGCTCAACAGCCTTTCAGAGTATATCGACATTCACTATTATTTGTTCAATCCTGTGCCAAATGATTTTTGGTATTACGATATGTCAAGTAAAATTGCCAAATGGATTGAACGCAAAGAACGAAAATCGGCCGAGGAACTGCAATTGAGAATCGGCAATCGTTTGTTGATGGAATGGGGGCGTATGGGCAAAAGTATGTTTCGGATGTTGCTCGATGATAACTTACTCAACAACTTACAAGAAGAAGATGCCTTGCATTTATCGTCCGACACTCTGTTGCATCATATCCAAAAAGAAATTACCGAAAATTGTAACGACGACAATAGACTTACAATACCCGAACATTTGATTACCCAAGACGATTCGTTGCAGATTACGGCTCATTATACACCTTTGCGGGAAGTGGAAGCTCTCTATAATTATCTGATGCGACAGATTGACGAAAAGGGATACAGCCCGCGTGATATACTGGTGTTGACTACCGATATTGATCTCTATGCTCCTTATATTCAGGCTGTTTTTGGCAATGTAATACAAAATCGCTACTTGCCTTATGCCATTGCCGATAGAAGTTATGATGTGAATGATAATTTGGTGTCGGCATTGAAACAACTGATGTTGTTAAAAGCAGAAGAACTGACTTCCGAACAAGTCGTTTCTTTGTTGGATTATCCTTTTATTCGTCAGAAATTCGGCATTGTCGATACCGATTTGGTGCGTCGTATTATGCGGGAATCAAATATTCGGTTTGGTGTCGACGGAGATATCGACAACGATACTTATTTGGTGAGTTGGAGATATGGGTTGGAAGCGATGTTGTTGGGGTATGCGATGCATACCGACAAAGTGTATGGAAATTCAAAGATGCCGTATCCTTATGGTGTTCAACCTCTTGACACAATAGAAGGAGAACGGGCTTATGAAGCATTACGATTCAAAGAATTTGCCGATACGCTTATTGCCTTGCTCAAAAAACGCCATTATCATCACACTCCTGTGGAATGGCGAGAATATGTGTATGATTTGCTCGAAAAAATGATACTGGTCGATGACGATACGATGAACGATTTGAAATATATCCAAGACCATTTGTCGCAACTCGATGCGGTAGAATTATTGTTGAATGAACAGGTGTCGTTTGAGATTTTTTCACGAGCTTTTCTCGATTCGCTGTTTGCCAATCTTCGCACGCGAGGATTTATCACAGGTCGCATCACTTTTAGTTCTCTGATTCCGATGCGTAGTTTGCCGTTCAAAATGGTTGCCGTATTGGGGTTGAATCGCAATCAGTTTCCGCGACAATCGGTGCCGTTGAGTTTCGATTTGCAAGAGGCGGAGCATCGTTTGGGTGACAGAAATACTAAACTGGCAGACCGTTATTTGTTTTTGGAAATAATAATGTCGGCACGCGAAAGATTGTATTTGAGTTATATCGGAAAATCGGTACGCAACAATACCGAATTACCGCCGTCGTCTTTGATTGATGAGCTGTTTGAATATATTTTGGCAAAATCCAATATGACAGAAGCGATGTTGAAAAACCATCTGTTTGTTCAGCATCCGTTGTATAATTACGATAATCGTTATGCTGATGAAAAATATCCGAAACTCTATTCCTATCTCGATTATGAGCAAGCCGAAAGTGTTGCGGTAGCATTTGACGAATCAAAAAACGGAGAAGAAACCACGAATACTTCGATGCCCACAATGGGTGATTTGATATATTTCTACAAAAATCCGTTTAAATGGTTTTATCAAAAGCAATTGTCAATTTATTTGGAAGAAGAACCGGTGTTACTCGATGAAACAGAGAAGTTTACATTGGAATATCTCGATGTGTTTAGTTTGAAAACAAAGCTTTTGCAGTTGCCCGATAGTGAACTGAACAATTTCATTTTAGAGGCAAAATTGAAAGGAACATTGCCGTTGAAGTCGATGGCGGAAGTAAGTGTCGAGAATGTGAAAAAAGACTTGAAACCGTTACAACAAGTGTGGGATACCTTGGTAGGTGGTCTTGAAGAAAAATCCTTGCCATTCGAGATTGAGTTGGAAGGAAAATCCCGTTTTTTCGGAGAATTACATTCCGTTTATGGCGATAAAATAGTGTTGTTTAATTTCTCGAAAGATACGGCAAAGGCGGTTGTGCAATATCAGTTTTACAGATGGGTGTGTGCGATAGCATTTCCGGAATTAAAAATTATTTGGGTTAATGGTGCCAATCTGCAAGCTCCCGAAGTTGTTTCACTATCATTGCCGACAGCCGAAGAAGCCGGGAAAAATTTATTGTTGGCAATAAATGAGTATCGAAACGGACAAACAGAGATATTGCCGTTTTATCCGAAAGCATCGAGGGGGTATTATGAGCAGAGTGCTAAAAATAAAGGATTTGCAAGATTTTGTAAAATTTTGAATGACGATGAATACGATGCCTATATCAACTTGTTGTTGACACGAGAAGGCGATTGCAACGATTTCTTTAAGCTCTATTCGGCAGAAGAGAAACAAGGCAATAGAATGTTTGATTTGGCAAATTTATTTTATGGAGAATCAAAATGAAAAACAATGAATTTGATGTAAAAACGGTTCCACTCAACGGAAGCAACCTGATAGAAGCAAGTGCCGGAACAGGAAAGACATATTCTATCGGAATTTTGGTGTTGCGGTTTTTGTTGGAAAAACGGGTGGGATTGAATCAAATGTTATTGGTAACCTACACCAATGCGGCAGTAGCGGAGTTGGAAATTCGAATTCGGAAATTTATCAGAGAAGCTTACCGCATTGCTAAGGTTTACTACGAAGATGATACCAAAATGCAGGCAAGCGATTTTGATGAGAATATTTTGAGTATTGTTGGTCAACAAGTTAGAAAATGGGACGAAAAACGCGTTTATGAGATACTGGATAATGCGTTGTTGGATATTGATGAAACCGCCATTTTTACTATTCACAGTTTTTGTCAACGCACACTTTCCGAATTTTCGTTTGAAACAAAACAATTATTTTCGGTAGAAGTGATTGAAAATCAGGCGGAATTTATCGATACGGCTTTGTTTGATTATTGGCGAAAACACATTACCACTTTGGAAAAACCATTGTTGGAAATGGTGCTCAAAGCAGGGGTGTCGATGGATTTGATTCGGCAGGTCGTGAATAAAAAAATAGATGGTTATCATTTTGTCGATACTGAGATGCTGAGTGATTTCGATACGGAGTCTATATTAACAACGGGCAACGACAAACAAAAGAAATGGGAAACGGCTCAGCATAATTATGAGACAGCCGTTGTCGAAAATTGGAACCGTATCAAAGATGAAGTGAAGGGAGCAGGACAACAACGGAAACTGAAAAATTATATCAATACAGATAATAAGACGGCTTTTTTAGATGAGTTTAAATTCAAATATGTCGATGGAAAAGTGGCTCAAAATGAGACTGTTGAGTTGGGGTTTCTCAAACCTTTTGTCGAAGAATTGTTGAATGCCGAGGCAGAACTGGAAAAGTTTTATAAACAAGTGCGAGTGTATCATCTCAATACGGCTGCCGATGCTGTGATTGTTGAGGTAGAACGCCGAAAAGCCAACAATGCGGTGTTGTCGTTTCACGATTTGATAGCTCGTTTGCACCAAGTTGTAATGCAAAAAGATAATCTTTTGGTGCATAAATTGCAAAAAAAATATAAGGCTGTTTTTATTGATGAATTTCAGGATACCGACCGCTTGCAATACGAAATATTTAATCGTGTATTTGGCAAAAATACAGGTAATACGGTGTTTTATATAGGCGACCCGAAACAGTCTATTTATGGTTGGCGAGGAGCCGATTTAAACACTTATATCAAAGCGTCAAAAGAGGTCGAAAAAGGCTATACGATGAATACAAATTACCGTTCGGTGATTCCGTTGGTAAAGGCGATGAACAGTTTCTTTGGCAATGGACATTGCAATGGGAAACCGGCCGATGCTTTTTGTTCCAAAGAAATTACTTATAATGCGGTAGAGGCATATAAAGATTCTGAAAATCAATGCGTTGATGCTAATGGCGAAGAAGCCTCTGTGTTTGATATTATTTCGGTAGAGAAGTCAACAAAAGATGATATGATGAACGGGGCAAGCAATGAGATAAAACATATTCTATCTCATTGCTTATTGAAAGGAAATCCTGTGAAACCTTCCGATATTGCGGTGTTGGTAAGAACCAATGCCGATGCAAAAGCCATAAAAACACATTTGTCGAAAAAAGGAATTCCGGCAGTCGTAGTAGATGACAAAAAGGTAATCGACACCGAAGAAGCCCGCGATTTGTATTTTTTCTTATATGCTATATTGGAACCGTCGCAGACCACTATTGCCCGGGCATTGTATTCGGTTTTTACGGGATTTACAAAAGACAAACTACGAATAATCGATTACGACAGAGAATTGTCGTATTTCATCAAAATGAAACGCCATTGGCAAGAAAACGGTGTTTACAGCCTTATCTTGAATTTTATGGCACATTATGAGGTGAAAAAAAACTTATTGGCAGGAAACAACACACACGGCGACAGGGTGTATGCCAACTTGTTGCAATTGGCGGAGATACTAAACCGTCAAATGATTGAGAATCAATATTCGCCCGAAAAATTATTGTCGTGGTTCAAAAAAGCTCGCGAAGGATTTAGCAAAGTAGAAGCCTATGAACAACGCATCGAGAGCGATCAAGAGGCGGTGCAGATTGTAACGGTGCATCGTAGTAAGGGCTTGGCATACAATATTGTCGTATTGCCGTATTTCAATTTGAATTTTAACGGAACCCGATACAACAACATTCAATTTGCCGAATATTACGATACGGAACAAAACGCATTTGTCTTTTCGTTGGAAAAAGAAGCGAAGAAAGACTGCGTTGCCAACCGCGAAGAACACGAAAACAGGCGATTGCTCTATGTGGCTGTTACGCGAGCGGTGTATAAATGTGTTTTGGTCGATAATGGAAAGAGTGGCGTGTATCGCCATTTTATTACGCCGGATTTGGAAAAGGCAAAAAATATTGTGTTGAAACAGGAGTTTACAGTGCCCGAACATACGCGATATGTTGCAAAAACGGATTCGTTTGTGGGAGAGACAACACCCTTGCCGTTTACCAAAACTATTGACAGGCGGTGGCGATTGGCGAGTTATTCGGCATTGGACAGCCATCAATACCACGAAAAAAGTTTCGATAATACACAGGCGGAAAACGCCAACGATTATGACCGTTTTATCTTTTCGCAATTGCCGAAAGGAGCTTTGTCGGGAAATTTGTTACACCAAATTTTGGAAGAAATAGATTTTACGCAACAGGCTGAATGGGAGAGTGTTGTCCTTCGTTTGTTGAAGCGATACGGTAAGCCGTTTTCCGATTTCGATACAGCTTATTTTACAACAATGCTGGCACATATTGTAGAGGCTGATTTACAAGCCGAAACACAATCTTTTTCATTGAATATAGTGCCACAGACACAGCGATTTTCGGAGTTGGAATTTTTCTATCGTATGAAGCAATGGCAACCTGCCGAAATACGAAAACTATTGGGCAATGCTTATGCCGTGCAATTGACCGATGAGGAGATAAACGGTATTATGCACGGTTATATCGATTTGTTGTTCGAACACAACGGAAAGTTTTATGTGCTCGATTGGAAATCCAATTTCTTGGGATATTCAATACAGGACTACAACCCGACAGCATTACAACAAGCTATGACCGACAGCAATTACCATTTGCAATATTTGGTTTATACCGTAGCGGTGCAACGCTATCTGAAACACCGGTTGCCTGATTATGATTACAATGCCCGATTTGGCGGAGTTTTTTATTTGTTTCTCAGAGGATTGCGAAAAGGCAAACAAAATGGCGTGTTTTTCCATAAACCGCCAAAAGAAACCATTGAAACACTCGATGACCTGTTGGGAAAATGAAAATGTGAAAAAATGCGAATCATTTATTCGCAAAAAAAAATAGTATCTTGCAAGATAAATAAAAAAAGAATTTTAACAAAGCTTTTGAAATTTGGGTAATTACGAGCAAGTTCTGCACAATTAGAAAAACCGAAAAAGAAATAA
>CAZSHT010000040.1:0-8464 GCA_964606715.1 uncultured Bacteroidales bacterium
ATATTCCATTTATAATACGATTGACAACCTCTGTTAAATCTGCATTTGGCTCTATTTTCAGACCTTTAACACCCACTCTCTCAGCAGCTTCTACATCGCGATCTTGGTCTCCTATCAAATACGACAATGACACATCAATAGCATATTTTGCAATGGCTTTTTCCAACAACAAACTATTGGGTTTTCGACACAAGCAATTTGTTTTCACAGGGTGATGCGGACAATAATACACATCGGTTATAACGACTTGCTGTTTTTTCAATTCATCACTCATCCATTGATGCAAATCATCAACCTCTTTTACCGTATAAAGTTCTTTTGCAACACCTCCTTGATTGCTGATAACAATTAACAAATAACCTTTTTCCGTTAATAATTTTAATGCCCTCACCGATGAATTAAATTCAAACTCGGATTTTTTAAAGACATAATGTCCTATTTCTTTATTGATGACACCATCGCGATCTAAAAAAACAGCTTTTTGCAAATTCATTATCCAAATAATTGTGAAAGGAATATGTGAATCAATCGATAATTTATCAAAACAGGAAATACGAATCCGTATAAAGCCCCCCACAGATGCACATCGTGTGCTATAAAATCACGCCCCTTTTTACTCATTCGATATGAATAAATCAAATAGAACAATCCAAATAATATTCCCGGAATAGGAATGATACCAAACAAATAAATCATATTCAGCGGAGCAAAAAAGATAGCTGCATAGGTAACCGCCATCACTGCTCCCGAAGCTCCTACCGCATTGTAATACAAATTGTCTTTGTGCTTATACAACGACTGCAATGAGGAAACAATAACAGCCGTTACATACAACAACAAAAAATAAAACTCACCTTTTCCTGCAAATACCATCTTGAAATAATATTCCACTGCCGTTCCAAATGAATATAACACAAACATATTGATAATCAGATGCATCCAACTGCCGTGTAACAAAGCGTGCATAACAAGTCTGTCCCACTCTTTATTCTTTACAATGCGATATGCATTGAACTGAAAACGATTCATTATCTGCGGATTGTTAAATGCCGTTATCGACACCAACGAAGTAATGATAATGATAGCAATTGTAATCATAGCTTATGAACGCTTACGGTGTTTACGATATTTCGATTTTGATATTTTTTTCCGAATCGGTTGCCGGTCATCATTCTCATCTGAAATGATTTCCAAATCAAGTTGTTTTTTCAAAATGTTTGCTTTTGTAATACGCACTTTCACCCTACCACCTAATTGATAGGTGCGTTTATAACGCGTGCCTACCAAACGATAATTAGACTCGTCAAGCACATAGAAATCATCATTTAAACTACGCACCGGCACCAAGCCTTCCGATTTTGTGTCGATTAGTTCTATAAATAATCCCCATTGAGAAACACCGGAAATAATACCGTCAAATTCTTCCCCGATATGCTCGCTCATAAATTCGACTTGTTTATACTTTATCGACATCCGTTCGGCACTCACAGCCCGATGCTCACATTGAGATAAATATTTACACGATTTTTCCAAATCTTCTTTTCTATCAAATAATTTTCCTTTCGACAATAAGGCAAACAACTCACGATGCACCAATAAATCGGGATAACGACGAATAGGCGAAGTAAAATGAGTATAATCTTTAAATGCCAATCCGTAATGTCCAATATTTTGTGTAGAATAAATGGCTTTTGCCATTGAACGAATAGATAGCGTAACGATAATATCTTCAATATCTTTTCCTTTTACAGCTTCGAGCAACGCATTCATCGACGAGGTAATTGTCTTGCGTGATTTCATATTGATTTTATAATCGAACTGCTTTATAAACTGTGCAAATTGCTTCAATTTTTCCGAATTTGGATTATCGTGGACACGATAAACAGCACCTAGATTTCGTTTATTTTTCAAATATGCGGAGAATTGCTCAGCTACGGTTTTATTGGCAAGTAACATCAATTCTTCTATCAACTGATTGGCTTCTTTCGATTCTTTAAATTCGACACCTGTCGGTTTCCCGTTTTCATCAATTTTAAATTTCACTTCCGAACGGTCAAACGACAATGCTCCATTATCGTAGCGTTTTTTTCGTAATTGTTTGGTTATTTCATTTACTTGTCGCAATTCAGTAGCATAATCGCCATCGGCTCCCTCCAAGATGGTCTGCACCTCTTCATAAGCATACCGTCGATTAGATTTAATCACTGTTTTTCCCAACCATTTCCCAACAATTTCCGCTTTTTTGTTAAACTCAAATACAACAGAAAAAGTCAATTTTTCCTCGTCCGGTCGCAATGAACATATAAAATTTGACAACCGTTCGGGCAACATCGGAACCACCCTATCGACCAAATATACAGATGTTCCTCTGGCATAGGCTTCTTTGTCGAGAGCCGTATTGGGTTTTACATAATGCGACACATCGGCAATGTGCACACCTATTTCAAAATTTCCATTTGGTAGTGCTACATACGATATTGCATCATCAAAATCTTTTGCATCGAACGGATCTATTGTGAAAGTAAGCACCTCCCGCATATCGCGCCGTCGCATAATTTCTTCTTTATCAATATGCGGTTCTATAGCATTTGCTTCAGCATCAATAGCTTTCGGAAAATGATATGGCAATTCAAACTCTTCCAAGATAGCGTGCATCTCGGTTTCATTCTCGCCGGCAAAACCTAAAATATCAACTATTTCACCGATTGGATTTTTCAAGTTTTCATTCCACTTTTTGATAACGACCGTTGCTTTTTGATTGTTAGCAATCCCTTCCGGCCAACTATCTTTCGGGATAAAAATATCAAATGGTATTTTTTTATTGTCCGGCACCAAAAAAGCAAATGAATGACTCAAACTAATGGTTCCCACTATCTTTTTGTGCGAGCGCTCTATGATTTCCAACACTTCTCCTTCCAAAGAACGCCCTTTGCGAAGCGGTAATAAATAAATCTTTACAATATCTTCATCAAGAGCATAGTGTAAATTCTTTTGTGAAATAAATATTGGTTGTTCCAAGTCATCACCATAGCAATAAGCATAGCCCTGTGTACTCATATCAATCTTGCATTCAAGGCAAGTTGAATCTTGTGTCAGGCGGTATTTCCCGCGTTGTATCTCATCAATAAATTCTTGATGAGCTAATTCTTCTAATACATCTATAATTATTTTCTGTTCGGCTTTGTTTGTTATCCTCAACCGGCCGGCTATCTGTTTGTAATTAGCTTGTAATTTTGGCTCTTCACGAAAAAGTTGAAGAACTTTGTTCGAAATTTTTGCTTTTGTCAGTTTTTGTTTTCGTTTTCTGTTTTCTGTCATTTAGTTTGTTTTAATAATATCAACAATGGCTTTTGCCACTGTTTTTTCTTCTTCTATAAATCCCATATGTCCCGAATGTTCCAAAATCAATGGTATTATATGTGACGATAATGTAAATTGTTGTTTGGAAACGGAAAACGGAATGAAATTATCTTGCTTTCCACAAATAAACAACACAGGTCTGTTGATTGTTCGCAATATCTCTGTTCTATCGATTCTATCACGCATTCCGAGAAGAGCTGCAATAATTCCTTTTTCTGAAGTTGCTTCGGCTGTTTTTTTCAATTCTGCGATACGCTCTGTATATCTCACCAAATTCTCAGGGGCAAAAGTCATCGGCACATGCTCCGCTGTTACCAAATTGCGTTTCCCTTGTTTAATCAAATCAATGGTTCTCATACGAGCCTGTTGTTTATCCGTCGTATCGGCTTTGGCACTAGAATGTAATAAAACAATTCCCTCCAATAAATTCGGATAACGATAGGCAAATTCCATTGTCACATAACCACCCATTGAATGTCCTAAGAGCCAAAATGTTTTGATTGACAAATATTTTGTTACAAAAAAAACAGCTTCTGCCATATCGGTCATTGTATGCATTTCACCCAACACTCCCGTTTTTCCATGTCCCAACAAATCAATACAAATAACTCTAAATTCGGCCGACAAATGTTCCAAGAAACCATTCCATACTGTCGAATCTTCCAAATATCCATGAAGCAACAAAAGGGTTTTATCGCCTTGCCCTTGTTCGCAGAATGCTATCTCAATATTTCGATATGCTATATATTTATAAGTCACCTGTTTAATATTTTTTCGCTGTTATTCCCATTCTATGGTTGCAGGTGGTTTTGAACTGATATCATACACCACCCTGTTTACACCTTTCACCCTATTGATAATACGACTCGACACCTTTGCCAAAAACTCATACGGCAAATGTACCCAATCGGCTGTCATTCCATCGGTTGATTGTACTGCCCGCAAAGCTACCACTTGCTCATAGGTGCGTTCATCGCCCATCACTCCAACGGTTTGTATGGGCAACAAGATAGTAGCCGCTTGCCATACCTCGTCATATAAATTATCCTCTTTCAGTGCCGAAATAAAGATATCATCAGCTTCTTGAAGGATTTCTATTTTTTGCGGTGTAATATCCCCCAATATACGAATAGAAAGTCCCGGACCGGGAAACGGATGACGCATCAAAATAGTTTCATCCAATTCCAATTGTTTTCCCACACGACGCACTTCATCTTTGAACAGCAGTCGCAACGGCTCTACAATATCCAATTTCATCGTATCGGGCAATCCGCCTACATTATGATGCGATTTTATAGTAGCCGATGGTCCTTTTACCGATATAGATTCTATCACATCGGGATAAATCGTACCTTGAGCCAACCATTTCACATCTTGTATTTTTCTTGCCTCTTCATCAAATACATCAATAAAAGTTTTTCCTATGATTTTTCGTTTTTCTTCGGGATTTGTTACTCCTTTCAATCGAGACAAAAATAATTCGGAAGCATCTACTCCTATCACATTCAATCCCATTCCCTTGTATGAATCCAATACCGATTGGTATTCATCTTTTCGCAATAAACCATTGTTGACAAAAATACCATAGAGTTGCGTCCCTATGGCTCTGTGCAACAACAAGGCCGCCACCGATGAATCGACACCTCCCGACAATCCCAACACCACTTTATCACCACCTATTTTTTGTCGAAGTTCAGCAATTGTTGTTTCCACAAATGCTTTGGGTGTCCAATCGGGTTTCACTTTGCAAATACGCAATAAAAAGTTTTTCAATATTTTTTGACCTTCTACGGAATGGTATACTTCCGGATGAAATTGTATGCCAAAGGTTTGTTCTCCCTTAAAACGATAAGCCGCCACAGGAATATCTTTTGTATTAGCCACTATCTCAGCCTCTTCCGGCAATTCCATTATCGTATCGGCATGCGACATCCATACCTGAGAATCTTGTGCAATGTCTCGAAACAAATCATCATCATTCAAAATATGCAAATGAGCTCGACCATATTCCCGATTGTTTGCTTGTTTTACCTCACCTCCTCCCTTTTGTGCCATCAGTTGAGCCCCATAACAGACTCCCAAAACCGGAAGTTTTTTTCTAAAAGCCTCTATGTCAATCATTGGGGCCTCTTTATCCCTTACAGAATAAGGACTTCCCGAAAAAATCATGCCTTTCACCGAAGCATCTAATGACGGAATTTTATTATACGGATGTATCTCACAGTACACATTCAATTCTCTTATTTTCCTTGCTATCAACTGTGTATATTGAGAGCCAAAATCTAAAATCAATATTTTGTCTGTCATCAAATAAGTTTCTTTTATAATTTATAGTTTTACAAAAATATGTGAAAAAACCGATAAGTCAATGCGAAGAAAATATCTTTTATCAATAAAGTTTCGCTAAAAAAAATGCTTCCCGAAAAAGGAAGCATTTTAATATTTTCTCTCATCATCATTCTGTAGGTTCCGCTTTTGGTTTTGGCGGTGTTGAAGCACCACCGGTTGGGGCAGGTGCTCCCGTCGGGGCTAATTGATAATCTGTTTTCAAGACCTTAAACTCTGTTCGACGATTCAACTGATTAGCCACTTCTTGTTGGTCAAGAGTCGGCAATTTTTTGATATATTCCTCTGTCAACACATCTCCTTCTTTCAAGAAATTATATTTTTTCGCCATCTTTTTATCTACTGTTCTAGGTTTCGACTCACCATATCCTTTTGCCACTAAGCGTTCTTTTGCTATTCCTTTTGAAATCAGATATTTCACTACCGATTCGGCTCGTTTTTGTGACAAAGTCATATTGGCTTGATCATTTCCGCGATAATCGGTATGAGCACTTAGTTCTATCACAATATTCGGATTGTCATTGAGTGTTTGCACCAATTTATCCAATGACGCCATTGATTCAGGTCTCAATGTCCACTTAGCATAATCATACATTATGTTAGGCAATTCAATAGGTTTACTAATAGGCGACATTGTTACTTGCACCTTTATATCTTTATCTTCTTCAATACCTTTTGTCGAAACACCTGCCCGTCCGTTCAAATAACCTTTCATTGAAATTTGAATTTGGTAATCGACATTCGGTTTTAATTTCAAATGAAAAGAGCCATCAGGACCAACAATAATTTCTTGAGTAGAACCGTCGGAACCTGTAATAATCAATTTCGCTCCGGCAATAGGTGATTCTGTCTTGTCATCGGTAACTGACCCCGTAATAGACAACTTCAATGGTGGCAAATAGAATCGATAAATATCATCATATCCCATTCCTCCCGGACGATTCGAAGAAAAGAATCCGCGTTCCTTGTTACCATCGAAAACAATCCCAAAATCATCTTGTGGTGAATTTATTGGATATTTCATATTACTTATCTTCCATTTTCCGTCATCACCTTTTACGGCTTTAAAAATATCTAAACCTCCCATTCCAAGATGATAATCGGAAGAGAAATACAATTCTTTATTTTTTCTAAATACAGGAAACAACTCATTGCCTTGTGTATTGATAGCATTCCCCATATTAACCGGCTTACTCCATTCTGTACTTGTTTTTTTTGCACGGGTAATCATCCATAAATCTTTTCCACCATATCCTCCCGGCAAATCTGCAGCAAAAACCAACATCAATTCATTGGGTGACAATGTCGGGTGTATCACATCTACACTATCGGGAACCCCTTCTATATTCAATTTTGTTGCTCCGCCCCATGCTTGTCCTTTCTTTCCTGCATAAAAAATCTTACATCCTTCTATTTTATTTTTCACGACTTCACAGCGCGTAAAAAACATTGAAGAACCTTTTATATTAAGGCTTGGTGTTCCTTCTTCGTCTTCGGTGTTTACCGTTTCGCCGGCAACAGGTATTGGTGTTGACCACTTTCCTTTTCTATCTACTGTTGTTTGCCATAGATCTGTAAATCCTTGCCCTGTTATTTCGTGTACACGATTTCCTTTCGAACCTGCTCTGTTTGAAGAAAAGATAACAATATTGTGTTTTTTCGAAGCATATGCCGGTGAAAAATCACTACTTTTTGAATTGAACAAAGCCATATTTTCAACTTTGTATCGTGTTGGTTTTGCCAACCATTTTGCCGACAATTTACATGACTTTATACCTATATCAGCTCGAGCATCTGAAGGTACTAATTGTTTATATTTTTTGAAATTTTTTATTGCTTCATCAAATTTTGCATTTTCTTTTAAGGTATTGGCATAATAATAATACACTACAGGATCGGGGTATTTCACCACAATCGCTTTACGAAACCACAACTCTGCCGATTTAACTTTACTCAGTCCTTTATAACAAAGCGCTATATTAAAGATAATATCTACTTTTCGCCCATTATCTTTTTCTTTGGCATAAGCTGCTTTATAATACTTCAAAGCATCGGCATATTTTCCTAGTTTCAACGCTGCATCAGCCTTCACCTCTTCTCTCAATTTTTTTTGAGCATAGACAGTCGGGTTTGCAAAAACTAATATTCCAATTAACAGCAATAATATTCGTACTATTCTCATCATTATTTTTATTTTATCTCATTGTTATTGTGCAAAAAAGAAATTTGTTAATTCATAGATGTCATCTATCGTTAAATTGGTTTTAAAATCAAAGTAAGCATCTAAGACATCATTCAATTCATCTAACGAAATATAACCATCATTATTTTTATCAACAGACTTGAAATTTTGTGGAACTTCCTCATAGCGTCGTTTTTGCAACGGTGTCATTCCACACAAAGCAGGATAATACAGACATATTTGATCTTCATCAATAGCTTCCGGCATAGTTGTCAAATATATCTTTTGTTCATCAGTTAAAGTTACTCCATCTGTTCCTACAATAGCAGTATCTTCTGAGAATTTCTCATCATCACGATAATCCGGCACACCATCAACATCAGAGTCAATGGGACGCCCAACACTATCAACCTCCACATTCTCAGGCGTTTCAGGTGATTCATCCCACAAATCTATCACACCATCTTGATCTTCATCAGCATTATCAATGGCTTCAAAATCTATTGCATTCAATCCCATATCATCTAATTCTACTACTTTTTCCGACTTAAAGATATCAAATTTAAATGAGATATA
>CAZSHT010000040.1:8564-12224 GCA_964606715.1 uncultured Bacteroidales bacterium
CATCTAATTCTACTACTTTTTCCGACTTAAAGATATCAAATTTAAATGAGATATAGGTGTAAAAAAAGTTATCATTTTTAGCATCTCCCTTTCTATCTGCTTTTCCGGCAGTCGAAATATTATCTATCAAATCGTCAAAACTCATATGATACGAAGCTCCTACTCGCAACATCGTGCGTTTACTAAAATTAAAATCAACTCCCAGTCCTATTGGAATAGCAAAGCCTGTTTGTCGATATTTTCCCAAGCCGTCTAAATCCAATTCTCTCAAATCTGTTTCATAGACATAATCGCGTTGTAGAACCACCGAATTTATCTCATTTTCAGGTTTTTCCGGCAAATCTCGAATGGTTCCGTCTGACCAATAATGATAAGTTCTGCCTTGAGCATCTTTCATATCGGTTTTAGAATTAAAAAAAATCGATTCTATCCCTAATGAAAAAAACGGCAGTAATATTCGTTGTTCTTCCAAAGGAAGAAAAACATTCGGTTTTTTCAGAATATGTCCGAAATTATAATTTACCGACACCCCACCAATAAACACATCGGTCATAAAATTAAGATTTCGTCCGTTGTTTCGTTCTATTCCCGACATATTTCCTTTTATGATATTGAAATCCAATGAAAACTCTTGATTTATTTTCCTGTTGATACCGGCCGTAAACGGATGTCGTCCAACCAATGGATTAGTATAATAATTATCTCGTACATCTCCTAAAAAAGATAAATTTCCCCACCCCACATATAAGATTGGCTTATACACTAAATATTGTTCTACCTCTTCTTGTGTAAATGTAAAAAATCCGGAAGTGTCAAATGAAAAATCGGAAGTGTCTGACGAAAAGCTATTTCCACTCGTATCCACCTGTCCTACAAGAGCAATCGTTGACATAAAAAAATAAAAAATCACTATATATCTCGACAATCCCATCAATTCTTATTTTCTATTGTATCCATTTTTGATTTGCAATCATCAAGGCTTCTTGCACAGTTATTCTATTACCATTATTATAAGCCGACACAAAAGCATCTTTCACCGGTGTTGTTTTCCATAAACTTACGCGACGATCTCTCGCTTCTTTATAAACTAAAAAATTTCCGATAGTATATTTTTTCCAACCTTCATTATCTTCCAATGAAATTGCTTCGTTCAAATGACATACTTTTTGAAGATAGCGTACTGAACGGCGTTTTTCTTTCAAAGCACAAATTTGCACTTTATATGAAACTGTTGATGTTACCTGTGCCTGTTGTTCCTGTTGAGTGTCAACTTCCTTATTATTTTCGGATTGCGTAACATTATCCTGTTCTGCTGTTGTTGTTTTGGTATTGTCTGCAACTAATGGGGCTTGGTATTTTTTATCCGGTTTAATCTCTCTGTTAATTGTCTTATTACCATCTAGATAAGAAAACTGTCCTACAAATGCTAAGTCTTGATTCGTTACTGCCGAACCATCTTTTTTCTTCAACTTATAAGATACTATCAAGCTGTCACCTTCCGGTAAGTTTTCCCATAAATATTTTGCTGTTTGATTATCAAAAGTAAACAACGCTCCTGCATTATCTACCGATACCGCTTCCATTCCGTCAGGTATTTTCTCTTCTACTTTTGCAAAAGTATTATTCACTCCTTTTTTATACAACACTATTGAAACTTTAGCTTCATTTCCTGTTATTTCAATAGCCCGTTTTGTATTTAATGTATTTGTGGTCGTTCCGCTGGCTGTTGTCACAGTCGTCGAAGTTTTCCCCATATTTTCCGATACTAAATTACTATCGCCCACAGCACTTGTGTTTAATATTGTAACTTCTATCGGATCTACTTTTATTTCTGCTCGCTCATTATTTTTTATATACACAAATTGCCCGGGTATAACTATTTTGCCGGATAATGTTATATCGACATGCACCTTATAAGTAATAGAAAAAGTATCCACTTCCGGCAAAGCACCCGGCATCCAAATAAATTTTGCTTGCTGATTTTTAAAAGAAAATATTGCATTCTGCGTTTCATCTTCTTCGGCTGTTAAACCTATCGGCAACTCTTGGTAAAAACGAGCAAACCGTTCAATGTCTTTTGTTTTTGCGATGGTTACCCGAACTGTAAAATCAGTACCTGCAACGACTTCGGTAGGAGCTTCTACCGTAATGACAACATCATCACCTTGAATGTAGGAATAATAGACATATCCTATAAGGTTAATCAAAATAAACAGATATTTCCCCATAAAATTAAAACTTATGATTCAATATAAGTCGTAAATATATACACATTTTTTGAAAAACTGTTAATAAATTGTTGAAAACTTATTAACACACCCATTTTTAAACAAATTTAAAGCTGTTAAAAACTTTCAAAATTTGTTATCCAACCTTCAATCTTTCAACAATTCCACCCTCAGTAAATTCAAAGATTTTAATGCTGTCCGACGAATATTTCGCTCCCGATGATCTCCAAACACAAAATGATAAGCTTTCACACCTTGCGGTGAAGCAATGGCAATCCATGTTGTTCCTACCGGTTTTTCAGCAGTTCCTCCTGTAGGTCCGGAAATTCCCGATACTGCTATCGCATAATCAACATTCATTTGTTTTTTCACTTGCATTGCCATTTCCAAAACAGTCTGTTCACTCACTGCACCATATTGTAAAAGTGTATTTTTTTTAACGCCTAAAACTTGTTCTTTTATATCATTCGAATAGGCCACTATACTTCCGTTGAAATACGAAGAAGCCCCCGGCACCGAAGTTATCAAATGGGCAATATAACCACCTGTACAGCTTTCTGCAGTAGCGACTGTTTTTCTTTTTTCAAGAAGTAGTCTCCCTACAATTTCCTCCAACAAATCTTCGTCATATCCAAAAATATCATTTTTAAGAATTGTTTTCAACTTATCAATTTCTGCATTAACGAACTGTTTTAGAGCTTCCAATGAATCCCCTTGTGCTGATAAACGCAAACGAACAATGCCCGGCTGTGGCAAATAGGCCAATTTTATAAATTCCGGTAATTGATTCTCCCAATCAGCTATTCTCATTGCCAATTCCGATTCGGGTATTCCTTGTGTCAGAACCGTTTTAAAATAAATTGCTTGCGTTTTAAAATGCTGTTTCAATAAAGGTAATACCTGTTCGGAAAACATTGGTTTCATTTCAAAAGGCACTCCCGGCATTGATACTACAACTGTTTCTTTTTTTTCAAACCACATTCCCGATGCTGTTCCATGGTAATTTATCAATATTTTTGCCGATTCAGGCAACAAGGCTTGTGTTTTATTTAATTCATTCATTTCAATATTCTTCCCCGACAAGATTTTCTCAATTTGACTCAATGCCTTTTCATTCAAAACAAGTTTTGTATTAAAAAAATCTGCTAAAGTTTGTTTTGTCAAATCATCTTTTGTTGGGCCAAGTCCTCCCGTAACCAAAACGACATTATATTTTCCTATACTTTCTGCCAAAGTATCGATAATATGTTTGGGGGAATCGGAAATAGATGTTATCTGGGCTACTTTTATTCCTGAAAGATGTAATAATTCGGCTATCCACGCTGAATTTCTATCCAAAATCTGTCCAATGAGAATTTCATCTCCTATCGTTATTATATGTGCTGTTATCATTATTTTTTTAGTTGCAATTTACAAAATTTATTCAACAAAT
>CAZSHT010000041.1:0-4046 GCA_964606715.1 uncultured Bacteroidales bacterium
TATTGCTTGATTTCAAACAACTTCTCGACACCCATTACCATTCCGACAATTATTTCTTATGTGCTCATAATGGCAAAGAATTTGACTTTCCCTACATTGCCCGTCGCATGCTCATCAACCGTATTGAACTGCCTCATCTGCTCGATATTGCAGGAAAGAAACCGTGGGAGATACAACATCTCGACACTTTGGAATTGTGGAAATTTGGTGATTACAAACATTATACTTCACTGGAACTGCTTGCTGCATTGTTTAATATCCCAAGTCCCAAAGACGATATTGATGGCAGTGAAGTAGCCTCGGTCTATTACAACGACAAAAATCTCGACCGCATCAGTCAATATTGCCAAAAAGATGTCAAAACACTTATTAATTTGTTTTTGAGCTATCGCGGTGAAGATATTATCAACGATTAAACAGCGACATTTCTATTTTTCGGAAAATATATCCCTGTTTCGTAAAATACTCCAACACTTTTGGCAAAAGCTCTTTCATCTGCTTTTCAGATTTTTTTGAATCATGAAAAACTAAGATTGAGCCTCGTTTAGTTTTATCTTTTATTATTGAAAAAGACTCTTCCACATTCAATTTAGCCTCAAAATCGCGTGTAATAAAATCCCAGAATATCAATTTATATTTTTTTCGTAATCTTAATATCTGCGAAGGTTTTAACTTTCCATACGGCGGACGAAACAAAGAAGAATCAATAAACTGAGAAGCCTTTTCCACTTCGGCAACATACCGCGAAGTAAACATCTTCAAACCATTTACATGCGAATAGGTATGGTTACCGACAGCATGACCTTCATTTATAATAGCCTGATATAACAGCGGGTATTTCTCCACATTTTTACCTACCATAAAAAAAGTAGCTTTAGCCTCATACTTCTTCAACAAAGCCAATATCCACTCTGTGATTTGTGGCGTAGGACCATCATCAAATGTCAAAAACAAAACTTTTTGATTTGTATTTACATGAAATATCCCCGGCCAATATTTTGCTCCGGGGATATAATATTTGAATGCTTTGGTCATCTATCGCTGAACGAATGTGCTGTAATAGCGTTGTAATTCGGGTTCCATTTCATCAGCCATCTCTTTCAACCCATATTGGCTTGCTACACGATACACTTCTTGATATAAGCTGACATCCTGCCGTATGGCAGTCATTAATAATGCTTTCTTATCAGACGGGAATCGTTGATAATAATCTAAATTCTCCTTGGCAGCAGTAGCTACTACCGACAAAATCTCTTTTGCCTTATCCAAATGATGTAAACGGATGTAACCAATAGCAATACCCAAATTGAAATAATCATACGGAACAGTTTCATTCGGCATTACTTCCAAACATCTATCCAATACTTTTTTAGCCCTGACAGTATCGCCTTTATCCATCAAAGCATTTGCAAGCATTGAGAAATTATTTCTAAAATTCATCGTCATTCGACGATAATCTTCATTCAAATACACATGTGGATCTTCGATATTACCCCATTTGAATTTATTCATCAAATTATCATACATCATCTCAACATTAACCCGTCCGGCGACACCTCTGTTATAGCCTGATTTTATCGGTGTAACACGATAGGTTAAACCTTCCACTTCAAAATAATCCTGTAATCCGTTGAAACTACTAAACGGTGCTGTCAAGGTAAAATAAATCGGGCGTTTCCAATCATTTTGTGCAATAATATCGAGCATCATCAAATCACCTTTAAATAAGTAGCGTTTAGGATATTTCCATAAAATTTCATTTGGTAATCCGGCTGTATCTTCCGGCGTAATCGTTCCATTTTCCAACGCATTTTTTCTATTTACTTTTACCAAAAATTGGTTGGCCGGCAAATACGATATACTGCTTCCGGAAGTTGTTCGCACCTTTGCCCTTGGATCTTCCGATTTTATAAAATTAATAACATCTTCTAATTTAACCGGTTTTTTAAATGTTTCGACATATGGAATATAATTTCGTATTCCTTCTGCATATTGTTCATGCTTAAATGAATTCGGAATAGGATCAGAATCGTATGCTTTGCGTTTTACTTGGTCGATATACCAATCGGTATTAAACAAACTCAAATTAACAATACGCACATCCGTTCGTTTTTCCTCTACTTCTTGAATATACCAAAGTGGGAAAGTATCGTTATCGCCATTGGTAAACAAAATAGAATTCGGAGCACAAGAATTTAAATAATTCAATGCAAAATCATGTGCCGCATAACGCCCTGAACGATCGTGATCATCCCAATTTTGTGAAGCCATATTTACCGGAACAGCTAAAAGCGTTACCACAGTAGCCCCCGATGCCAACATTACAGGATTCACTTTATCTTTCAATTTTTCATAAATAGCCAACACACCTAATCCTATCCATATTGCAAAAGCATAGAATGACCCCACATAAGCATAATCCCGTTCACGCGGTTGCAACGGATATTGATTCAGATATACAACAATGGCAATGCCGGTCATTACAAACAACCACATCACCACGCCAAAATCTTTGTTATGAGCTTTTGCATGATAAAACATTCCTAATAATCCTAATAAGAATGGTAACATATAATAATTGTTTCGACCTCTGTTGTTTTTCATGCGTTCCGGCAAATTGTCTTGTGGTCCCAATCGTGCTTCATCGATAAACGGAATACCACTCAACCAATTCCCTTTCAACAAGCTACCATGTCCTTGCATATCATTTTGACGACCAGAAAAGTTCCACATGAAATAGCGGAAATACATATGTCCCAACTGATACACAATAAAAAACTTTAGATTTTCTCCAAAAGTCGGCTTATAACGCGTTTCTGTTCCTTTTTGTGTCGTCACCTGAATAGGAATCCCTTGAATATCCGCCCAAGTCTTATACTCCTTGATATGATTGGCTTGTGACGACCACATTCGAGGAAATAAAGTATTGAAACGCGAATCATACACCGGAATATCTTTATAAGAAGAAATTACATATTTCCCATCTTTTTGAATATAAATGGGATCGCCCTTGTCGTAGCTTACTATCGGGGCATTATAATATTGCCCGTATACCAATGGTCGCGAACCATATTGATCCCGATTCAAATATGCCAATAACGAAAATACATTATCCGGATTATTTTCATCGAGAGGCGTATCTGTATTGGCTCGTATCACGACGATTGCAAAACTGGAGTATCCTATTACAATCATCGCAAACATCCATAAAACAGTATTCCACAAAACTTTTTGTTTCTTGTAGGTATAATAAATAGCCCATACTGTTGCTCCCGCCAGTAAGAACATATAAAAGATAAACCCTGAATTATATCCCATTCCAAAACCATTAACAAACATCAGTTCAAACCACGATGCAACCGTTATAATACCCGGTATGACACCATACATCACCACTCCCAAAATGCCCAGTGCAGCTAATGTTGCATATATTATTCCTTTGCGGGTAGTTTCATATTTACGGAAATAATACACAAATACAATCGCCGGTATTGCCAATAGATTCAACAAGTGAACCCCTATGGACAACCCTATTAAATAAGAAATCAAAATCAACCAACGATTTGAGAATGGTTCATCGGCCACATCTTCCCATTTCAGCACAGCCCAAAAAACGAGAGCTGTAAACAACGAAGAACTGGCATACACTTCCGCCTCTACTGCCGAAAACCAAAACGAATCGGAAAAAGTATAAGCCAATGCACCTACAACTCCACTTCCTAATACTGCAATTAAGTTTCCTAAATTCAACGCATTTTCTTTATTGTCTAATACTATTTTTCGTGCTAAATGCGTAATTGAGAAGAAAAGTAACAATATAGTAAACGCACTTGCCAATGCCGACATAGCATTTATCATCACCGGCACCCAAGTAGGATCGGGAGCGAACAATGAAAACAAGCGAGAAGTCAACATGAAAAATGGTGCTCCGGGAGGATGTCCTACTTCAAATTTATAGGAAGTAGATAAGAACTCACCACAATCCCACAAACTCACACTCGGTTCTATCGTTGAAAGATAAGTAAATGCTGCTATTGCAAAAACAA
>CAZSHT010000041.1:4146-6447 GCA_964606715.1 uncultured Bacteroidales bacterium
GATTTGGTAAAAGACATTTACATTACACAACTCAAATTGACCATTACTTCACCCGAAAACAAAACATTTTCTTTTCTAAAATCTATACACATCTACATTTCAACAAATGAAAACAACGAAATTGAACTTGCTTACAAAGAAGATGTTAACTCCAATTCACAAAGCATTGATTTGGATTTAACAAAAGAAAAACTAGACATTTATGTAAAGGCAGACTCATATAAATTACGAACAAAAGCAACTACACGAGAAACCCTTACTCAAGATGTCGATATCCAAATTGACTTACAATTTAAAGTAACAGCTAAAACTTTATAAGTTTTTACATTCTTTTCTTTTTCTCCATTACAGTTATTAATATTAATTTTGCATCCTCTAAAACTTTACATGACAGTTACAAAACAATGATTAAAATAACATTTCCCGACAACAGTGTGCGTGAATTTCCAAAAGGAAGTACCGGCCTTGACATCGCCAAATCCATCAATTCAAGACTGGCAAAAGAAGCTCTTGCCATCGGTATTGATAATGAAACAAGTGATTTATTGACACCCATCAACAATGACGCATCATTACAAATATACACATGGAAAGATACTGAAGGGAAACATGCCTTTTGGCATTCTTCGGCGCACCTCTTAGCTGAAGTACTCGAAGAACTGTACCCGGGCATCAAATTTGGCATCGGACCGGCCATTGAAAACGGATTTTATTACGATGTAGAACTTCCCGAAGGAAAAACAATTTCCGAAACTGATTTTCCGAAAATAGAAAAACTATTTATAGAACACGCTCGCCAAAAAGAAACATTTCAACGCGAAGAAATCAGCAAAAAAGATGCTTTAGACTTCTTCTCAAAAAAAGATGAAACTTATAAAGTTGAACTTATCAATGATCTTGAAGACGGCACTATCACTTTTTACCATAACGGTAATTTCACCGATTTATGCCGAGGACCACACTTGCCAAACACAAGCTATATAAAAGCCGTAAAACTTCTCAGCATAGCCGGTGCTTATTGGCGTGGCGATGAAAAGAATAAACAATTGACGCGTATTTACGCCATCTCTTTCCCAAAACAAAAACTTTTGGAAGAATATCTTGTCGTTTTGGAAGAAGCCAAGAAACGCGACCATCGAAAAATCGGGAAAGAAATGGAACTTTTTCATTTTTCTCAACGCGTAGGACAAGGACTTCCATTGTGGCTCCCTAAAGGTGCTATCCTTCGCGACAATTTGGAACAATTTCTCAAACGCGTTCAAAAACAATACGGCTATGAGCAAGTTATCACCCCTCATATCGGACAAAAAGAGTTGTATGTAACTTCCGGTCATTATGCCAAATACGGAAAAGACTCATTTCAGCCAATACACACTCCTAATGAAGATGAGGAATTTTTACTAAAACCTATGAACTGTCCGCACCATTGTGAAATTTATAAATTCAAGCCCCGTTCTTATCGCGATTTACCGGTACGATTAGCCGAATTCGGCACCGTTTATCGCTACGAACAAAGTGGTGAATTACACGGACTTACTCGCGTGAGAGGATTTACCCAAGACGATGCCCATATTTTTTGTACGCCCGACCAATTGAAAGAAGAATTTTTAAAAGTAATAGACATCATTTTATACATCTTCAAAGCCCTTGATTTTGAAGATTTTATCACTCAGATATCATTACGAGACCCCAACAATAACGAGAAATACATTGGCAGTGACGAGAACTGGGAAAAAGCCGAAAGAGCCATTATCGAAGCAACCAAAGAAAAAGGTCTTGAAACCATTGTAGAATATGGAGAAGCTGCTTTCTACGGTCCGAAATTGGATTTTATGGTAAAAGATGCTTTGGGACGCAAATGGCAATTAGGAACCATTCAGGTTGACTACAACCTTCCCGAACGCTTCGAACTTGAATACATTGGTGCTGATAATGAAAAACACCGTCCGGTGATGATTCATCGAGCACCCTTCGGTTCTATGGAACGATTTGTTGCTGTTTTGATAGAACATACTGCCGGTGAATTCCCCCTTTGGCTAGCCCCAGACCAAGCCGTTATCATCCCTATCAGTGATAAATATCAAGAATATGCTGAAAAAGTTTGTCAATTATTAAAAAATTACGATATTCGCACCCTCATTGACAACCGTTCTGAAAAGGTAGGTAAAAAGATAAGAGACAATGAGTTAAAGAAAATCCCTTATCTTATTATCGTAGGTGAAAAAGAAGAAACCGAAAAAAACATTTCCGTTCGGCGTCATAGAGAAGGTGATTTGGGCAGTATGACTATTGACAATTTTA
>CAZSHT010000041.1:6547-12135 GCA_964606715.1 uncultured Bacteroidales bacterium
CTTTATCAACAAAAAAAGAAACAGAAAGAAATTAAAGCAAAGACACAAAAAATTGTCGTTAAAGAAATTCGATTCGGTCCCAATACCGATGAACATGATTATCAGTTTAAATTGAACCATGCCAAAAACTTCTTATCGGAAGGTGCCAAATTAAAAGCAACAATATTTTTCAGAGGTCGCAGTATTGTGTATAAAGACAAAGGTGAAATATTACTCCTCAAATTTGCTCAAGATTTGGAAGATTATGCCAAGGTGGAAAAATTGCCATCTTTGGAAGGAAAACGAATGATATTGCTACTTGCCCCAAAAACGAAAAAGAAAAAATAAAGACTGTTTAATTTAATAAATAAAAATAGAAAGCGATGCCTAAAATGAAAACAATCCCCGGAGCAAAGAAACGATTTCATGTAACGGGAAGTGGAAAAATCAAACGAAAACATGCTTACAAAAGTCACATCTTGACCAAAAAAACAAAAAAACAAAAACGCAATTTGACACATTTTGCGATTGTTCACAAAAGTAATTTGGACAGTGTGAAACAAATGTTAGCAATGAAGTAAAAAATGTATGTTTAACCGAATAAAAAGCCTAAAAAGATTACTCTAAGCAGTAACGCTTCTTATTCACAAAAATTAAAATTATGCCTAGATCAGTAAACGCCGTTGCTTCACGAAAGCGACGCAAAAAAGTCCTAAAACAAACCAAAGGATATTTCCTTTCACGAAAAAATGTATGGACCGTAGCAAAAAATGCACACGAAAAAGCATTGCAATATGCCTATGTTGGTCGTAAACTCAAAAAACGCGATTTCAGAAGTTTATGGATTCAACGCATCAATGCCGGTGTAAGACAATACGATATGTCGTATTCGCAATTTATGGGAGCCCTTCATAAAGCCAATATTAATTTAAACAGGAAAGCACTCGCCGACTTGGCTATGAACCACCCCGAAGCATTCAAAAAAATAGTAGAACAAGTAAAAGCGGTAAAATAAACAATACACCACTTTTTTTATCCTAAATAAAACAAAAAGGTCTGTTTCTCACAGACCTTTTTGCATTTTTAAAGACAACAAAAGTAAAGACTGTTATTTTTTTTTAACTTTGTCGCCTGAAATCTAAGAAAACATACCTGTATGTTAAGTTTAATAGGAGCCATTATTGCCACACTTATTGTCAACTTGCCATTTGGCTATTGGAGAAGTTCGGTAAAGAAATTCTCCCCCAAGTGGTTTTTGGCTGTTCATCTGCCCATACCGTTTGTTATCGGGTTTCGATTTTTGTTTTCACTTGGATTTCAACTCTACACTTACCCATTTTTGGTAGGTGCATTTTTCACAGGACAATGGATTGGCGGTTGGTGGTTTCGTCAACACACAAAACGACATCATCAGCTTAATTGATATTTTAATAGTATAAAGGAGGGATTTGTATATGGGAGACATCATCATTTACTACAAAGAAAACGATACGCTAAAAGTAGCCGAATCGTTAGAGATTCTAAAAAAACAAACCATTCCCTCCGACAATATATTATGGATTGATTTGGAAGATCCTGACGAATCTTGCAAAGACTTTTTGGAAAAAACATTTAATGTTGATTTTCCTTCCGACAAAGAAATTGTTGAGATTGAAATCAGTTCTCGTTATTTGGAAGAAGGCGATTCCATTGTTGCCAACACAAACTTTGCCTCATTGAGTTCGGAAGAAAACTTCGACGGCGAAATGATTTCAATGATTCTTTCCAAGAATATTCTATTCACTCTGCGAAAACGATATTACAGAGCATTTTATCTCACCGATCGAAAGATACGAGGCAACATACAGCTTTTCAACAATGGCTATCATGTCTTGGTATCACTCCTCGAAACACGGATTGATTATGAAGCCGATATGGTGGAGTTTATTGCCAAAAAAATTGATAAAATATCAAAAGAAATCGTAGAAGACGATGTGGACAACGACATCTTAATGGACATCAAAGAATTGCAAGAAAAATCAATGATATTACGAGAAAGTATCATCGATAAACAACGCTTACTCTCGGCTTTCCTTCGCAGTTATTTGTTTCCAAAAGACAGTAGTGAACGCCTCCGCATTTTGTTCAAAGATATCAACTCTTTGATTGATTATACTAAATTTAATTTCGAACGCTTGGAATATTTGCAAGACACTTTTCTCGGATTAGTCAATTTGGAGCAAAACAAAATTATCAAAATCTTTACGGTGATTTCGGTAATCTTCTTTCCGCCAACACTCATCGCCAGCATTTACGGTATGAACTTTAGGTTTATGCCCGAGTTGCATTGGCGCTACGGCTACCTCTTTTCGCTTATCTTAATGTTTTTATCCTCTATCGGCACTTTGCTGTTTTTTAGATACAAAAAATGGCTTTAAATATAGATATCACAAGAGCCCCTCTTTTTTTGCTTTTGTTTTTACAAATTATTATTTTATATTTGTTTAGATAATTGTTCCTATTTGTTCATAAAAAAAACAAATACTTACAAAATAAAATTTGATTATTATTGTTATTTATATTATTTTAACAAATTGATGAAACTATGAAAAAATATTTTTTCTTTTTCACACTAGCCTTTCCGCTTATCGTTTTGAACGCTCAAAATGACATCCCTACACCCGACCTCACACAAACTAAACATTATATGGGATTTTATGTAGGAAATATTGCTACTATTCTTTTTTCTCCATACACCAATAATTTTCACCAACCTAGAATCGATGCCTCTCCGGGAGTTGGTTTTTCTTATTGTTATATGCCAAAAAAACTAGGCGTTCAACTCACGGCTTTACCTTTTGGAAAAAAAGATAACCTTTGGCTCAATGCCGGCATTAGCTTGTTCTATTCTCTTCACTCTTTTGCAAATAAAAAAATAAATATTTATTCCTTCATAGCAGGTTCAGGAATATATACTCATACTAATCATGACATATGGTATTGTGAATATGAAGTTAATGAATCTGCCTGTAGTTCATATGAAGAAGATATCCGATGGAATGCAGGTCCCGGACTTGCATTAGATATTAATTTAGGAAAAACCGCCAAAGTTAATTTTATGCTCGGTTACAGTGTCTTTGATTTCACCGATAATTATCGCTTTACAGTAGACGGTGGCTTTGGTTTTTACTTTAAGTTATAAACGATAATGAAACAAAACATTCTGTTTATTTGTTTATCTCTCCTCGTAATGATTTCTTATTCTCAAGAAACAACCGGTCAATATCTACACAAAAACCATTATATGGGTTTTAATGCAGGAGCACTCACCGGTATTGGTTTTTCTTATCGTTATATGCCAAAAAAAATAGGTGTTCAACTTACCGGACTGCCGATTGGCAACAAACATAATCTACGCATAAAAGCAGCTCTCACCGTTTTCTATAAATATTATTCATCTGTCGGTGAGACATTAAACTTATTGGCTTATGCAAGTTCTTCGTTTGTTCATAAAAGAGACGAAATCTATTATGGTATTCAACCCTATGAAAAACATTTCATTTTTGAGCCTCAATACATCAATAAATATAATGCAGGTATTGGCACTGCTATGGAAATACGCTTACATAACATTCTCAGCTTAGATATTTTATTAGGCTATGGTATATATGACTTTACCGACAACTATCGCTTTACAATAGACGGTGGTATCGGTTTATTTTTTAGATTATAAAAACAAACTATTATGAAAAAACTATTTATCCTAGTATTTATCGGTTTAATCTGGTCTGCCGGTTTTTCACAAGAAAACACCGACGACACAACCGTTAGTGATTCCAAAATAACTAATTTTGCGGGATTCAATGTAGGAGCCCTCACCGGTATCGGATTCTCCTATCGTTTTATGTACAAAAAAATTGGAATTCAGATAACGGGCATCCCTGCCGGCGAAAAGAATGATTTCTTTGCCAGTGGTGGTGCTACATTATTGTACCAATATTATTCTTCTGACGATCACAAAGTAAATCTTTTTGCTTATGGAAGTGGTTCTGTTTTTTACACCTTCCATAAATACACCAAACAAGAATATTACAGATGCAACGACCCTTGTTGCCCTGAGTATGAAAGCACCTGCCTTCGAAACATTTCCGTTTCCGAAGAACAATACAAATACAATGTAGGTATCGGCACCGGCATTGATATCCGAATTGCAAAAAGACTCAGCCTAAATGTAATGTTGGGCTATGGTGTCTATGACATTCAAAACAATTTGATTTTTAATATCGATGGTGGCGGTGCTTTATATTTTCTCTTTTAATATTTAAAATTTATTATCATGAAATCTATTATTTTTCTAAGTATTACATTATTTTTCACAAGTTTCGGTTATGCCCAAAAGTCAACAGACTTAAATACCGATACCGGTTTTTCTCGCAAGGCACATTCCATTGGCCTTAATGCCGGTGGTACTTCCGGCCTCTTATTCTCGTATCGCTATATGCCCAAAAAATTGGGAATTCAGTTTGCTGTTTTACCAACCGGCAACAAACAAGATTTTTTTGGTGATTTAGGCATCACATTATTGTATAAATTCCATACCTCTGCCAATAACAAAGTCAGTTTTTTCAACTATATCGGCAATTCGTTCTTTTATAAATACGAAGAATTACCCGGTTATAAATACGAACATCTTTCTTGGAACATCGGACTTGGTTATGGTATTGACATTCGGGCTCACGAACGAATTAGCTTTGGATTTACGGTCGGTTGGGCAGGCTACGATGTAAGAGACGATTATGCCTTTTATCCCGATGGAAGCACTTATCTGTTTTACAGATTCTAAAAAACATTCATTCCCAAAAACAATTTGTTTACATAAAAAATCTTAACGAATAAATCTTTTTTGTTAAAAAAGGATAAAAAAGTCTTTTTATCTTAAATTAATGTTTTATCTTTGCCTGTGAACTTAAAAATAAAGCATCATGAGTAATCAAAATTTTCAAGATAAACTAATAGCCCTCGAACAAGATTTACGACGCTTTGCGTTGAAATACACACAAGATACCGACACCATCAACGACTTGGTGCAAGAAACATTTTTCAAAGCCCTTACCAATCGTGAAAAATTCAGAGATGAATCCAATTTCAAAGCTTGGTTATTTACCATCTTAAAAAATTCATTTATCAACCATTATCGCAAGCAAACACGCTTTGTCAAAGGCGATGATGAGGTAAAACTATCGGACTCCATTATGTTTTCACACAACAAAGTAGCCGAAATATCGGAATCGGTACTCCGTATGAAAGAAATAAAAACACATATCAACCATTTGGAACCCAAAATAAAATCACCGTTTAAGCTATACATCAACGGATTGAAATACAAAGAAATATCGGATATTTTGGACATTCCTATCGGCACCGTAAAAAGTCGCATTTTTATGGCTCGCAAAATTTTAGAGCCACAAATAGAGTTGTAAAACCACACAATTTACACTATCCGAAAAAGCGACTCAATAAGTTTCTGAGTCGCTTTTTTTATGGGAAAATTTGCTATTACTCCTCATTTACCACGCCAAAAGGGATATGCACCAAAGGGACATTTTTGATAGACGCACTAAGGTGCACCA
>CAZSHT010000042.1:0-11987 GCA_964606715.1 uncultured Bacteroidales bacterium
CATCTCGTTTTTCGGTCTTTTCTTTTGGATTATCGTAAACACATTATTTTTTGCATCATTCTTTTTGATGCATTTACCACCTTGGACTGTCGGTTTTGCTCCATTGTTTTTCATTGTGTATATTTTAATGCTAAAAACCACCAAATATCAATTTTCCGACAATGAAATAACCATCAAATCACCTTTTGACAAACCACAAACTATCCAAGCAGACGATATTCAACATTATAGGGTGAAGAAAACCAATCGTCTCAAGCAATTATTTGGCGTCCCTCCTTTTATTACTTTTTTAAAACTAAAACAAGGCTCTGTAGAATTGCTCACAATAAACAGGCTGGTTATCAACTCCTTAGACAATTATCTGATGCCTCCTGACATTAAAGATGCCGCTTAATAAAAAAAGCAGCTATGCTTATGTGTACATAACTGCTTCTTGTAGCGAGGGAGGGACTTGAACCCTCGACCTCATGATTATGAATCATGCGCTCTAACCAGCTGAGCTACCTCGCCAAAATATTTAATAACCTGTTGGTCTTAAAAAGGTGTGGCAAAAATACTATTTTTTTTTATGCCTCATCATTTTTTTAATATTTTTCATTTCCAATCATTTTTGCACAAGAATACTTATCTTTATTGTCAGAAAAATAACGACATTGCTCATGTCTTTTTGGTCGCCATTCTATGATTTTTTAGATTTATGTTTCCCGCAGGTCTGTCTTGTTTGTGGCGGGAAATTAGCACCACAGGAACGGTTTGTTTGTACTCACTGTTTGGCAGAATTGCCCGAAACTTATTTTGATGTTACCGAACGAAATAAAACCCGCACTATCTTCGAAGGAAAGATTCCTATTGTGTATGTTTCGTCATATCTTTATTTCAAAAAAGCATCGCCCTATAAAAATTTGATACACCAATTGAAATACAACAATAAGCCGGATATTGGCATTTATTTCGGTCATCTTTTTGGAAGAGAATTGAAAGACAAACTGACAGGTGTCGATTATATTGTTCCGGTGCCATTACATCCAAAAAAAGAAAAATTACGCGGTTATAATCAAGCCGAACGGTTTGCCGTAGGACTGTCGGAACGCTTACAAATCCCTGTTGATAAAGACAATCTGTATCGGACAATATTTACCGAAACACAAACTAAGAAAACAAAAGAAGAACGATGGGAAAATGTAAAAGAGGTATTTGCTTTGAAAGACAAATCTCGGTTTCAAAATAAACATATCGCTTTGGTCGATGATGTAATTACAACAGGCTCTACCATAGAAGCATCGGCTCAAGCCATTTTAAATCATTGTGATGCAAAAATCAGTGTGCTTTCTATCGGCATAGCCGATTAGTTGAACCGTATTGTTTTTGAAGGGTGTATCTTGGCAACCAAAAAAGAAGGCAATATTAAAATGAGCAACATCGCTGTCAATGCTCCGATATTCAACAACAGAAAATACCAACCGTTGATTTCTACCGGCACAAACGACACATAATATGAGCTTGGATCCAATTTCACCCAATGGGTATAGTTTTGTAAAAACACCAATCCAACGCCTAAAATATCACCATAAATAAGACCTTTCCCGACTAATATTGAGCCGACATTCAAGAAAATAGACTGAACCGACTTATTGGTTGCACCAAGGGTTTTCAGAATACCTATCATTGGCGTTTTTTCCAAAATCAATATCAATAATCCCGAAGACATATTGATAGCTGCCACGATTAACAATAAAATGATAATGACATAGACATTGGTATCGAACAATGAAAGCCAATCGAAAATAAACGGATATTTATCATAAACGGTTTGCACTCTCAAACGACTACCGTCTTCTTGAAAACTGTTTCCGGCCATTAAGAATACTTGCTTATAGGCTGTTTCTAATTTTTCCAAGTCATTGACTTCCACCTCAAATCCGCCTATACGGTTCGAATCCCAATCGTTTAATTTTTGTATTTGACGAATATCGACAAAAGCAAACATTTTATCAAAATCCTCAAATCCGGTGTTGTATATGCCTTTTATCTTGAACTTTCGTATTCGCGGAGGATCTTGCACAAAATAGACAATCAACGGATCGCCAAGTTTTAATTTCAACAATTTGGCAATATATTCCGAAATGAGGACATTTTTCGACTTCACGGTGTCATTCAACGAAAGCACCTTGCCTTCGACCAAATACGACTGTATAAATTTCCAATCATAACGATTGTCAACGCCTTTTAAGACAATTCCTTGAAAATCGGATTTTGTTTTGATAATACCGGCTTTTGTGGCATATACCTGAATATGCTTTATTTCCGATAGTGATTCTATACCCGGATAAAACGGTTGCCGTTTGTCGATAGGTGAACTCTCAAACGAATTGTTAGAATCGAAATGCGTGATTTCAATATTTGATGTAAATCCGATAACCTTATTGCGTATGGTTTTTTTAAACCCCAACGCAATGGATACCGACACGATGATAACACTAATGCTGAGGGCAATGCTAATGACAGCAATATTCACAATAGGACGCGAAATACGCGTTTCGTGAACTTTACGAAATAAGATGCGTTTTGCCGTAAAAAATTCCCAACCCAAGAGTTTTATTTTTTTTGATGGATGAAACAAACTTACAAAAATCGGTAAACCTAATTGTAAATTATTCGGATTCTTTATAAATTAAAACGATTAATTTCTTCGGTCCGTGAGCTCCCAAGATAAGTGTTTTTTCTATGTCGGCCGTTCTACTGGGACCTGTTATCAATGAAATAATTGCCGGGAAATTTGTCTTGTATTTTTCTTGAATCTTTTCCAAAGCCTCCGGCAAATCATATAACACCTGATTTTCGGTGGCAATTACAAGATGTGTTTCGGGAAATGCAATGATGCGTCGGCTTTTTGTTTGCGATGACGATACCAATACCGTTCCCAAGCGGGCAATTAAAAACTCGGCTCCGGTAATAGCCAAGCCGGCAGATAACACAGCTTCTTTGGTGTCCTCAAAAGGAACTGTTATTTTGTTCAGAATTTCTTTAACAAACGATTCATAGGCTACTGTTTTCGGTGTTCCCAATTCTTTCCAAACAGATTCTAATTTTTCCAATAAAGCTGTTTTCGTTGGCAACACATAACACTCGCCATCAACGGCTTCTACCGATTCTTTGAACAACTCCGGCAAATCATCTGCATTCTCAGGCCTTACATACAAGCCGGAAAAATTTTCCCGGTTGGCTTTCTGTTGCGGAGCGTCTTCGGAAAATTTTAATTTAGAAAATATGTCCGTTTTTGTGGTCATCTAAGACTTTGTTTCGTCCGGTTCGTCGGTTTCTTTTGTGCTGTTTTCGGTCTCTTCCGATTTAGACTCTTCTGTTGTTGATTCTTCTGTTTTCGGTGCTTCTTTTATTTCAGAACCGGAATTTTCATCGGTTTGCTCTTCCTTATTTTCTTTTTTCTTAACGATTTCCGTTTCTTCCGGTTTCCAAGGGCGTTCACCAAATATGCGTTCCAAATCTTCCGGATACAACACTTCTTTTTCGTAAAGCAATTCGGCAACCTCTTTAAGTCCGCTTTCGTGTTCCATAAGAATTGCTTTTGCTCTGTCATACTGTTCTTCTATCAATGATTTCACCTCATTATCAATGATGTTTGCCAGGTCATCACCATAAGGTTTTGTAAACATATAATCACTTCTGTTGATATTATAAAAACTGATATTGCCTACCTTATCGCTCATTCCGAAATACGAAATCATAGCATATGATTTTTGGGTAACTTTATCCAAATCATCGAGAGCTCCCGTTGAGACCTCTCCAAAAATCACTTCTTCTGACGCTCTTCCTCCCAAAGTGGCACAGATATCATCAAATAATTGAACTTTTGTCGTCAATTGCCGTTCTTCCGGCATATACCAAGCTGCTCCCAAAGCTCTCCCTCGTGGCACGATAGTTACTTTTACCAATGGGTGAGCATGTTCCAAAAACCAACTTACCGTAGCATGCCCTGCTTCGTGATAGGCGATGCGTTTTTTTTCGGATTTCATGATAATCCGTGTTTTCTTTTCCAGCCCCCCAATGATGCGATCTATGGCATCTAAGAAATCTTGTTTGTAAATTTTATCGTGTTTATTTCTGGCTGCTATCAATGCCGATTCGTTACACACATTGGCAATATCAGCTCCCGAAAAACCGGGAGTTTGTTTTGCAAACATATCCAAATCAACATCTTCGGCCAGTTTTAGATCTTTTGAGTGAACCTTGAAAATTTCTTTTCTACCTACCAAATCGGGTAATTCTACATGTATTTGTCGATCAAAACGACCGGCTCTCAGCAAGGCCGGATCCAACACATCGGATCGGTTGGTGGCAGCAATAATGATAACACCGCTATTGGACTCAAAACCATCCATCTCGGTAAGCAACTGATTAAGGGTGTTTTCGCGTTCATCGTTTGAGCTGAAACCTGCATTTTTCCCTCTGGCACGACCGACGGCATCTATCTCATCGATAAACACAATACACGGTGATTTTTGCTTGGCTTGTTTAAACAAGTCACGAACACGAGACGCACCTACACCTACAAACATCTCTACAAAATCGGAACCCGACATTGAGAAAAACGGCACGCTGGCTTCTCCTGCAACGGCTTTTGCCAATAGTGTTTTCCCTGTTCCCGGAGGTCCTACCAACAATACCCCTTTTGGAATTTTTCCACCCAAACGAGTATATTTCTCCTTGTTTTTCAAAAAATCAACAACTTCCATGACTTCCTCTTTCGCTTCTTCCAATCCGGCAACATCTAAAAATGTTATTTTACTTTTTGTTTCCGAATCATTATCAAAGACTTTAGCTTTTGACTTTCCAATATTAAAGATCTGGCTTCCGCCACTTCCCCCCATACCACCTGCCATCCGGCGAAAGATGAAAAACCATATCCCCAAAAAGATTATCAACGGTAACAACCACCCCATAATATCTCCCAGATAATCGGTACGGTCTTCGTATTTTATATCCAATCGATCTCCTATTGGCACCTCTTTTTGAATTTCTTTGACTTTTTCCTCAAAACTGTCAATAGAGCCTATTGTCATATAAAAATCAAGGACAGAAGAAGATGCTACTTTGTTATTGGGTAATAAATCTTTGTATTTATCAGATGTCTTTGCCTCCGGCTTTAAATAAATCTCTGCTTTTTCTTTATTAACAATGATTATCTTTTGGATATCATGCGATTGAATCATCGGAATAAGTTGTTTCCAAGAAATTTCTTTCCCATTCCCACCTAAATCCATAAATGACAATATGATAAACAATCCTGCCAACACAATATAAATCCATGTACTGTTAAATCCCGGTTTTTTCATGTTTTTGGGGATTTTAAAATTTTTATTTCCTTGTTTTTTTTCGTCTTGCATAAGTTCTTAGTTTTCTGTATGTGTTTTTATTTCGCCGTCTGCCCAAAGGCTTTCTATGTCGTAAAAGGTTCTGTATTCGGGTTGAAAAATATGAACGACAATATTTACATAATCGAGTAATATCCAGAAAGAATTGTCAAAGCCTTCTTTACTAAAAGGAACTTCTTTAAATTCTTTTTTTGTTTCTTCCAGCAAAAAATCGGCAATTGCTTGCACATGAATGTTCGTCGTTCCGGTACAAATAAGCAGAAATTCAGTCATGGCGTTATCCATTTTCCGAATATCAATGCTTATAATATCTTCCGCTTTTTTTTCTTGTAACTTCTCAATAAAGAAAGTTACTAATTGTTCGGTTGTATAATCTGTCATATGTAAATTTTAGAATTACAAAAATAGAGAAAACATATCAATCAATATCAAATAAACAAGTTATTTAATTTCTCCATTTTATAATACAGAAAAGGCCTGCTGAAATTCAACAAGCCTTTTCAAATAATATAAATTAAATTGTATCTTGCGTTATGACAATTTGTTGTAAAACAATGTCAATTTGGATTTTAAGTTAGCAGCTTTATTTTTATGAATAATGCCTCGTTTTGCATTTTTGTCTATCAATGAATACAATTCTTCCAATCCTTTTTCGGCATCTTTCTTTGTTGATAAACCTTTGAAATCCCGTATTGCATTACGCATTGTTTTTCCATAATAACGATTTACCAAACGGCGTTTTTCTGATTGTCTAATTCGTTTTTCTGCTGACTTATGATTTGCCATAATCTTTTATTAATTTAAAGTAGCCCGTAGGGGAATCGAACCCCTGTTACCAGGATGAAAACCTGGCGTCCTAAACCCCTAGACGAACGGGCCGGTTATATTTTGAGTGTGCAAAGATAAACATTTTTTAAAATAAAAAAATATTTTATCTTTTTTTTGTGCAAGTATTTTTATTTTATTGAATTCCCAGCTCTTTCTTAACTAACGGGAAGATATCGTCACTGTTTTCCGGCCAATACAATAATACGCCGGTGCTTGTATCAAAGATATAAGAATATCCTTTGTCTTTGGCTACTTTGGTTACGGCATCTTTCACTTTTTGAATGATGGGTTGCATCAATTCGTTTTGTTTCTTTTGCAAATCTTGTTGTGCTTGTGCTTGGAAACTTTGAATGCGTGTTTGCAGATCTTGTAATTCTTTTTCTTTGGTTTGTTTCAGAAGTTCCGACAACGAATCTTTTTGTGTCAGATAAGAATTGTATTTCTTTTCCAATTCACTTTGCATTGCCGACAATTGTGTTTCCAATTCTTGCGTATGTTTTTGCAATTCGTTTTGGGCATTGATTCTGTCCGGCATAATGGTCAATAATTTTTGGGTGTCAATATGACCAAATTTTGCTCTCGATTGAGATACAGCATTTAGGGAAATTAACATTAATCCCATTAATACTATTTTCGACATTGTTTTCATCATTATTTCTATTTTTTTTAATTTTTACAAATATATCAAACACTTATGAATTAATATCCCATTTTCTTTAAGACATCATCACTTTTATCATATTTTGGATTTGTATAAAGCAATATCGTTTTATCGGCGACATCAAAAATCATATCGTAACCACCGTCGCCGGCAACTTCTTTCACTTTACTAAAGATATCATCTTGAATGGGTTTTATCAATTCTTGACGCTTTTTAAACAATTCACCTTCTACACCAAAATATTTTCGTTGCAAATCTTTTATTTCTTTATCTTTTTTAATAATCTCTTCTTGCCGTTTTTTCTTCATATCGTCGGTAAGCAATACTTTGTCTGCTTGGTAGTCTTTATACATTTTATCCAATTCTTGACGCATTTTTTCTATTTGTCCTTGCCATTCTTTTGAATATTGGTCAAGTTGTTGCTTGGCAGCATCATAAGAAGGTATTTTGCTTAAAATATATTCACTGTCGATATAGGCAAATTTTTGAGAAAATCCGACTATCGACAAAAACACCATTGCGAAAGAAAGAAATATTGTTTTCATGGTTTCTAAAATTTTAAAAGGTTATTAAATATTTTGTCCGATAATAAAATGAAACTGACTTCCTGAAGCTCCCGGGTTGCCCGGAATAGCATCAAACCCATATCCCCAGTCGACACCTAGTTTTCCAAACATAGGCAAGAAAATGCGAACTCCTACTCCAGCCGAACGGTGCAAATTAAACGGGTTGTAGTTTTCCATCGTATTCCATGCATTACCGCCTTCAAGAAAGCCAAGAACATAAAAAGTAGCATTGGGATTTGGCGATAACAGATAACGCAACTCCATTGTAAACTTATCATACATATTACCTCCGTTTGTAGGTGTTAGAGAGCCATTAGTATATCCTCTCAATGCTATCGTTTCCATTCCATACAAATTATATGCCATTAAGCCGTCACCACCTAAGTTAAACCCTTCAAACGGGGCATGACCAATTTGTTTATTGTAAAATCCTTTGAATCCAAATTCTCCGCGAGAATACAATACCATTTTCTCGGCTAATTTTGTAAACCATTCTGATTTGAACTTCCATTTATGGTATTCTATCCACTTATATAACTCTTGGTCTGAAAGTTGGGTATAATCTTTTTTTGGTCCCAATGCAGAATATGGCGGTGTCAATTGCAATGAAACAGAAAGGTTAGAACCTCTTCGCGGGAAAATCAGTTGATCTTGTGAATTTCGTGAAAGGATGGTTGAAAAACTTAAATTGTTGGCTGTTCCGTCGGTAAATTGAAACATTTGTTGAAACGAATAATTGTTCAACACATAGCGTTGGTAAGAGATGTCATTGTATAAAGTAAAAAAATCATCCGGCCATTTTAGGCGTCGTCCCAAGCCTATCGAAGAGCCATAAATTTTCATTGTTTGTCGTCCCGGATCCGTAATTAACACACCATTGGAATATACTGTGTGATACAAAGAAACGGATAATGAATTTGGCTTATGTCCTCCCAACCAAGGCTCCATAAACGAAAATGAATACGATTGGTACCAAGTGCCATTCGACTGTGCCCTGAGAGACAGGCGTTGCCCATCACCGGAAGGTAAGGGTTGCCATGCCTTTTTATTAAAAAAGTTTCGAACAGAGAAATTATTGAATGAAATGCCAAGGGTTCCCACAATCATTCCTGCTCCCCAACCGCCTGAGAGCTCTATCTGGTCAGATGGTTTTTCTTCCACTACATATTGTAAATCTACGGTTCCGTCTTCGGGGTGTGGTGTAGGGATAACATTTAATTTTTCTGGATTGAAATAGCCCAAGGTTGCCAGTTCCCGATTGGTACGCATAATCTTCGAGCGACTGTATAAATCGCCGGGCAAAGTTTTTATTTCTCGAATGATGACATGATCGTTGGTTTTGGTATTACCGGTTACCGTTACTTCATTGATTCGTGCTATTTTCCCCTCATAGACTTGAATCAACAAATCAATGGAATCACCATTGACGGCCGTTTCAATCGGTGTTACGGAAGAAAATAAATATCCATTATCTTGATACAACGAAAAAACGCCGGCGGGATTCATAAACAGATTTTCGTTCAAGCGTTTTTTATCATAAACTTCTCCTTTTTTTATCCCTAAAAGTTGCGTAAGATAATCAGATGAATATTTTGTGTTGCCTTGCCATTTTATATCTCGAAAGAAATATTGTTTCCCCTCATGAACAGTCAATAAGATTTTTATTCGTTTATCATTGATTTTTATTATTGTATCTGAAGTAACTTGAGCATCACGATACCCCTCTTCGTTGTATTTATCGACAATGCTTTGCAAATCTTCTTCGAAATCTTTTTTAATATATTTTGATGTTTTGAAAATTCGGTATATGTGTTTTACTTTTGTGTTTTTCATTGCTCGCCGAATTTTCACTTCTTTCAATACATGATTTCCCGAGACAATGATACTGTCAACTTTTACTTTTTCGCCTTTCTTAATATCAAACAATAGCGATACTTGATTTGGGATTTTTGAATCATCTTTTATATCAACACGCACATCACAAAACAAGAATCCTTTTTCTATAAAGAAATCTTTAATTGCTTTTTTTGAAGTATTAATAATATTTTGTGTTACCTGTTTCCCGTGTGCCAACTGTAGCATATCTTTCAAATCATCGGCATTACTTTTTGAGATACCATTGAATGAGAAAGTGGAAAGGCGTTTTCGTTCTTTGAGTTCAAACTCAATATAGATAATTGACCCTAATTGTTTTGTTACTTTCACTTTTACATCGGAAAACAAGCCTTGAGCCCACAGTTGTTTTACGGCTTTCGTAAACTTTTCTCCCGGCACTTTCAGCTTTTCTCCAACTGCAAGTCCTGTAAGATTTTTTACTACTTCGACATTGATATATTTTACGCCGGAAACGGTAATACGACCAATCTCAAATTCTTTTGGTGAAATATAATCAACGGTAAAATTACTTGTTGTTTCAACTTGTGCAAAAACACCTAAGATGCTTACAAAAAATACTATAAATAAATAAACTTTTTTCATTCGTTATTGTAACTGTTCGCTTGTCTTTCCAAATCGTCGTTCTCTACTTTGGAAAGATAAAATTGCCTCGTAGTAGGCTTTTGTATCAAAATCGGGCCATAAAATATCGGTAAAATATAATTCGGAATATGCTATCTGCCACAACAAAAAATTACTGATACGAATTTCACCGCCGGTGCGTATCAGCAACTCAGGATCCGGCAACAAGGTTGTTGTCAGATACTTGCTAAATAAATCTTCGGTAAGGCTGTCTGCCGATATTTTCTTAGCGTTAATATCTTCTACTATTTTCTTTGTGGCATCTAAAATTTCCCATCGACCACTATAACTTAATGCCAATGATAAAATCAACTTATCATTCTTGGCAGTTGATTGAATGGCGGTATTTAATTTTTTTTGAACAGGTTCGGGTAACGATCTTAAATCACCAATGATATTTAATCGAACACCGTTATCCTTCAATTCTTCCAACTCATTATCAATAGATTGCACCAATAGCGACATTAAAGCTTCTACCTCATCTTTGGGACGATTCCAGTTTTCTTTTGAAAAAGTATATAATGTCAGATACTTTACGCCTACTCGAATAGATGCTTTTATTGTTTCCTTTAAAATGCTTACTCCTTTTTGATGACCAAACACTCGATGTTGCCCTTGCCGTTTTGCCCAACGACCGTTACCATCCATTATGACAGCAACATGTTTTGGCACTTTTCCCGTATCTATTTTTTTTAATAAATCTTCCATTTTAATAAATAAGCATCAAGCATTCGTAATTCTTTGGTCTAAACTTATAGGTAATAAAAACCCCAAAAATAGAATACCAATCTGTATTACGGAAATTTCCGCGTTGTTTTAACAAATTTTTAGAATATGGATTCTTTTCAATTTTCGGATATTGTTCTTGTCCCGTTGTTTTATCAATACCATCGTTAAAGGTCTTGCGATACCCCCATTCGACACCGGCTCCTATTCTTTCACCAATATTAAACTTATATCCCACGCCAAAAGGAATTCCATAGAGATACGGTTGCGTTGCATAAGATGCGATAATAAAACTAAGACCGGCAAAAAGATAAGGTGATTGAGGATATTTATCATTCCCCACCTCATATCGTTTGAAATTAAACTCTGCCTGTGCCGAAATATCCAACAATGGTGTGGTAAAACTTTTGTTTCGAATAATCTGATAGTTATACGGCGTTTTATTCCAATATGACACCATCGTGTGAGCATCATTTCCTGAAAGGTCTGTAAATATCATATTGAAGCGAAACGATATTCGTTGATGCAGGTTATACCGATAAATAACACCATAAGCTTTGTGAAGTTCCAGTCCCGGCAAACTATAGTTAAGTTCCCCTTGATAGTAAGCAGCTCCCAAAAAGATTCCAAGGTCAACTTTTTTTTGTGCAAATAAGAGAACCGGAAATAAGAAAAACAATATTAGAAGTCGTTTCATACGAACTGTAACGGAAAAATTACACTAAAATTTTGGCAATCCGTGTCTTGTTTTTCTCAATTTTTTTATCAAATTAATTTCGAAAAAGAAATAAGAATCATCGGCAACAGAATAAACATCTGAATGATGATCGAGATAATCGGTAAATAATTTCCGATTCCCAAACTCCAGTCCCAGTTTCCATTTCCTGTTGATAGCATATTTAAACCCAACTCCGAAAGGAATAACAAATTGTATCGAAGAATAAACTTCTTTTTTACTCGTTCTGCCGAAATTTGAAGCATCAGCAGGCACCCATGCTCCGCCGGTATTCACTTGTGGTGAAAAATAAAACCCACCAACACCTAGAAACAAATAAGTATTTACATACAATATACTAAAGTTTCGTCCTCCTCTAAAATGTGACAAAGTATATCGTCGTCCCATTCTTTCTTTATTCAGCAATAATTCCCCTTGTATAGAAGTTTCAAATAACGGTGTTCTCACATCAACCCCTCTATTTTCTCGGTTATCCCATTGAGTATAAGCATCAGACATTTTTAAGTAGGTAAATGCCATACGATATTTTACGGCAAATTTTTCTACTATTTTATAACGCATTC
>CAZSHT010000043.1:0-11934 GCA_964606715.1 uncultured Bacteroidales bacterium
ATTAAAATTATAAAAAAACAACTTGCAAAAATTATTTTTTCCGTTTTTCTTATATCTTCCTCAACAATAAGTCGTTATGTGGCGTTTTCACACAATAATATCACTTTGTATTTCCAAGTGACATAAGATATCTTTTATGATTTTAGTATCGGGCTGTAAATAATTAATTGACAATATTTATCGTTTTATTACCTCGCCTTGTGCCATAATGATTTAAGTTTTGGTTGGCACAAATACAAAAACAGGCTACGACAAGATGCGTCATAGCCTGTTTTTATTTATAATCTTTTAAATAAATCTATATCCAACCTCTATTTTTCTTTGAGGAAACGGGATTGGCAGCCATAACCGGTATTTTGGCGGAATTGGCAATGATTTTTTGTTCGTCGGCACCAAAGACATAATCATTAAAATTGATATCCATGGTTGTAGTTACCAATATAACATCTGCTTTTATATCTTCGGCAAAAGAAATAGTTTGTTTCCAAAATGATTTTCCTGCTTCGGCATCAACAATTTCGTAGGGAATGGCAGATTCATCAAGATATTTCTTAGTATATCTCAAATTTTGAGCAGTTCGTCTTTTAAATCCCGGATCATTTGAATTGAGGACAAAAAGATGTGCTGTCAAATCATAAAATTTAGACCAAAATCGTGCATATTTCAATTTTTGTTTCATTTCAATACTGAAATCAATAGGTACGACGATATTTTCTATTTTTTCATTCTTTGGAGCCTCTTGCACAACAAGATATGGAATTTCTGAATTGGCAATTACTTTCAATGCCCAACTGCCGGTAAGTTTTTGCATCCCTTTAATGCCATGTGTCCCCATTACAACAAGAATTGCATCGAGTTCATCGGCAATTTCGCCAAGTGTATCAAAGATACTTCCTTCGCGGACAATGGCTGAGATGTTAAGATTTTGGTTGTTACTCTCAATTTGAGCTTTTTCGTTAATTTTTTCTAATAGTTGTGGGATATCGGCATCACTCTTTGCAATGTGAACCAAATAAATGTCTGCTTTTACTTTGTGTGATAAACGAACAGCATGTTTTAATGCATTTTCTGCAACTTCTGTAAAATCCCAAGGAACGACGATGTTATACATAGCTATTTTTTTTAGTATATTTGTTTTTGCTAAATTAATAAAAAATAAAAATCATTCTGTTTAAACGAGAAAAAATATTTTTTGTTATAGGTGTCAGTATTTTATTGATGACATCTATTTTCCCAATACCGTTGTCTGCACAAGTGCTGGAAGGGTTCCCCTACATTCGCAATATTTATCCCAAAGAATATGGCTATGAGAGTCAGAATTTTTCTATAACACAAGACTCTACAGGGCGTATGTTCATTGCCAATCTTGACGGTATTCTTATTTATGACGGAGCCTACTGGGATGCTATTCCAATAAATGGAATTCCGTATGTAACTTATGCCCCTGACCATCGGGTATATGTTACAGGGTATAATTTTTTCGGATATATTGAGCAATTGAGTTTAGGGCATTATGAAGGTTATAATTTATTGAAAGGGAAAACACGATTTAGCAATGTTGGAGACTTGAAGAAACCAATTGTATACAAAGATTTTGTGTTTTTTGTGTCGGAATCAAGTGTCTATGCTTATGATATGGTAAATGATACTATCGAGGTTTTTTCGGAATTTAATAAAACACAGCCCAAGGTTTTTACTACTTCGAAAGAAGTTTTTTGGACCGATGATAAGGGAATCACCTTATTTTCGGGAAGCACAAAATATCTTTTAACGATTCCGGATTCTTTAAAAGACGATGAGTTATTGGATATTGTTTATTACAGCTCGTTGCATGTATTGGTACGCTTCAAAAAAACAGGATTCTATCGGTTCGATTTTCATTCGATGACATTTGAGAAATTTAATTTTGCGGCCGATGCATTCTTAAAGAAAAACAGCTATGTGAAAACACTGCGTATCAACAATAATTTATTTGTTACTACAACACGAAAATGTGGTCTTTTGTTTTTTAAATCCGACGGTTCGGTAATTGGAAGTTTGAATGAAGACAATGGGTTGATTAGCAACAATGTAACCGATTTATTTATTGATAATCATAAAAACATTTGGATTGCGACAAGCCATGGAATAAGTGTTATCAACTCATCATTGGTGTTTACATTTATCAATTCAAGAGCCGGATTGAAAGGAAGTATTGCCGATATTATTCGATTCAAAAATCGGTTGTTGATAGCGACATTGCAGGGTGTCTATGAAATTATACCTGAAATAAATCTGAACAACAATACCTATTGTTTTTCCAATATTGAGGTGAAACCTATTACCGGATTGGAAAGTGAGATAAAACGGTTTTTGAAAGTCTCAGATGATTTATTATTGATAGCTTCAAATACCGGATTGTATAGCTATGATGGAGCAAACACATCACTGATTGATGAAGCATCGTATAGAAATTTGTATCGTTCTCTTATGGATTCTTCGATTATTTTGGGACTTCATACCAGAGGGCTTAATTATTTTAAAATATCATCGCAGAGGATATATAAAACAGGACGATTGAAAAATCTGAACTCATCGGTTCGTACTCTGGCACAAGATGGAAACATAATATGGCTTGGGACGGACTATCAGCAATTGTATAAAATAAAATTAGAAAACGGAACATTAAAAGATTCACAGGTTGTTGAAGATGCATCTCATTTGAAAGGATTGCCAAAAAAATATAGTTGGATTGATGTCTATAAAACCGGTAGAGGGTTGTTCTTCTCTACCAATACGGGTGTTTATCATTACAGCAAACAAACCGATTCTTTTTTCAAAGATACTTTATTGGGACTGGACTTTGCCGATGGGAAACATTGGATTTATCCGTTGGTAGAAGATGGGAACAAAAATCTATGGTTTAGTTATGGTCATGTGGGAGAATATTATAAACACACTTATTTGGCTCATCCCAACGAAAGGGGAAGTTATAATTTACAAGATTATCCTTTCAATCAGATACGGGATTTTACCATAGAAGCTATTTATCCGGAAAACGATTCGATAATTTGGTTTGGTTCATCAGATGGCTTGGTGAAATTTGATTTCGGGCGTTACGAACGCATTAAGGAAAAATATGATTATACTGTTCTTATTCATTCCATTACCATCGGGAAAGATTCCGTATTGTCTATTCCGAACAATTATTTTTCTCAAAAAAAACAATTTAAATTTCCGTTTAAATACCGGGATATTCGATTTGAATTATCGGTTCCAAACTATATTACTCACAACAACCTATTGTATTTCTACGATTTGGAGGGCTATAGTAATCATCAAGAAAAATGGACAGCTTTGAATTTCAAGGAATATACCAATCTACCGTATGGGCGTTATATTCTGCATGTGAAGGTCAAAGATTTTAATAATAAAATAGTAGGGCACCTGGATTTTAAATTTTATATCAAAGCACCGTATTATCTGACCTGGTATGCTTATCTATACTATTTGGTTTTGTTTGTTGTGATGATACAGATGTTGCTTTATTGGCGGGCTTATTTTTCTGAGAAAGAGAAATTTAGTGTGCAGAAATTATTGTCAAGCAGAACCGAAGAATTGGTAATGCAAAAAGAACGCGCCGAAGATTTATTGGCAAAAATTTTACCGGAAGAAACAGCTCGTCAAATACAAGAAACAGGACAAGCTGTTCGTAAGGAATACAAAATGGTAACCGTATTATTTGCCGATATAAAAGGATTTACAACAATTGCAGCCAATACCCCTTCCAATCAATTATTAGACGAATTGGATACCTTATTCCTACAATTCGATTCCATTGTCGAACAATATAACATAGAGAAAATAAAAACTATTGGTGATGCCTATATGTGTGCCGGCGGAATACCAAAGAAAAACAGAACCAACCCGATAGATGTGGTAATGGCTGGTATTGAGATGCTTAAATTGTTGAAAACAGCTAATGAAAAATCTAAAACTCAATGGGAAATACGCATCGGGATTCATACCGGACCTGTCATTGCCGGAACGGTCGGTTCTACACGAATATCGTATGACATATGGGGTGATGCCGTAAATGTAGCGAGCCGAATGGAATCTTCAGGTCGAGCAGGAGAAATAAATATCTCGGAAGATACCTATGAGTTGGTAATGAATTTTTTTGATGTGGAATCGCGTGGAAAACTACCGGTAAAACACAAAGGTGAACTACAAATGTATTTTGTAAAAGGAATAAAAAAAGAATTGGCAAAAGACGATAACCACACAGAACCGAATAAAAATTTCTTTTTTAAATTACAAAAAATCAGGTATTATGATTTGGAAGATTTGATTTTTACCAAGTTGGAACGAGGACTTCCCGACAACTTGTATTATCACAATCTGAAACATACGATTGATGTAGTGAATCAGGTAGAAGTCATTGCTCGCGGAGAAGGATGTTCTTCAGAAGAAATATTATTGTTAAAAACAGCGGCTTTGTTTCACGATACAGGTTTCCTCATCGACTATCAAGATCACGAAGAACAGAGCATAAAAATGGCTCGGGAAATATTACCATTGTATAAATATACCGAAGAACAGATACAAATAATCGCTCGTTTGATTTATGCAACAAAACTACCGCCAAATCCTCAGAATAAGTTGGAAGAAATAATGTGTGATGCCGACCTTGATTACTTGGGTAGAAAAGAATTTGTCGTTGTTTCGCAAGATTTGTATAAAGAATTATTTGAACGGGGCGTGATTCGTTCGGTGGAAGAATGGAACAAAATGCAAGTGCGGTTTATTGAGAATCACCAATATTTTACAAAAACAGCTCGTAATTTACGAAGGGTGAATAAGCTGAAGCAATTGGAGGCCATACGAAATTGGGTTGAAAAAAATGAGCAAGAGAAAAGCTAAAATTATGTTAAAGATTTTGACAAATTGAAAAACTTTCTTATCTTTAAGGTCTTCTAATATTTTATAATATATAATACTTGTTTTATGACAACAATAACATTTAATGAATTAAGAAAACTAAAAGACAGTTTGCCAAGTGGCAGTATGAAGCGAATTTCCGAAAAATTAAATCTGGATGTAGAAACTGTACGGAATTATTTCGGGGGTACTAATTTTGACCAAGGAGAAAGCACCGGCATACACATAGAACAAGGTCCTAATGGCGGTATCGTACAACTCGATAGTGAAGACATTTTGAATGCTGCCTATGAGATTTTGGAAGAAATAAACGCGTAATATTGATTTTATAATTCAAGTAATCGTTCCTTTGTTCGTTCCATAAGCCATTGCGGGGTAGAGGTTGCTCCACAAACTCCTACGGTTTCGTTTGGCAAAAACCATGTGTTTTTTATTTCTGAAACATCAGAAATAAAAAAAGTATTCTTATTACTTTGTTTACAAACATTATAAAGCACTTTCCCATTTGATGACTTTGCTCCGGCAATAAAAATAACCTTATCGAATTGCTTGCAAAATTCTTTTATCTCAGGTTGTCTATTGGCAACTTCTCCACAGATGGAATTGTGCAATTTTATTTTTGTTCCCGTTTGTTGTATTAGTCGAACAATTTTGTTGTATTCATTCTTATCACGAGTAGTTTGGCTAAACATCGTGATTTCGTGTGGAAGATTATCTAAATCAAGTTCTTCGATAGACTGAAAAACAACTGCCGAGTTATTGGTTTGTCCTATAAGTCCTATGACTTCGGGATGATGATGTTTCCCGAAAATATAAATGGATTCGCCATTGTCGTAGGCTTGTTTCACTTTGCGTTGAAGTGTCGTTACGATGGGACAAGAAGCATCTATTAAATGAATGTTATTTTTTTTTACAATATCATAGCTTTCCGGAGGTTCTCCATGAGCTCTAAACAATACCGTTGCTCCTTTTAAATTTTTAAAATCATCATGATAGATTGTTTTCATTCCCTTTTTTTCCAATCGCCTTATTTCGGCTTCATTGTGTACAATCTGTCCAAGGCAAAACAATTCTTCTCCTTTTTTTAAGGTTTCTTCTGCTTTTTTAATGGCTTCTACAACCCCAAAACAAAATCCTGAATTTTTATTTATCGTAACCTTTAATTGTAGTTTTCTCATATAGAATCTCACTAGAATAATTCCGGCATATCATTATTATTGAATGGTATACCAAGATGTTCATATGTTTTTCGAATAGCAATACGCCCTCTGGGAGTGCGTTTCAAGTAACCCTCTTTGATAAGAAACGGTTCATAAACTTCTTCTATGGTGCTGGCATCTTCACCAATGGAAGTTGCAATATTGCTCAACCCTACAGGTCCTCCATCAAACTTCTCGATGATAATATGTAAAATTTTATTATCCATCTCATCAAGTCCATCTTTGTCGATATGAAGTGCATTAAGGGCAAATCGAGTAATGTCAATATTTATGGAGCCATCGCCTTTTACTTGTGCAAAGTCACGCACACGACGCAGAATGGCATTGGCAATACGAGGGGTTCCTCTGCTTCGTCCGGAAATTTCATCAACAGCCCGTTTGTCGATGGTTAAGTTCAAGACTCTTGCCGAGCGTTCTACGATATGACTTAAATCGGAGGTTGAGTAATATTCAAGATGCTCTTTGATGAAAAAACGATCGAGCATTGGTTTGGTAAGCATTCCCGAACGCGTAGTTGCACCAATAAGAGTAAACGGATTGAGGGCTATCTGTATGGAATGAGCACCCGGACCTTTGTCGATGACAATATCAATAGAGAAATCTTCCATGGCAGAATACAAATATTCTTCTACAATAGGTGATAATCGATGAATTTCATCAATAAACAATACATCTCGTTCTTCCAAGTTGGTGAGTAATCCGGCAAGATCGCCGGGTTTATCTAGAATAGGACCGGAAGTTATTTTAAGGTTAACACCCAATTCATTGGCAATAATATGTGCCAGTGTTGTTTTGCCCAATCCGGGAGGACCATGAAGAAGCACATGGTCGAGTGCTTCGTTGCGTTCTTTGGCAGCTTGCGTATATACTCTAAGATTTTCGGTTAATTGCGGTTGTCCTGTAAAATCATCAAATCGTTTTGGACGGAGTATATTATCTATCTCAGAATCGCTGTCGGTATAGTCTGAATTGTTATTATGTAGATTAATATTGTCGGTCATGAGGAGAGGTTAGCTTTTAATTAATTTAAATCCCTTCCCATGAATATTGATAATCTCAATGCTTGGTTCATCTTTCAAGTGCTTTCGTAGCTTAGTGATATATACATCCATACTTCTGGCGTTGAAATAACTATCATTTTCCCATATTGCATTTAGTGCAATATTTCTGTCGAGGGTTTGGTTTTCATTTTCACAAAGCATTTTTAGTAATTGCGATTCTTTTGTCGTTAGTTTTTGAACACTACCGTCAGCTTTTGTAAGGACTTGTCGAATGGAATCAAAGACCATGCTTCCCAAATGAAAAGTTGTTTTCGTTTGTTTTTCGGTATTCTTTGTTCGTTTTAAAATAGCATTTATACGCATTAGTAGTTCCTCCATTCGGGGAGGTTTGGTGATATAGTCGTCGGCACCTATCTTGAAGCCTGTGAGCACATCTTCTTTCATCGATTTTGCGGTTAGAAACAGAATAGGAATTTCGGTATTTATTTCACGAATTTCTTTTGCCAAAGTAAATCCGTCTTTTAAGGGCATCATAACATCGAGAATGCAGATGTCGAATTGTTGTTTCAGGAATTTAGAGAAAGCTTCTTCACCGTTTTCGGCCAAAGTAACATCAAAATTCTTGTCACTGAGATAATCTTGCAAAATGATGCCCAAGTTGGTATCATCTTCTGCTAATAAAATGCGTGTTTTAGTTTCCATCGTTTGTTGTTTTTTTCAATGGGAGTGTAATATAAAAAATAGTTCCTTTATGGAGTTCACTTTTTACGGAGATAGTGCCTTTGTGCGAGAGAATAATATCTTTCACATAGCTTAATCCTATTCCGAATCCTTTTACATTATGTATGTTTCCTGTAGGCACCCTGTAGAATTTTTCAAATATTTTTCGTTGGTATTTCTTATCAATACCTATACCATTATCTTCTATCGAAAAAACGATGGAAATATTGTCAGGATTTTTTGTTTTAATTTGTATTTCAGGTGTATCGGAGGTATATTTTATGGCATTCTCCAAAAGATTAACGATGATATTTTTAAGATGTGTCTTATCGCCAAGGATAAGGTCGTTTTCGGCATCAATATCAAGATGGAGTTTACCATTTCGGTTTCCCACCAAGATTTCGTAGCTTGCCGATATTTCTTGTATAAGATTATTCAAATGAATATCTTCCAAATTTAAAGTCATACTCCCGCTTTCCAAAAGAGCTATCTTCAACACTTTTTCCACTTGATTTTGAAGACGGTTTGATTCATCTATAATGATGTTGATATATTTTTGCAGCGTTGTCTTGTTGGAAGTTTGAAATTTGTCATTATCAATTTTCTCATTTATCAAATTACTGGCAAGGTTGATTGTTGAGATAGGTGTTTTCAGTTCGTGTGTCATATTATTGACAAAATCGCCGGTGATACTTGAGAGTCGTTTTTGCTTGATGATGATGTATAAATTAAAAAGAAAAATGGCAAGGATAACCAATACCAAGAGGAACGAAGTTGAGCCGAGAACAAATAATGATTTTATCAGAAATGATTTTTCTTGAGGAAGATAAATCTTTAGATAATTTTTTTTTGCCGAAAAGACATCGTGCGGATAAAGTTCAATATTGAAAAAATGATACGGTGCATGACTGTTGAAACATTTAGAATGAATATTTGTCAAAGAATCTCCCGAAAAAACACCATATTCAAAATTTAATAAAATCCCCTGAGCTTTTAATTGTTTTGATATTATTTTTTTGAGTCTTGCCGTGTCGATGCGTTTGTTGATATGATCATCGTATTTTAGTAGCTGGTTGACGATTTTTTCCACAAACAAGGTTTTATTGGTCAATCGTTTTGAGAGTTCGCTTTTCAAAAGATCCATATTGACATTATAATTTCCCGTTTCGGAAGAATCATGAACACTTTTTAGAAATATCTTTCGAAAAGAAGTGTCGGGAAGATTTATAATTTGGCGTTGTAACGATTGACCATTCTGAGAAATCGGCGTTTTTCGTGTAATCGTATCAAAAAACTGAAGTGCTTCAGAGGAGTGAAGGTCTTTTACAGAATAAATTTCACTATTTATTTTAACAATTGTTTCTTCCGTTTCCAATTCTTTCGACAATTCTTCCAAGGCAACATTTACCAGTCGGTTAAAATGTGTTTCTTTAATCGAATAAGCCGAACGAAGCCAATAAATTTGTAGAATTAATAAAACGACAAAAGTGATAGACATTACGCCTATAAGTGCAAATACATGCCGTCTTTTCATTTATTGTATACTAAAAAGCTATTTCTTCTTATTTTTGAAACCAATAAGAATAGAAACACAACCGCTTTTTACCGAAATTTGATTATCGGGTTTTTCGGGGATAATAACCTTTACGATAATCTGCATAGTTGTATTAGTAGTAAAATCCCAATGATCTTGATAATTATTGTCTTTATTTGAGAACAATAGGCGTTTATTGGCATCAAATAGTTCAAATTCAACATTTCCTAACGATTCATCATGGCAAACAAAAATACGATAGTCTTGATCGGGATAAAATGTAAGCATTAATTCGGCAGCATCTCCTTGTGTCAAAACGGCACTATTGAGCTGACCATTATAAACATAGGGTGCTAATTCGGGTAAGCAACTTTTCTTTGTAAATGATTTACATTGAGCATTAGCAGTAAAGGAGGTTCCTAAAACAAATAATGTAGAAAATACAACGAGTAAAAAATGTTTTTTCATAGTCTTGATTATTTTATTGAATGATCTCTGTTCGGATATCGGAGATTATTTTTCTAATGGCTTCCAGATTTTCATTAGTAAATGTTACTTTTGAAACAGCGTCAATGGTTGTAATCTGATTTGCAGTATCAATTTCAACACCATTTGTATTGACATTGATGGTTATCTTATCATATTCTTTTTTTAATGCTTCAAATTGTGAACGGAAATGAACGATGGTAGAATCATCTTTAAAGTCAGACATTAAATCCATTAAATTATTAAATGATAATTTTTGTTCTGCCAATCGGCGTCTTATCATATTAGTATCGGTGGCATTGTGTTGTGCTTCAAAAGCAATATGCATTCCTTCTATCCAGCCACCTATGAGAACAAGTGCTGCTACATTGGCTTGTCCGTTTTCTTTAAGATAAGTGTCGGTATTGGAATATGATTTTGTGATGATTTGAATAACCGAATCTCGGTTGTCGAGATGTTCTTCTACACTGCTTAACATATTGTTTCCTTCGTCTTCCGGAATATGTAGTTTTTTTGATATCTTTTGAATGGTAATAAGATAATTGACAGATTCTTGAACTTGCTCCAATATACGACAATAACTTAGGTCTGATCCATAGATTCCCATATTCAATGCAACTTGACTGGTTGATAAATATTTTGATTCGTTTTTCGGATCATTCAACAAGTCTTGATTGAATTCAATACCGGAAGACTGTATTAAATGAATCATCTCCATCGGTGCGGGAATAGAATGAAACATTTTTTTTACCTTCTGATTATAAGCACTATTGTCAATTGTTGTTATAGAAGAATCATCATCGGCATTTATGTCAATATTTTCAGAATTATTTTGACAAGCAGAAGCGACAAAGACTATAATAAAAAGAGAAATTATATATTTTATCATTATAAAACTTATTTGTAATTACAAAGCTATCATTTATTTTAGATTATAATTATTTTTTTGCATAAAATTAACCCAAACGACTAATCCGTTCCAGTTTGGTGATGTCTAATATTTTAATTTTTCGACCATCTAAAGCTATTATCTTTTCAGCTGACAATGAAGATAAAGTACGAATGGCATTAGAAGTAGTCATGTTCGACAAGTTGGCAATATCTTCTCTTGAGAGCAAAATATTTAAATTTCCTTCTTCATCGGTGCCATAAGTGTCGCGTAAGACAAGTAATGATTCGGCCAGACGCCCACGAATGTGTTTTTGTGTAAGCGAAACGGTTCTCGTATTTGAAAATCCAAGTTCGGTAGCCAAAGACTTAATAATTTGTAAAGAAAATAAACAATTTTCTTTAAGGACTTCAAACAAATTTTCTTTGTCAATGATGCAAATTGTTGAAGCTTCAATGGTTGCTGCAGACGAATTATAAGTCTCATTGGCAAATAAAGCACGATAACCAATAAAGCCGTTGGGCTGTGCCATTCTGACAATCTGTTCCCGACCGCCAATTCCTTCTTTATAAATCTTTACTTTTCCTTCTACCAAACAAATTAATCCGTTTGGATGATCGCCTTCTTCATAAATAATCTCATTTTTCTTAAGGGTCGTACAGGTGTGAGAAGATAATAGTTTTTCTTTTTGTTGTAAGGTAAGTGCTCCAAAAATAGTAGAGCCGTCTTCGATACATTTTTTACAATCAAACTCTTCTTGATTTATCATTGATGTGGGAAGTTTATGTTTTAAAGCACAAATATATATAAAAAATAAATGAAATCCTCTTTTTATTTATTTTTTTTTAAAGCTCTATGTGTCTGTATAAGTGGTGTTTATCGCTTCTTATTGGTAGAGATTAATTTTATAACTACCTCCAGACGCTATTTTCACTTCTTTTTTTAGGGTTTGAACAGTTGAGTATTGATTTCTACTGCGATAAACAATGGTATAATTTCCCGGCTGTAAAATAAACAATTGATTTGTTTGGGCTTCACTAAGACGAGAAACAAGTACATTCTCACCATTTTCCTTCCTAAAAATAGAACCATAGCCTTCGGTGGGTAAGTTTATGGTAAGCATACCCGGGTTAGGAACTTCAACAGTAGTAGTATGACTTTGAG
>CAZSHT010000044.1:0-11861 GCA_964606715.1 uncultured Bacteroidales bacterium
CTCTTCCAATGATGAAAAAACATTTTTGGTTGGTCACATCTGTTTAGAAAAATAAAAAAATCCGATTTTAATTGTTTTTCATGAAAAAACGGTTGGTTGTATTGACAGGTGCCGGCATGAGTGCCGAAAGCGGTTTAAAGACTTTTCGGGATATGGGTGGTTTGTGGCACACACACAATGTGTATGAGGTTGCCTCTCCCGAAGGTTGGCGAAAAATGCCACAAACTGTTTTGGATTTTTATAATGAACGCCGTAAACAACTTTTGGAAGCAAAACCCAATGACGGACATCGCTTATTGGCACAATTGGAAAATGATTTTTCTGTTCGTATCGTAACCCAAAATATCGATGACCTGCACGAACGCGCCGGAAGCACCAATGTTTTGCATCTTCATGGCGAACTGCGAAAAGCCCAAAGCACTTGTAACCAAAACTTGATATACGATATCGAAGGATGGCAACTAAACCTTGGTGATACTGATGAAAACGGTTGCCAATTACGACCGTTTGTTGTATGGTTTGGCGAAGCTGTTCCTATGCTAAATAAAGCTATCGATGAAATGAAACAAGCCGATTTATTGCTTATCATCGGAACCTCACTCAATGTATATCCTGCTGCCGGATTAATGACCTACACGCGTTCCGATATTCCGATTTATTATATCGACAAACAACCTGCATTTGTCGATAAGCACATTCATATAATAAAAGATACTGCTAGTAGCGGGCTTTTACGCTGTATTGAATTATTAAATTTGGAAAAATAAAATATGGAAACAATATTAAATATTCTAACGATTCAAGCCGATTTGAAATGGGAAGATAAAGAAAAAAATCGCCGGCATTTGTTTGACTTGGCTAATCCGTCAGCAAAAAAAAGCGACCTCATTATTTTACCGGAAATGTTTAATACAGGGTTTACAATGAATACTGCTTTGGCTGAATCTATGGATGGTGAAAGCATTGTTTTTCTAAAGCAAAAATCGTCTGAATATCAATCACTTATAATTACTTCTTTGACTGTTAAGGAAAACAATTCGGTTTATAATCGATTGGTTGCTGTTTTTCCGGATGGTAATATTCAATATTACGACAAACGACATTTGTTCTCATTGGCAGGTGAAGAACGCTATTATAATCGTGGCAACAAACACTTGATTATTAATTACAAAGGTTGGAAGATAATGCCTTTGGTATGTTACGATTTACGATTTCCTGTGTGGGCACGCAACCAATACGATTACGATTTGTTGATTTATGTCGCCAACTGGCCACATCGTCGGCATTATGCGTGGCAACAACTTCTTATCGCCAGAGCCATCGAAAATGAGGCTTTTGTAGCAGGCGTAAACCGTATTGGAAAAGACAATAACGGAATAGACCATTCGGGCGATACGATGGTTATTGATTATGCCGGTGAAAAAATCAGCCATACACAACCTTTTGAAGAACGCGCCGAACTCATTTCCTTGAAAAGAGAAAACCGATTGAAATTTGTCGAAAAATTCAATTTTCTTGCCGACAAAGACAATTTTGAGATATCGTAAATATTATTTTCTGACATTTCAACAACCTTCAAAAATATTATTTTGACATTCTGTCAGTCTATCTCTGCCATTTTTCAAACACTCTCCTTTGGCATAGAAAATGCTAAGGCTGTGGGCAATTCTAAAAAATAAAAAAATAAGATTATGGCAAATATAGGAACACCAATGCCCGGAAAGGTTCTGGTAGAACCCGTAGCGGCAGAAGAAAAAACAGCCAGCGGAATTATCATTCCCGACAGTGCTAAAGAAAAACCTCAAAAAGGTAAAATCGTAGCCATTGGAAAAGACGATGACAACAAAGAATTGAAAGCCGGTGATACCGTATTATACGGTAAGTATTCAGGCACCGAAATCACTATTAATGACACCGATTATCTTATTCTCAACAAAGAGGATATTTTATTAGTTATAAATTAAGTAAATGTTTAACCCATAAAAAAATAAACAAATTATGGCAAAGTTGATTAAGTTTGATATTGACTCCAGAGAAGAGTTGAAAAAAGGTATGGATATTTTGACAAATGCTGTCAAAGTAACTTTAGGTCCTAAAGGTAGAAATGTAGCTATCGATAAAAAATTTGGTGCACCACAAGTAACCAAAGACGGTGTAACCGTAGCCAAAGAAATTGAGTTGGAAAATGAATTTCAAAATATGGGTGCACAATTGGTCAAAGAAGTAGCATCTAAAACGAATGATAATGCCGGTGATGGAACTACCACTGCAACCGTATTGGCACACTCTATTGTAAGTGTTGGATTGAAAAATGTAACTGCCGGTGCCAATCCTATGGACTTGAAACGCGGTATTGACAAAGCAGTGAAAAATGTCGTAGAAAATTTGAAAAAACAATCAAAACTTATCAATGACGACAACGAAAAAATTAAACAAGTAGCTACTATTTCTGCCAACAACGATGAGGTTATCGGTTCATTGATAGCCGAAGCAATGTTGAAAGTAAAACAAGAAGGTGTTATCACCGTGGAAGAAGCCAAAGGAACCGACACAACGGTAAATGTAGTAGAAGGAATGCAATTCGACAGAGGTTATGTCTCCCCCTACTTCATCACAAACTCGGAAAAAATGATTGCCGAATTTGAAAACCCATATATCTTACTGACAGACAAGAAAATATCTGTAATGAAAGATTTATTACCGGTATTGGAACCGGCAGCTCAATCGGGGCGTCCGTTGGTAATCATTGCCGAAGATATTGAGGGTGAAGCATTGGCAACATTGGTCGTAAACCGCTTGAGAGGCACTTTGAAAATTGCAGCAGTAAAAGCTCCCGGCTTTGGTGATCGTCGTAAAGAAATGTTGGAAGATATCGCTATCTTAACGGGTGGAACCGTAATCTCTGAAGAAAAAGGTTTGAAACTTGAAACCGCTACGCTTGAGATGCTTGGGGAAGCCGAAAAATTAACTATCGACAAAGAAAATACAACAATTGTCAACGGTAAAGGCGACAGCGATGCTATCCAAAAACGCGTTGCTCAAATAAAAGCCCAAATTGAAACGACAACTTCTGAATACGACAAAGAAAAATTACAAGAACGATTGGCAAAATTGGCAGGTGGTGTTGCCGTTATTTATATCGGTGCTGCCAGCGAAATTGAGATGAAAGAAAAGAAAGATCGTGTAGAAGATGCTTTGAGTGCTACACGCGCCGCTGTCGAAGAAGGTATCATTCCCGGTGGTGGTGTCGCTTTGTTGAGAGCTAGCGAAAAATTGGAAAAATTAAAAGGTGATAATGAAGACCAAACTTTAGGTGTCAAAATTGTGAAACGCGCTATTGAAGAACCTATTCGTCAGATTGTTACAAATGCAGGATTAGAACCTTCGGTTATCGTTCACAAGGTGAAAGAAGGAAAAGAGGATTTTGGATTTAATGCTTATACCGAAAAATACGAAAATCTATTCGAAGCCGGTGTTATCGATCCTACAAAAGTAACGCGAATAGCTCTTGAAAACGCAGCTTCTATTGCCAGTATGTTTTTGACAACAGAAGCCGTAATTGTAGATAAAAAAGAGCCCGAACCTCCAATGCCTGCAGGTGGAATGGATCCAAGTATGGGTATGGGCGGAATGGGTGGTATGATGTAATAAAAACGCCTTACAACTTCAATAAAAAAAGGGTTAACCAAAACGATGGTTAACCCTTTTTTTATTCGGCTATAAAATCAAGCATAATACTATCCGACACGAAAAAACCCTTTTCTGTCAATGCGATACGCCCCTGCTTTGTTTTCAATAAATCGCTGCCTTGGTATTTTTCCAATACATTATTTACTATTGTTTCGTAGTCCGGAAAATGAGTTTTTATTTCTTCTGAACGGAATCCATTCGCTGTGCGTAATCGTGTGATAATAAAATCATTATACTTATCTTTTTTCGATAAATATTCTATTTCTTTCAAAGTGTTATTTTTCAACACCGCTTGAATATAGCGTCTTACATTAGCTTCATTCCATTGTCTGGAAATGCCGTTAAAAGAATGTGCCGATGGTCCCAATCCCAAATATGATTCTTGTTGCCAATAAGCCGAATTATGTCGTGAATGAAATCCGCGTTTCGCATAATTGGAAATCTCATAATGCTTGTATCCATTATCATTAAGAAAAGTATTCAAGAAATTATATTTTTCCCAAGATGCTTCTGCCGAAGGTAAAGTTAAAGTTCCGTTGCGTTGCCATTTCCCAAACATTGTTTGCTCCTCCACCGTAAGCAGATAAGCAGAAAGATGCGGTATTTTTAAATCCAAAAACAATTGTAAATCGCTTTCCCATTGTTCTAATGACTGATTCGGAATGCCAAAAATCAAATCCAGCGAAAGATTGTTGAAATCGTTTTCTTGTAATGTTTTAACAGCCTTTATGGTTTGCTCTGCATTATGCCTTCTATTGAGATAAGATAATATCCTGTCGTCAAAACTTTGAGCACCTATACTGATACGATTGACGGGCGTTTGTTGTAACATCTTAATATATTCTTCTGTCAAATCGTCGGGATTGCATTCCATTGTAATCTCACAATCATTTGCAATGGCATAATGTTTTTCGATGGATTCGAAAATTGCTAACAATTCTTTTCCCGATAATACAGACGGTGTGCCTCCTCCAAAATATATCGTTTCCAAGCGATGATTTTTCAAGTAATCTGCTTGTAACTCAACTTCGCGACATAGTGCATCAATAAATTCAGTTTTTTGATTTAAATTGCCAATAGAATAAAAATCACAATAATGGCATTTTTGTTTACAAAACGGTATATGCAAATACAAGTGCGACATTAGCACAAATGTAGGAAAAATAAGAATGTAATGGTTATCAAATAATGAACCTAAGCATTAAAACATATTATCCAGCATATTCCCGCTGTTATCTCTATTGTTATAATTTGGGCGTTTGCGTTTTTCGGGTTGTGTGATAAAACGATATACAACACCTACAGTTATCATTGTAGACAACCGGCGAAATTCGCTATCTGACACAAAATTGTTGGTTTGTGTTTTAAAATGAAAATGCATCATATGGAAGGGGTCGTTATAGCGAAAACTAAAAGTCCATTTTTTGTCGGCTGTTGATTTTCGCAAGCCAAAGCTCCCCCAACCCATTGAATCCCTTTCGCCCTGTGCCGTTATCGACGGTGAACGATAAAACATCATCATTTGCAAAGTAAGATGCCACGGCAACATAAATGAACTGTTGATGCGTGCCGATTGATTGAAACTGGAAGTAGCCCCTGTCGTAATATCCGACAAATTGCTTGCGTCAATGCTAAATTGGTAAAATGAAACACTTGCATTCAGATTCCACCACGGAAAAAATCGAAAATTTCCCATTAGCTCCAATCCCAGATTTTTCTCATTCGACATATTCACAAAAGTCATCAACATATGTCCGTCATCCAACATTTTTCGAATACGCGTAAAAGCACCATTTACTTGTCGATAATATAGCGAAGTAGATAAAAACCCTTTTGAAATACGGCGTTGGTAATTCAATTCATACGAATCGACATATTCGGGCATCAATTTTACATTGCCTTGACGAATAAACAACGGATTGGAATAATCGCGATATGGGTTGAGCATTCTGCCTCGTGGACGATTGACGCGTCGGGAATAACTCAACTGCACTTCGTTTTTCTTCCCTATTTTTCGGCTAATGTGCATCGTTGGATAATATTGAAAATATGCCGTATCGAACTGTGTGTTGTATGATATTTGATTGGCAATGCGGTTTGCTTGTTCCAATCGCAATCCCAATTGATATTCAAATCCTGCAAAAGCATTGGAAAACATAACATACCCTGCTCCCACTTGCTCTCTATACAAGAAACGGTTGGATTGATTTAAGTCAATTACCCAACTGTCTGTATATTTATTTTGAAAAGTATAATCATCGTCAGAACTCATATCGGTATATTTTGCGCCTGCTTCAAATTTTCCTTTTTCGCCAACAGGTTGCTCATAATCAACTTGTCCGGAAGCGGTTACACCTGCATCGTCGGAATAATTGCGTTGATAAAACAACGAATCACTTTCCATTGCATCAAACCAATAATAGACATAATCCATTGTCTGTGACGGATGCGACAACGATTGAGAATAAACAGCATTTGCTGTCAACTTTCGTCCTTCTTGAGAAAATTTCTTTTGAAAATCCAATGACACATCATATGATTGTCCGTTCGATTCATCGACATTATTGATAGTATATACTTGAAATGTATCAATGTCACTGTATTGCCAATAGTTTGTCAAACCACCACTTGCCCGTTTTGTAATGCGGTATTTCCCCGATAATGATACACTGGTAGAAGCATTCAAATCATAATCAACTCCCGCTCCAATGGAATGTGTTTGTCGCCCTCTGACTTTATCGCCAAGTTGAAAGATAGACACCGAAGAATCGCCGTTGTTGTAATAATTGGTTTGTGAGGTCTTACCTTGAAAATGGCGTTCGCTATTTCGAAAATGATAACTTGCCAAGACATTTATTTTTTTGAATCGTCGATTCACATCAATTCCACCATCATATTGGTTGCTCGTTCCCACATTGAGTGTAACCGTCAGGTTGAGTCCTTTACGAAGACCTTGTTTGGTAACAATATTGATAATCCCTGCCAATCCGTCGGGGTCATATTTTGCCGACGGATTGGTAATGATTTCTATATTTTTAATTGTGTTGGCAGGTATTTGTTGCAATGCATCGGAACTGCTTGTGAAAGCAGAGCGTTTTCCATCTATGAGAATTGTAATATTGCTACTTCCTCGAATTGACACATTGTCGTCCATATCAACTTGCACCGATGGTGAATTTTTGAGAACATCAACAGCATTGCCTCCTACCGAAGTAACATCTTCATCGACATGAATCACTTGTTTGTCCAACTTATATTCTACTACCGGTCGTTTTTCTTTTATGGTGATAGCATCTAAATTTTCGGTTGTCGGATGGTATTTTATTTTTCCCACAAATACGGTTGATTGTCGTGGTGTTACTTTGACATCAGTTATTTTTTCCGATTTATAGCCGATAAAATCTATTTTTAATGTATAACGCCCAAAATGCAATTTCTCCAACGAAAACGAACCTGTATTATCGGTAATCGTTCCTCCCACCAGACTGTCAGCCCTGTTGTATAATGAAATATTGGCAAACTCAATTGGTTTTCCTGAATTGGCATCAACAACTTCACCGCGAATCACGCCGATGGTTGCTTTTTTGAAATATTCATAGCCCTTACCCTTTCCTCCACCCGGGTGTTGTGCTAATAAACCTAATGCTATCAAACTAAATCCTAATACAAATACAATGTTTTTCATACGCCGAAAATTCTTTTTTAATTAATAATTCTCATAAGACAACACTTCTTCCGAAATGTTTAAAATTTCAAATTTAATTGCAAATATGTTTAAAATTTATTGAGTTTTTTCTAAAATGTTTGCGAAATAGATGAAAAAAATTAATTTTGCACATAAGTAAACAAGAAAGCCCAAATAAAATGAAAAATATTATTACAGCAGTTTTAGCTATCATCATTCTAGGTCTTAGCTATATGGTATATCAAACCATTGAAACCCCTATTAAATTTCAACAAGAAAAGAAAAAACGCTATGCCAAAGTTATTGAACGGCTGAAAGATATTCGTACTGCCGAATTTACATATCGTACCGTACACAATAAATATACAGGCGACTTCGATACACTTATCAATTTCTTAAAAACCGACTCTATTCCGGTTGTTAAGAAAATCGGTTCTATCCCCGATTCCTTGTTAGATTCTATTACAACTGCCGATGCCATTAAAATGGGGTTAATTGTTAGAGACACCATTTATATGCATGTAGCCGATACCATCTTGAAAGGGAAATCATACGATTCATTGCGCTATGTTCCTTTTACAAACAAAGCTGAATTTAAACTGGATGCAGGTCAAATAAAAGTATCCGGAACTTGGCAAGATGTATTTGAAGCCAAAGATTCTAAACCATTTGATCCAACACAAGTATTACAAGTTGGTTCGATGACGGAAGTCTCGACTTCGGGTAACTGGGAATAATCAACTTTTTCCCTATGGAAAACAATAATGATAGAAAATTTTACAGTTAAAGACCCCCATTTTTCCGACATCCATACCACCGATTGCCATCTTATTATAGAATGGTATGGCGATGCTTTTTTGGTGCTTGTATATGATACCCTTTCAAAAACAATTATTGCCGTAGAATACAAATATTCCAAAACTTTTCAATCGGAAATATTGGATCTGAAAAGCACTTATAAGTCAATATCTCTATCGCTTCCGGCAACCAATCCGCTATTGATTCCAAATGCTTTTTTTGAGAAAGAAAAACTTGCTGATATTCAATCCGTTACAAACAGCAACTTCAAGCCGGAAACCCATCGCATTTTTACACAAAAAATAGACTTATTGAATACTTTTTTTTCATTTTCCGAATCAACCGAAACACTTGATTTATTGACTAAAAAGTTACCATTCCAAAATCTTAAAATCACCCATTCGGCACAAGCTTTTTTAGTTTCGGCTTATCAGTTTTTACATCAACAATCGGAAGAAAAAAAGATTTCATTTGTTTCGATAAAAGGCAATCGTGCTTATGTCGCGGTCATCGGCTTAGAAAAACTATATTATTTTCAATTTTTCGATTTTCGGCATTTCGACGATTTACTCTATTTTCTTGTTGCAGTCTATGATAAGCTTGGTTTGGATTACCAAAATCATCCGTTGCTTTTCAACGGAACACTCGATACCGCTTCAAGACAAGAATTTGAATTAAAATTAAAATCTTTTTTCACAAAAGTCGATTCATTTGTATTTATCCCCAATCATATCTCATTGTCTCCGACATTGAAAACAGTAAACAAATCCTTAATTACAGACCTTATAAATGCCATTCTCCTATGCGAATCATAAGTGGTGTCCGCAAAGGCAGACATATTGAACCGCCCAAAAATTTCAACAGTCGTATCTCTACCGATTTATCGAAAGAGAGTCTTTTCAATATTTTATTCAATTGGTATGATTTTGAAGACCTTAGTGTCTTGGATTTATTTTCAGGAACAGGAAATATCAGTTACGAATTTGCCTCTCGTGGAGTTCCTGATATTTGGTCGGTAGAACAAAATTTTGGAAATTACCAATTTATAAAACGCACTGCCGAAACATTACAATTCGATGCCATCCATTCTGTAAAAGCCAATGTAATGACATTTTTGCCCAAACTGACACGCCAATTTGATATTGTGTTTGCCGATCCACCTTTTAAAAGCAATTTGTATTACGATTTATATGAATTATTGAAAAACGCTGATATTCTGACAGACCGGGGCATTGTCGTTATCGAACACGACAAACATACTAAATTCACAGACTTCGACGGACTTTTCGACCAACGGCGTTATGGCGGTGTCTATTTCTCATTTTTCAAATGGAAAAATGAAACGCCCTAAAACTTATTTTCATGAAACACCGGATTATAGCATTATTACTCATCGTTTTTATTTTGGTTAATTTTCGAAGCCAAGCACAAAATGATTCTTCCATCACAAAAAAACGCTTTATTATTCCCACTATACTCATTGGTTCAGGAACGGTATTAACCATTCCGCCGGCCTCATTTAAAGTTACCATACGCGATTTTATACAAAAGAACATCAACGGATACCGCAATCATGCGGAAGATTATTTTCAATATGCTCCCATTTTGGAACTTTATGCTGCCGATATTTTTCATATGCAACCGTCTAATAATGCGTGGGGACACACCAAATGCCTTCTTTTATCGGAATTAGGAACAGCTGCCATCACACATCTGCTGAAATCTTCTTTCGATATAGAACGCCCTGACGGTTCTGCCAAAAACTCATTCCCCTCGGGACATACTTCCCAAGCTTTCACGGCTGCAACGGTTTTGTATTTGGAAATGAAAGATTCACACCCTATCTATGCTTACAGTGGCTATGTATTTGCTACGGCAACCGGTGCTTTTCGCATGATAAACAATCGCCATTGGCTTCCCGATGTGCTGGTAGGTGCCGGACTGGGAATATTAGTTACCAATTTAGTTTATTATTTTCACCCGCTAAAAAGTTGCTGTCCGCGAAAAACAAATTCATTATAACAGGTTTTTCAACAACTCGTCCATAGAGACTTTCGGCTTGATATACGCTTCTACTTCATCAATATGTAAACGAATTTGTTCCATTGTATCGCGATGACGAACAGTTACAGTATCATCGTCCATTGTTTGATGGTCTATTGTAACGGAAAACGGTGTTCCTATAGCATCTTGCCGACGATACCGCCGTCCGATAGAATCTTTTTCTTCATACTGTGTATTCATCGACAATCGCAATTTCCTGTGCAAAACTTTGGCTTTTTCTGGTAACCCGTCTTTTTTCACCAACGGAAATATTGCCACTTTCACAGGTGCCAATGCCGGCGGAATGGATAATACAACGCGCGTTTCCGACTTACCGCCTTCACTTTCCACCACTTCTTCTTTGTATGATTTCGACAATACAGCCAAAAAGGTGCGATCTAAACCTATTGAAGTCTCTACCACATACGGCACATAGCGTTCATTGATTTCCGGATCGTAATATTGTAATTTTTTGCCCGAATATTCTTGATGTTGTTTCAAATCATAATCGGTGCGAGAATGAATACCTTCCAGTTCTTTGAACCCAAACGGAAAATTAAATTCAATATCATAAGCAGCGTTGGCATAATGAGCCAGTTTGTCGTGCTTATGGAAACGATAATTGTCTTCGCCCATTCCCAAATTGAGATGCCATTGATAGCGTTTTTCTTTCCAATAGTCAAACCATTTCAGTTCTTCCCCCGGACGCACAAAAAATTGCATTTCCATTTGTTCAAATTCCCGCATACGAAAAATAAATTGTCGTGCTACAATCTCATTTCGAAATGCTTTCCCTATTTGAGCTATTCCAAACGGGATTGTCATTCTTCCGGTTTTCTGAACATTCAGAAAATTGACAAAAATACCTTGTGCCGTTTCGGGACGCAAATAAATGGAATTAGCCTCTTGACTCACAGAACCCAGTTGCGTTTCGAACATCAAATTAAATTGACGCACCTCGGTCCAATTGCGGGAACCACCCACAGGATCCACTATTTCGGCATCAATAATAATTTGTCGCAATTCTTCCAAATCATTGTTTTCCAATGCTTTTTGAAAACGCTCTGTCAACTCGTCAATCTGTTTTTGGTATTTCAGCACGCGTTGGTTCGTCGAACGAAATTCTTGCTCATCGAAAGCTTCACCAAAGCGTTTTTGGGCTTTTTTTATTTCTTTGTTGATTTTACCTTCCAATTTTTCACGATAATCCTCTATCAACACATCGGCACGATAGCGTTTTTTTGAATCTTTATTGTCTATCAACGGATCATTGAATGCTCCCAAATGCCCCGATGCTTTCCAAGTAGTCGGATGCATAAAAATAGCTGAATCCAGTCCTAAAATATTATCGTGCAGATAAACCATTGATTTCCACCAATATTCTTTAATGTTATTTTTCAATTCCACACCATATTGAGCATAATCATAGACCGCTCCAAGTCCGTCATAAATCTCACTCGACGGAAAAACAAAACCATATTCTTTGGCGTGTGACACTATCTTTTTGAAAACATCTTCACTCATTGTTTAAAATTTATTTTTTTACGGTTGCAAACTTACTAAAATTTAGTTGTCAACAGTATTTTTTTGATATCAACTCTTTTTTATCATTACTTTTGTATCACAATAAAAAATATGGCAAAAT
>CAZSHT010000045.1:0-11762 GCA_964606715.1 uncultured Bacteroidales bacterium
CTTTGGTAATTGCTGTGCCGTAAAATTTAAAAATTTCACCACCTTAAAACCATCAAACCAAATAAAAAAAGCTTTTCGAAACCGCTCTCTTGAAACTGTATTGGATTGTAATTTAAAGATAACCCCCTCAAAATCAATTGTTTTTAGAAACGCTTGCAACATCGGATGAAACGATAATACTATCGACCGGATATCTTGTGTAGAAGCATCGTAAAACAAATCTATCGTTTCAAAAAACTGTTTCAACCACCCGAACCATTCAAACGGATAAGTTTCTAATAGAAACTCATTTTCTATCAACTCAGCCACAGCTTGCCCTGTTCCAAATGGTGTTTTGTGTGATATCCTCGGCGATGGAAAAACAGTGGTTTCTTCTATCGCGTATATCTCGCCCATAGGAAATACTTTATGTAGAAAATAAAAGTCTTCGCCGGCTTTGTTTTGGCTCATTCCGCTTACCGCCACATAAGCCTTTGCCGAAACAGCAAAAGCAGAACCAATGGTATAAAAAGCAAACGGAAATCCTGTCCACCGCAGAGCTTCTATGTAATATCGCAGGTAAAGCTCATACCGGTCTATGGCCTGTTGCAAATCATCATTGACAGCCGGTTGATGTTTAAAATTAAAAATAACCGCATTTGTTTTCGGGTGTTCTTTGAAATGACGAAATAATACTTCGAAATAATTATGTTGAACCACCGTATCGGCATCTAGTGACACTATGATACCTGAGGTGTTGCCATATGTTACAAAATGTAATAATGCTTGGTCCATACCGGCTTTGCGAGCCACTCCGACACCCGATTTTTTTTCGGGTAAATCAAATAAAGCAAGAGAATATAAATCAAATTGAAAAGCTTGTGTGTGTTCTTGTAACTCACTTAAAATAAGCTCATTCTGCTGTTTTTCCTCAGGTGAAGCATATTCAGAATGGTTAACGACTACCAACACGGCAATATTTTTCTGAGGCATCTTTGCGTTATTCAAACTCTGTAATGTCTCAAACAGCATGTCATCTGCCAACACAGGAATAACAACAACGGCGTTGTATTTTTTCTGAAAATCCACTCGAACCTGTATCTTGTGGCGAGCGATATATTTTTTTGCTATTGTGTTCAACACAATTGTTACTGTCGGCTATTTTTTCGGATGTGATGCCTTATAACGCTGGTTTAGCAGTGTTGTAATCGTATCGGTGATATCATACGCCGAATCGGCATACAAAAAGCTCTGGGCATTATAGATGAAAGCGTAATGTTCCGTTTGATTAAAAGTCTTTAAAAACGCATTCACCGTATCGAGCAACTGCTGTTGCATCTTTTGGGTTTCTTGCATCAATTCGTTTGCCAAACGCTCTTTGAGCTGTGCCAAATTTTGTTGTTTTTGCACCAAGGCATCTTGTTGTGCTTTGGCACTTGCCTGACTGAGAAATGCTCCCGTTTGTACTTTTTGTTGAAACGCTTGATATTCTTGCTGAAATGCCATCAACTTAGCATTTAAATTTTGCTCCAATGTTTGTTGTTTGTTTAATAATTGATTTTGTAAAATCTTGTAAAACTCATAATGATTCAACAAAGTATCGACATAAATAAAAGCATACCGCGAAACACCGCCTTGTTGTGTTGAGTCGGTAAGCATCACCACCTTATCTTTCAGCGATGAAGCATTGGATTTTTCGGGTTGCGACGGCATAATGATAAATAAAATAATGACTCCTAGTAAAGCCAAAGCACTCAGTATAGTATTGATTTGTTTCATGGGTTTTAGATTTTGAACAAAATTACTAAAAATATCGACGGAAATTCATTCCATATTCGGTTGTTCGTTTTACCGACCGTAATGAATAGAAAAAAAAATTAATGATATTCTAAAATATTATATCTTTGCAACCGATTTTTATTGGACGCGTGGCTCAATGGATAGAGCAACGGCCTTCTAAGCCGTAGGTTGCAGGTTCGATCCCTGCCGCGTTCACAAAAAAAGCAACACAAACGACTCGTGTTGCTTTTTTTTATTTTACCGAAAATACTAAAAAAATTTATTCTCGATTCTCAATTAAAAAATCCCTTACTTTTGTGCTATGGAATTTCATTATGATGTTATCGTTGTAGGAGGCGGACATGCCGGTGCCGAAGCAGCTGCCGTAGCAGCCAATATGGGAATGCATACTTTGCTTATATCTATGGATATGACCAAATATGCACAGATGTCTTGTAATCCTGCTATCGGCGGTATTGCCAAAGGACAGATTGTAAGAGAACTCGATGCTCTTGGCGGTTATACCGCTATTGTTACCGACCGCTCGACCATTCAATTTCGAATGCTCAACAAGTCAAAAGGTCCTGCAATGTGGAGTCCGCGAGCACAAAACGATCGCATGGAATTTTCGGCAGAATGGCGAAAAATTTTGGAAAACATCAAAAATCTAGACCTCTGGCAAGATACTGTTGATTCGTTAATAATTGAAAATCAGAAAGTTACTGGCGTTATAACAAAATTTCAAATACCATTCTACGCAGATGCTGTCATTCTTACTGCCGGCACTTTCCTAAACGGTTTGATGCACATCGGCAACAGCCGTGTAGAAGGTGGACGATATTCCGAACTACCGTCACTTGGCTTGACGGAACAACTCAAACAGGTCGGTCTGAACACAGGCAGAATGAAAACCGGCACACCGGTACGCATCGACGGTCGTACCATTGATTTTTCAAAAACTATTGAACAAGAAGGTGATGACAATCCGCAAACATTTAGTTTTCTTCACGATAAACCGCTGTTTGACAAACAACGCCCCTGCCACATTACTTATACCAATACTTCGGTACATGATTTATTATTCAAAGGGCTTAAATTTTCACCGCTTTACAATGGCACCATCCAATCGATAGGTCCGCGATATTGTCCCAGTATAGAAGACAAGATTATCACTTTTGCCGATAAAGACAAACACCAGTTGTTTTTGGAACCCGAAGGATTTTGGACAAACGAATATTATCTCAATGGTTTTTCTTCTTCGTTGCCATGGGATGTTCAACTCGAAGCTATGCACCGCATTCCCGGATTGGAAGATGCACGCGTCTATCGTCCGGGTTACGCCATTGAATATGACTATTTCGATCCTACACAATTGCAACGCACTTTGGAATCAAAAATCATAGAAGGGTTGTATTTGGCCGGACAAGTAAACGGAACAACAGGCTATGAAGAAGCTGCTGCTCAGGGGTTTATGGCAGGCATCAATGCGGCGTTAAAGATAAAAAAGGAAGAACCGTTTGTGTTGCAACGCAATGAAGCATACATCGGCGTATTAATAGACGACCTCATCACCAAAGGTGTCGATGAACCGTATCGAATGTTTACCTCGCGTGCCGAACATCGCATTTTGCTAAGACAAGATAATGCCGACTTGCGTCTTACCCCAAAAGCTATTCACCTGGGATTGGCATCGGAAGAACGCAAAGAACGCTATTTTTATAAAACTGAAATGATGGCAAAATTGACCAACCGTTTTCAACACATTTCGATTTCGCCCTCTGAGATAAATCCAAGATTGGAAGATTTGAACTCAACACCATTGACACAAAAGAATAAATTACTCAACATTCTGAAACGCCCCAATGTATCATTAATGGATTTTTTGACAAACGATTCTTTCAGGGAAATCTACGAATCGATACAGCACCAACGCAATAATATTATCCAAACACTCGAAATAGAATACAAATACAAACCTTATATCGACAAAGAACATGAGCTCAGCAAACAAATTGCAAAGCTGGAAGATTTAAAAATCCCATCTGATTTCGATTACTCTTCCATTCAGAACATTAGCACAGAGGCTAAACAAAAATTAAATAAAATTCGTCCGGAAACCATTCGCCAAGCCTCTCAAATCAGCGGGGTGTCACCGGCAGATATTACAACCATCATTTTGCATCTAAAAAAATAATGTTCCACATGGAACAAAATTAAATCTTATGAGAAAAACCATCAAAGGAAAAATTGTTTTTATTAAATCGCGGGAAATTAAACCCGGGAAAATCATTGTTGAAAATAAAAAAATAAAAGAGATTATTTTTGATGACGACATTGAAGAGAATCAATTCATCTTACCCGGACTTATTGATTCTCATGTGCATATTGAAAGCTCTATGATGACACCGCAAAATTTTGGCGATGCAATTGTTCCACATGGAACAATCGGGGTTGTTACCGATCCTCATGAAATCACCAATGTGTTGGGAATAGAGGGATTCAACTTTATGATAAACAACGCAAAAGAAAGCTCCTTAAAAGCTTTTTTTGGTGTCCCCTCGTGTGTGCCTGCAACCGATTTTGAAACTTCGGGGGCTAAGCTGACAGCCAACGATATTGAACCTTTGTTGGAAAACGACAGCGTAGTTGCACTGTCCGAAATGATGAATTTCCCCGGCGTCATTTATAAAGATCCGGGCGTTTTGGAAAAACTAACTATGGCAAAAAAGGCCGGAAAAGTTATTGACGGACACGCCCCCGGTCTCAGAGGTGATGACTTAACCACCTATATCAATGCCGGCATTTCTACCGACCATGAAGCATCGACCTATGAAGAAGGTGAAGAAAAGATAAAAAAGGGGATGAAAATCTTAATTCGTGAAGGAAGTGCTGCTAAAAATTTTGATGCTCTTTGGAAACTTATCGAAAAATATCCCGACGAAGTCATGCTTTGTACCGATGATTCTCACCCCGACGAATTACAAGAGAAAGGACATATCGACAAAATTGTTCGATTGGGAATAGCAAAAAATATTGATATTTTTAAACTTTTGCAAGCTGCTTGTTTAAATGCCATAGACCATTACAACCTGCCTGTTGGTAGCTTAAAAGAAGGGGATTTTGCCGATTTTATTGTTGTTGATGACCTTCAAGATTTCAATGTGTTAGAGACTTATATAAACGGTGAGAAGGTGTTTGATTATCAAAATCAATTATCCGAAAGAACCAATCATCACACATCACTTCCCAATGTATTTAATCGCACAAAAATATCGATAAACGACATTCTGTTGACTTCGCAAAAACAAAAAGAAAGCGTCAATGTTATTCATTGTTTCGACGGATCATTATTGACAAAAAAAGAAGTGTGCACGCTACCTGTTGTCAACGGAGAGTTGAAATCGGATATGACACAGGATATTTTAAAATTGGTCGTTATAAACCGTTATGACAACACCCCAAAACCTGCTGTTGCTTTTATAAAAGGACTGATGCTAAAAAACGGTGCCTTAGCCAGTACGGTAGCCCACGATAGCCATAATATCATTGCCGTTGGAAGTGATGATGATTTATTGGTAAAAGCTGTTAATAATATCATTGAATCCAAAGGCGGTATTATTGCCGTTTCCGAAACAAAGACAAAACAATTGCCTCTGCCTCTTGCCGGATTGATGAGCGACCAACCTGTTGATGAAATGGCTAAACACTATAAGGAAATCAATGATTTTTGCCATAATGAGCTGAATATCAACATGAAATCACCTTTTATGACATTGTCGTTTATGGCTCTTCCGGTAATTCCCGAAATAAAATTATCCGATAAAGGATTGTTTGATGCTATTTCGTTTAATTTTACCAACCTTATTAATGACTAAAAAAAATTTGTGATGAAATTAGCTATTGCTTGTGACCATGCCGGTTTTGAAAAAAAAGAAGCGTTGATAGATTTTCTCAAATCATTGAACCACACGATTAAAGATTTCGGAACCTATTCTTCGGAAAGTGCCGACTATCCCGACTTTGCACACCCTATGGCAGAAGCCGTAGAGAATGGTGATTTTGACTTCGGTATTTCATTGTGCGGAAGTGGAAACGGTATCAATATGACCACCAATAAACACCAAGGCATTCGGGCTGCCCTGTGTTGGAATACCGAAATATCGGCATTGGCACGCCAACACAATGATGCCAATATCTGCTCGTTGCCGGCACGCTTTATCTCACTCGAAGAAGCCAAAGAAATCGTAACGATATTTTTGGAGACCGCATTTGACGGTGGTCGTCACGAACGGCGTATCAAAAAAATTCCGGTGGAGAAATTGCAAAATTGTTAAATGGTTTCAATGAATCACGAAAAATTATTCAAGAAAGAATCACGACGCGTTGCTTTCGACCTGAAACACCGCCGAACTATACGGTTCAATATGTCGAAATATTATGCGGCTGTTGAACGCGGAAAAAAACAATTTGTCGACCTAGAAAAAGCACGCAATATTGCCAATACCATAAAAGGCGAAATTCGTCATGATTTTTCGAATTATTTGGATTTGTTCGTTACAAAATTTGAGGAAAACGGCGGGAAAGTATTGTTTGCCTCTACCAAAGAAGAAGCCGTAAAGCATATTTTGGATATTGCCAAACGCGAAAAAGTAACTACTGTTGTCAAAAGCAAATCTATTACAACAGAAGAGATAGAACTCAATAAACACCTGGAAAACAGCAAGATAGATGTTTTTGAGACCGATTTGGGAGAGTTTATCGTACAGGTTGCCGGCGAACGCCCTTACCACATTGTAACTCCTGCCATGCACAAATCGAAGGAAGATGTCTTTGAACTTTTTCACAAACACTTCAATACACCTCTCGACACAACACCCTCATACATAACCAATTATGTTCGTGAATTTCTGCGTGATAAATTTAAAAAAGCAGAACTCGGCATTTCGGGAGCCAATTTCTTAGTTGCCGATGTCGGAGGCATTTCTCTTACGGAAAATGAAGGGAATGCATTATTGTCCACTTCTTTTCCTCGCATTCATATTGCCATTGCCGGTATCGAAAAATTAATCCCCAAATACACTGATTTAGGGCTATTTTTGCCCTTGTTGGCAACTCATGGTACCGGACAACGCATTTCGGCCTATAATACGCTTATAACAGGCCCTAAGAATGCAGAAGATATTGACGGACCGGAACAGATGTATCTTATCTTACTCGATAACGGTCGCAGTGATTTATACCAAAACGATGAACTCAACAAAGCATTGGCTTGTATCCGTTGTGGTGCGTGCCTGAATTTCTGTCCCATCTACCAAAATATAGGCGGTTACACCTACGAAACAGCTTATACAGGTCCTATCGGTTCTCTCATCTCACCACATTTTGAGGGAATGAAAGAATTTAAACACCTTTCTTTTGCTTGCACTTTATGTGGAAAATGTACCGAAGAATGTCCTGTTCATATCCCGTTGCATGAGCTTTTGCTCGAAAACCGGCATTATGCCATAGAGCATTATGGCGATAAACTTTCGTGGACTACCGGACTGCATTTATTTGAAATAATGGCTTCCAAACGAAGTCGATTTGATTTTTTTTCTGCCAAAACAAAAAACATTTTCGGAAAAACATTGTTAAGGAATAGTTTGGGGAAAGAAAAAACCTTTCCAACATTTAAAAAATCATTTAGTAAATCCATGAAAGGACGCCGAAATGTTGAGTAAAACATGTAAATATGCCATACGGGCTGTTGCTTATATTGCATACAAAGGAAACGATTCCGATGTTGCCGTGGGAGTAAAAAAAATCAAAGAAGATATTGATATTCCCGTTTCTTTTTTAAGTAAGATATTACAAACATTGGTACGACAATCTATTTTGAAATCTTACAAAGGACCTTCGGGAGGTTTTGTATTGGCAAAAAAACCAAAAGAAATTACATTGTTGGATATTGTAAAAATATTTGACGGAGAATCATCATTTTCGAATTGTCTGTTGGAAAAACGGGATTGTGGTGCCTCCGACAGCACCCCTTGTTTTATGCACGAAAAATACCACAAGATAAAACAAGAATGGTATGATATGCTTAGAAATGAAACGCTTGCCGAAACCATCAAAAGTATTGAAGCCCTTGGCGGAATACAATCTATTTAGTTTTTTTTGAAAAAATCGTCGGGTAGTTTCCAAGTGTTTTTTGGATTGAACCGACTTTCTTCCGAAAGCGTTTTTATTCTGCGAAATGCACGACGCCATAAAAAATAAAGAAACGGAACATACAACAATAAATACCATGATTGTCGTATCATCAATATCCAATCATAGAATCCGTGAAAAAGAATCGGTAAAACCAATGCCAACAACAGATGCCCGTTGCGACGATTGGTTCCCATTTTTGCCAATCCCAAATGATACCCCATCACAACAGCCACCAAAGCATGTAACGGAACAGCCGTAAATGCACGCACATACCCTATTTCGACACCATAACTAAAAACATACAACACATTTTCGATACCGGCAAAACCTAACGAAATAAAAACGGCATAAACTATTCCGTCAAATTTTTCGTTGAAATTTCGGTTGTTCCATATCACAAGCATAAACACCAAAAACTTAAAAAATTCTTCGGTAGCGGCAGCCACTACAAACCCCTCGTATGTTGCCGAAAAAAGTAGTGAATCTAATTCAAATACAGGTCGTTGCATCAAACGATGTTCAATGAAAACAACCGGAATAGACACAATAGCTCCCAATAATAACGACAATAACAGCAACCCTATGGGTTCTTTTTCCCACCGATCACGATAATAAATATATGTGGCAATGATAAATACCGGAGCTAATGCTATAAACAAAGTATCATTCACACAAAAATTATTTTTTAAGGACTATGCGTTGTTTTAAAATACTGCCGTTTTGTTGAATAATAATTTGATAAACACCTTCTGAAAATTCGGAAAGATTCAACATTACAGCTTGTTGTTTCACTATTTTTTCCATCAACACCTTACCGGTGATATCCACCACTTTTATTTTGGCATGTTGCGGTGATAACCCGCTGATATTGATAATACCGGAAGATGGGTTGGGATAAAGTTTTATTCCCGCTTTGGTCAATGTTTCGATACCCACTTTTGTAATGGTAATATTTTTATTTTTTGAAACCGTTCCGCAATCGTTAGTTGTATAAAGTCTTACCACATAAGTTTTATTGGTAACATAGGTGTGGTCGGCATCTTTTGTTGTGGCTTCATTGCCATCGCCGAATTTCCATAAATATGAAGATCCGTTTGTTGAAGTATTGGTGAAATGAATGGTCGGTTCATTGCTGTTATCTACTGTAAATGAGGCTGTTGGGTTAGGTCTGATAGTGATGTAATTAGACTTTGTCTCTGTGTCGTTGCCTTTTGAGTTTGTAACTTTCAATGAAACGGTATAGGTTCCTGCATTGGCATAAGTGTGTGATGGATTTTGTTGAGTAGATGTATTTCCATCACCAAAATTCCATGACCACGAAGTAGGTGTATTCAGTGAATTATCGGTAAATTTTATAGCATTACCAAGACAAGTATTCTGTGTTGAAACTGAAAAATTCGCAACAGGAGCTTCTGTTGTAATGTTTAAACTTGATTCCCAAAGCCCTCTGCCATATGTTGCGGCTCGCAATCTACATTTGCTGTGATCGATATTATAATAAATCTCTAATTCGTCAACAACAACTTTTGGCAACCCGGAATTAAACAATTGCCAATCACCATTATTAACCTTGAAATATACGCCAAAGTCGGTACCTGCATAAAGCGTCAAATCCGAAGCCATTGTATCTTGAACTATCGTATTGACAGGAATACTCGGTAATCCCGATGAGATATTGGTCCAATTACTGCCACCGTCGGTTGACTGGTACACCCCATCGGTATTATAACCGCCAAATGTTACCCAAACAGTATCTTCATTATCATTTTTTATGGCTATTGAAGTAATATAACTTGAACTTGGCAAGCCCGATAATTCTGTCCATGAAGTGCCGTCATTTGTTGTTTTCCAAAGCTGATCAAGATCCGCCACATAAAGCACTTGCGGATTGGAAGCAGAAATGGCCATAGAACGGATTTTATCATCGGAAGCAAATGATGATATTTGTGTCCAAGAGTCACCTCTATCAATTGTTTTCCACACATCTTCGTAGCCGGCATATAATGTGGCCGGACTCGACGGATGAATGATATAGGGCGTTACCCAAGCACCATCGCTTGTAGGTTCAATAGCTGTTGTATTGGTCCATAAATCTGTTGTTCGTGAAATCTGTCCGTTGGTATAAGTTCCGTATTGGATGTTATAATCTGTATAATCTATCAAACATTCCATGCCATCACCGCCTTTTACATCGTACCAAGTTCCATCGGTATGCAATAATTTTGTTCCGTTGTCTTGCAGTCCGGTGATGGTTGCGTTCGATTCTGTTTGTGAAACCCCCAAACGATACATTTGGCTGTTGATGATTCCATTGGAAATATTATCCCAATCGGTACCGTTATCGGTTTTGTATAATCCGCCATCGTTACATTCGTAAACAATTCCGTTGTTGAATACCAAGAAATGCTTATCGGCATGAACCGACTGCACGCCACCGCCACCATACCAATGGTTTACAAGGTCCCAATTTTGTCCGCCGTCGGTCGATTCCCATGTGTTTATTCCGCCACAATATAAAGTATTCCCATCATCGGGATCGGCAGTCAAAGCCAAATCGTACCATCCTTGCCCGGTTGTTCCTGAACCATCGACAGAACCCGACAATAAATTTGGACTATCGGTTACTAAAGAATAAGAATCTCCTCCGTCGGTTGATTTGTAGATACCCTTTAGTCCGTTGTCGTCATTTACTATTACGGCATATACCCAATCGGGTTTATTGGCCGAAACAGCCAATTCTATGCGACCTGACGCATCATCGTCATAGACTATGGAAATGTTATCACCACTATTAGTCAGTTTATAAATTTCGCCCCAATATTTGTTGGAAGCGTACAAAACAGTGTGGTCATTGGGTTTAAATTCCAAATCTTGAATATATTTTCGGGAATAAATTTGTGTCCAATCACTGCCGGCATTTGTAGTTTTGTAAATACCGTTTGAAGTAGCGGCATAGATAATATTATTATCGGTAGGATCTATCAATAATCTATTGACAGTGAATCCGTTGGCAAGATTAAACGCCAAAGAAGTACTCCATGTTGCTCCACCATCGGTCGATTTAAGAACACCTGTACTGTAATTATCACTTGCATCACAGTCACCGGTGCCGATATAAATTGTTTTGTCGCTAGCATAATTAGAAGAGATTGCAATAGCACTTACACCCATAACTTCGTTTTTATCGGTATAAACATTCCATGAATTACCGCCATCGGTGGTTTTCCATAATCCACCGGACGGACTTCCTATCCAAAAAGTATTGTTATCTGACGGATGAAATGCAATGGTATTGATTCGTCCCACACCGGCATAACCACCTCCTGATGTGCTTGGTCCTAAATTTACCCATGCTCCTCTAGTGAGAGCATGAGCATGTTTAAGATCTTCTTTGTATTGAGCAAAAGCTGTTTTGTATTGAGCATCTGTCGGAAACGCTCCGGTTTGCGGATTCACGCGTGTTTCCCAGAAATATTCCCAGCGTTTGAACTGTTTCCAACCATAGGCTTTTTGTTTTTCACCGTCTTTTGTATAATATCCGTTTTTTACGGCTTTGTCGTTCCAATAAGTATTAAATACAGCTTGGTATTCGTATAAAGTAGTGGGTAATTGTTGTCGTGTTTCGGTAATATTCAGCCACGGCTGAGCAAAGGTTATGGTCGAAATAAAAAGTGAAAAAAAGAATACTTTTAGTCTCATTGCGGATTTATTGTTTTAGGGTTAAAAAAATTCGTTCTACAAGATTGTGAACAAAAATAGCAATAAATCACCTATTAGACAAACGGTTACATTTGTCTAATAATTATGAGGAA
>CAZSHT010000046.1:0-11550 GCA_964606715.1 uncultured Bacteroidales bacterium
TCTTTGGTATCTGCATTTATCAACAAAGCAACCAATTTTATATGCCAAGCTTTGTAAGTCGAAGGAAGCGTATAGTTAAATGTATAAGAATATGCTTGTTGTGAAGTTATATCTGCAGGAATTATTCCGCCTACGCCACTATATCCATTGACGAGAGCTCTCCCCACATGATTATAAACCATTTTTGAAGCCGGAATAGGATTACCTAATGTTTTCCAATTAAGCCCTGTCCAATCTATAAGATCATAACCTTTAACAGCATAACCATTAGCTTGATTATAACCGGAAGATGTACCTGTCACACTATCTTCTACAATTATTAATGAAACCTTGTAATTGGTTCCTGTTAAATCAAGCCCAAAAGTTGTTGTTACATTTGCCGTTATCTTTCGCGAATCGGCATCCCACGATTGTGAATCTATTTCAATTTTTGCATAAGGAACTATTTTTACTTCATCTTTATAAACATTTTCTAAAGAAGCATCTCCCGGATCGACATTACCAATTTTCCTGTCAATAGCACCGCTAGGATAACCACTGATAAATTGTCCCATTTGATTATCGTATTCTGTTACTGTCATTGGATCATTATTATGAACGGCTATTCCTATCCAAGTACTATCGGCATGATAATGCGCCATATCTTTCAAGCCCACATGACCTCTCACACACCATCCACACCAAGTTCCTGTTGCTTCTTCATAAACAACAGCTTTTTTGGGTACAAAATCCAAGAGATATGGTTTTTTTGTTATGGTATCATTCGACACATCTTCATCACCGGACAATGATGTCCATGCTACAATAGTATAGAATCCTGACTTTGACAAATCTTCTGTTTGAGAAAATTCATACTCATAAGTTTCTCCTGACTTTAATGTAGCAGTACAAGTTTCCGTCACAACACTTCCTCCGTTTAATTGATACGAAACATCAAACGAAGATTGTGTATTTATTCCTAAATTCATCACTTTTACTTTAATATGCTCTGATGATGTCTCTACCTTTCCGGTAATTGGATTTGTTACATCAACAACTCCTAAATCATTATCGTATGGAACCGGTATTTTCCCTGTAAATTTAAAAATTCCTCCTGCCGTATCATTTCGACTAAAACTACCTGTCCATGCAACCGAATCATTCAACCATTCCGTATTTATAAATTGAGAAGATACCGGTACTGTAAATTGAGCCCAAACAAGTCCACCATAATTAGAATATGAGATTCCCTTATCGTTTCCTGTTGTTACAAAAGTATTTCTTCCGGGTACCGAAGCAATATCTATAGAATAATGTCCATCAGATGTTATTTCTTCCCAATGAGCTCCATTATCAATTGTTTTATATAGATGATTATTCGGATCGACAATAAGTCCTGTCGTATCATCGACAAAAGCAAAATCAGCCCCTTGTCCAAAATCACCTATTGGGGTTTGTTCCACCGTCCATGTATGTCCTCTATCGGGCGAATAAAACAATCGTCCTTTGTTGGTTGAGAACCAAATACTACTATCTCCGGTTACGGTATATTGTCCTACATACCCATATTCACCACTTAATGGATTAGGAATGTCGGCTCCGTCTACACGCGTCCAATTTGAACCTCCGTCATTAGTTGTATAAATCTCAAATTCACCTCCTGCCGGATCGCCCATACAAAAGCCATCATTGGCATTCCAAAAATAAACCACATTCGCAAATGACGAACTTGATTGATAATCAGCTGAAGTTTGACGCGTCCAAGTAGCTCCGCTATCGGTTGTAATAAAAATCCCTTGACCATTGGGACTTGAGGAATTGGTATAGGCTACGACATAGGCAGTAGAAGCACTTACAGCACTAATCATAGCTATTCCCAAAGAAGTATTTCCCACATCTATTTTTCCTGCTGTCCAATGGCTTCCGCCATCGGTAGTTCTGGAAAATTCTTGTACATTAGCATTATTTCCCGAACCGTCACTAGCCACGACCCATACGGTATTAGCATCTACAATGGAGATATTTTTTATACCTCGCGAGGCAGCAGCAAATCCGGTAGCTTGCTCTACCCATTGAGCACTTAGCATAAATGTAAGAGCTAAAAATAAAACAGAAAAAGATAAAAATCGTTTCATAAGATTGTATTTTATGATTTATAATGACAACAAATGTAAATGTTTTTTTAATAAAAACCAAACACACCTGTTTGTGTAAGCTACTTATTTTAAATTTGTTTCCAATATAGAAAGAACATTTTCAAATCGTTGTACTCCATTCCCTTTCACAATAGAATAGGAAACACCCAACTTGTTTAATTCTTGTTCATAAATTGTAAATATTCGTTTCCGATAAGCTGTTCCGGTAGATTCTCGCAATGGGTCAGGTTCCCATTTCACATCATTGTTTGTCAACAAATAATAGTCGTAACGATGTTTTTCTACCAATTCTAAAATATATGGCGACACTTTCCCGAAAACATACGAAGACCATATTTTCAAGACAATAAAATCGGTATCACAAAATAAATATTGATTGGCTTTTTTCTCTATTTCTTGTTCGGATTTCAGTTGTCCTTTTGCAATGATTTCTAAATCTTCATATCGATAGCGATAACGCTCGCCTTTTTGCTCTAGAAACTGTCGTGCAAATTCCGGCACCCAAACCGTTTGATAATGTTCGGCCAATTGCCTTGCCAAAGTTGTTTTTCCTGTCGATTCGGGACCAAGAATAGAAATTCGTTTTATTGTTGTTGCCATTGTTTCTTCCATTGTGAAAATCCGACAACTGCCATTACCGATAAAACTATCGAAAAGACAACTGTAGAATATAAATGTTGATTAAGATACAAAAATATAGAAATAACATCGACCACCAACCAAACCAACCATTGTTCTAAATATTTGTGTGCCAACATATAACTTGCCACTAAACAAGAAGCTGTTATGAAAGCATCGGCAAAAGGCACTACAGAGTCGGTATATCGACTTAAAAACAAGAAAAACGCACCACTTAACATTGCCAATATTAAAAAGAACCGTATTGTTTCTCCAAATGACAAGCGACGAATAGCGGTATCGTCTTGTTTCTTCTTTCGCACCCATACTACCCAGCCATATATGGATATAGCAATATAATAAGCCTGCAAAGACATCAACGCATAAAGTCTTGAATAAAAAAACACCCAAGTGTATAATAATGAGGCTACGATTCCAAAAAACCACACCAATACATTTTGCCGAATTTGAAATAATACCGATAAAATGCCGGTAAATGCAGCAACGACTTCTATTGTATGAGATGAAAAATAATGTAACAGTTCGGTCATCATCATTTTGTTTTTTCAACACTTCCTACCAAAAAATTTCCATATTGATTTAAAGCCGAAACGGAAGCGTCTGTTTCGGCTTTCTTTATTTCTTCAGGTTGAGCTTCTAAATTGGGCATCAAGACACTTCCACTTATCTCCGGTTCGCCAAATTGTTCCAATGCCGACAATAAAGTGTCATACGAAAAATATTGAGCCGATTCAAACAATGGGTTTCCTTTCCGCCATTTTCGCATTGAGCCGTTTTTATTTAATGTTCCTACTATCAACCGACCACTTGGTTTCAACACCCGGTAAAATTCCATCAGTGTTTTCTTCGGATTTGATGTAAATTCAAGCGAAGTAATCGCTACAACAGCATCAACACTGTTGTCTAAAAACGGCAAATTGGTTATATCACTTTTCAAAAAAATTGTGTATGGAATCTCTTTGGCAACGGCTTTTTCCAACATTTTTTCAGAAATATCAATGCCTACAACCATATATCCCTGTGCTACCATAAACTGCGACCAATGTCCTGTGCCGGCTCCGGCTTCCACAATGACAGTTTTTTTTGGTATTTTCGATAAATGCTTTAAAAATGACTCTTTTTCCAAACGGTCAATTGCTTTTCCTTGTGGTGTAGCATACCACTCATCATACCTGTCTGCCACCGCATCATAGTTAAATGTCGTATTGCTCATAAGCTATTTATTTTCATCGAATTGCTTGGCCTGTTCCCAGATTTCATTCATTTCATCAAGCGACATTTCTTTAAGTGACTGCCCTTTGGCGATAGTTTCTTGTTCCAAATAATTGAATCGTCGTATAAATTTTTTCACCGTTTTTTGTAAGGCATCTTCGGGATCTACATCATAGAGTCGTGCCGCGTTGATAAGCGAAAAGAAAACATCGCCAAATTCATTTTCTATTTTTGCGGTATCGTGAGCTTTTAATTCGTGTTCCAATTCTGCTATTTCTTCTTTCACCTTATCCCACACCTGTTCTCGTTTGTCCCAATCGAATCCTACGCCTCTCACTTTTTCTTGCACCCTCATTGCCTTTATCATTGCCGGCAGAGCTTTGGGCACCCCCGACAAAACTTTTTTTCCTTTTTTTTCTTTTAATTTCAGTTTTTCCCAATTCTCCAATACTTCCTCGGCTGTTTCGGCTTTCACATCACCAAATATATGCGGATGGCGGGCTATCAACTTATCCGATATGCCATTCGCCACATCTGTTATATCAAACTCTTTTATCTCTTCTCCCAATTTGGCATAAAACACAATATGCAACAACAAATCGCCTAATTCCTCCCGTATTTGCGAATAATGTTTTTCATCTATGGCCTCTATCAGCTCAAAAGTTTCTTCTATTGTATTTTTTTTCAAACTGTCAAAAGTTTGCTTTCTGTCCCACGGACATTCTTCTCGCAAACGATCCATTATTGACAAGAGGCGTTCAAAAGCTTCTTTTTGTATTTCTTTTCCCATAATTTATTCTTTTTTCACATCAACAGACTGCCCTATCTCCAACGATAACATTTCTTTGGCACTGTCTTTAAAAATACCTATCTCCAAAAAATCTTGTTGATTAAAAATAGCAAATAATTCTCCCGGCTCTTGTTCTTTATAAAACCTGTTTATCTTTCGTATTTCTCTCGGATAAAATTGTAACCGAATAGAAAAATGTTCTGATGAGAACGATTCAAAATCGGTTCGCCGAATATTGGTAACGACATTACCATAAGAATCGAAAAACAAAATTTTTCCTTCCATTGATTGATTATCCTCTGCCATTACGACCTTCGGGACAAATAATTGCCGATATGTAGCGGTTTTCTCAAATCGAGATTGCAATGGTTCTTTTTTTAACAGCCCCGATATCATCTGATGATAAAAATCAATATCATCGAAGGGTGTTGTCATCTCAAAATCTTTTAACCGATAGACCTCTGCCGGTAACGACTTTGAATCGTGTAAGATATCTAAAAATAAAGTTATAAATCCATTGTCGGCGGTTATAAAATAATGCCCGTCATATTCCAGCAATAACGGTGGTGTTTTTGCATCAATCAGGTGTTCGACAAATACAAGGTGAATAGTTCCTTTGGGGAAATATCGATAAGCACTTTGCAAGACATAAGCTGCTTCCAAGGTATTAAATGAAGTTATTTCATCACTAATTGTCAACAATTTATTTTCAGGATATTCCGATAGTAATTTAGCTTTCAATCCGGCTAACAAAAATTTACGGTAACGGCGTTCTACTGTAAATGAAACAATCGACATAAAAAGTCTTTTTACTTGGAAAGAAGCAAAGGTAAAAGAATTTAATGGTATGTTATTGATTTAAACATACAAAAAAAAGAGGCTGCTTTAAAAGGCAGCCTCTTTTCATATAACCTGTCAAATTGATTTTTATGCTTGTTGTCCTTTTGTTGCTTTTTCGGCAATTTCTTCCAACATTGCTGTCGTCAATGATTTTGGTCGTTCGATAGGATAACCTAACGCTCTGTCCCAAGTGATATTGGCCAACACACCAATAGCACGACCAACGCCAAACATTACGGTATAGAAATCATATTCTTTCACACCATAATACCATTGGATAACACCTGATTGTGCATCAACATTTGGCCATGGATTTTTAGCTTTTCCTTGTTCTCTTAAAATATCCGGCACTACTCTATAAAGCATATCAACATATTTGAACAATTTATCATCCGGTAAATGTTTCAAACAGAAATCGCGTTGTGATTGGTAACGAGGATCTGTTTTACGCAATACGGCATGACCATATCCGGGGATAACAGCACCACTGTTCAATGTATCCCAAACAAATTGTTTCATCATTTCTTCTGTTGGTTCTTTACCGTCTAATTTATCCATTACACCTTGTAACCAACGCAACACTTCTTGATTAGCCAATCCGTGTAACGGTCCTGCCAATGCATTCAAACCTGCTGATAATGAATAATAAGCATCTGACAAAGTAGAAGCTGTCAAGTGAGTAGTATGAGCCGAAGCATTTCCTGATTCATGGTCAGAATGTAGAATAAAATACATACGAGCCACATCATCATAAGGAGCATCGATACCCATCATTTTAGCGAAATTAGAACCCATATCCATTTTTGGATTGGCAATAATGTCGCCATTTTTGTATTTGTAACGATAGATGAAAGCAGCTATTTCCGGCAATCTTGAAATCAAATCGGTAGCATCTTCATACATCGTATCCCAAGCATCCATTTTATTGAATCCTTCGGCATAGAATTTTGCAAATTTGCTTTCTCGTTGCATTGCCAAAACAGCTGTGCTAAACATTACCATTGGGTGAGATTCTTTTGGTAACGCTTTAATTACATCAAACACATAAGAAGGAACTTCACTTCTTTGTTTGAATTCTTCTACCAACGCTAATGTTTCTTCTTTTGTAGGCACTTCACCTGTCAGCAATAAATACCAAAAACCTTCTACATACGGATAATCTTTCCCTTCCGGTTTTGGAAGAGCTGCCATTGTTTCGGGGATAGTCATTCCACGAAAACGGATACCTTCCATTGGATCGAGATAAGAAATATCGGTTACTAAGCTTTTGACACCTCTGGCACCACCAATAACTTGCCCAATTGTAACATCACCTACTTTTACATCAGCAAATTCTTTTGTGAGTTTTGCTGTGCGAGGTCTGTGTTCTTGGATTTTTTCGAATAATTTGTTTTTTAAAGTACTCATGATTATTATTTTTTTTGATGTTTAAAAGTATTATAAAATCTCTGACTAAATACTATCTGACGATATGTTATTAAATTGTTTTCTTTAACAGTCTATTCCGACTAATTTGAAAAATTATTTTTCTATTTTATTTTCATTCAGATATTGTTGCCATTTCCACGCCGAAGCCATCATATCTTCGATATCATACTTACATTTCCACCCCAATATTTTTTCGGCTTTTTCGCTATTGCTGTAGATGGCAGCTACATCTCCGGGACGACGCTCACCAATGGTATAATTCAAATCCAAATGAGCTACTTTCTCAAATGCTTTCACAGCTTCCAATGTCGTAACCCCATTGCCCGTTCCTAAATTAAATACTTCATAAGTATCTTTGTTGCGTTGTTCTACTAAATAATCTAATGCCAAAATATGAGCATTGGCAATATCACTTACATGGATATAGTCTCTGATACAAGTTCCGTCACGCGTCTCATAATCGGATCCAAAGATTGTCAGCTGTGGTAAGATTCCCGATGCTACTTGAGTAATAACCGGCACTAAATTATTTGGCTTCCGTATAGGTAATTCACCATTGCGTCCGGTCATATCAGCTCCTACGGGATTGAAATAACGCAAGGCAATAACATTGGTCGAAGTTACGGCTTTCACAAAATTTTGCAACATTTCTTCTCCTACCAATTTGGTGTGTGCATACGGCGATTCGGTTTTCGATAATGGTGTATCTTCTGCCACCGGCAATGACGATACATTTCCGTATAATGAACACGATGATGAAAAAATTAAATTTTTAATCTGATAATCTTGGCAAGCCCGCATCACATTTATCAATGAATTAAAATTATTATCATAATACAACAACGGTTCCGCAACCGATTCGGGTACGGTTTTAAAAGCGGCAAAATGAATAATACCAACAATATCGTGGTGTGTTTCAAACACTTTTTTCAAAGCATCATAATCCCTTAAATCCAAAGAATAATTAATAACCGTTTTCCCTGTAATATCTTTTATTCTGTCAAGCGTAGAAAGATAAGACCGTGATTGATTGTCAATACAAATGACATCATAATCAGTATTTCGAAACAATTCGATAATGGTATGTGAACCAATGTATCCTGTTCCGCCTGTAACAATTATTTTTTCTGACATATCTTGTGTGTTTTTAAATTAGTTCGAATATACTGACTTTTACACAAAAAGTTATTATTTTTTCAAATGTTTTTCAATTGGTCAAAAAAAGAAACTTATCCGTTTGTTTTTCGTATTTCTTTTTTTTAATTTTACTAAAAAACTAACAGATGCGTATATTATTTTTGCTATATCTATCGTTGATAAGCGTTATGTCATTTTCGCAAGACATCGATATTTACAAAAAAACCGGTAATACTGAATTTAAGCTCCCCAATATTCCCAATTCAATGAGTGTTGATGAGTTTCAGTTGCTCTCTCGAAACACACGAATGATTGATATGCTACACGCTGTTGTTGTCCCCGGTCATATCCATTTCAAAGCCAAATCACCGCTTGCCGGATACACCCTTCTTACGCTTCGTTCACTTGCCTATATCGGATTGCTTGATGTATATGTCTATAAAAAACTTAATGGCGAAAATCTCATTAACCTCAACCCATTCAGCAATTCTTCGGAACCGGCAATTGTCGTTAATGATAATTGGCAAATAGAAACTACCGACATTATTGCTACCATTTCTACCGTTGTCATTGTAGGCACATATCTTTACGACTGGATTCACGGGAAACAAGTTTTGGAACGCAAACAAGAACTAATTCGTTATAAATACAGTGTGAAATTTAAACTGGAAAATTCCCATAAAACGACATCCAACAGCTATATTCCGGCAATGGGTGTTGCTATTCATTTCTAACATCAATAAACCATGAAACGATACTTTATATTGATACTCATTGCATTAAGCTTCACAAAAACAGGTATTTCCCAATTTAGCATTTCTACCGAATTGCAATACCTGCAATTGATAAATAAGCAAGGTAACAAACGATTAATTGCCGACAATCTTCGCAATGCCGAATTGGCTGCCGATAGTATCATTGCTCAACATTCCAATAATTTATTGAATGCTTATTTTTTTGCAGAACTCGGCAAAAGTTATTTTTTAGTAAAACAATACGACAAAGCTCTGTTGAGTTTTTTTCGTCAACATTATCTGTTTCCAAACGATTCGGCAGACCGGGAAACAAAAAAATTGTTTTTCGAAACAGCGTTTCATTGCCATTTTACAGACAATGAGATATCCCAATTTTGGAATGTTGCCAAAATGAATGTTTCTTTCAATAAACGATTAATTATTTTTTTGGAACAAGCACCACAAATACACTCTCGCCATTTGCGTCCATATATTCTCAAAATCGGAAATTTTCTGAAATCAACAGGTGAACCTGTACCTATTTTCTATCATCAATGGGAATCCCTTGTTACTGTTAATATGCGGGAACGACATCTAAAAACAATTTTACCCCTATTGGTTAATAACTCCACACCGGTATACAAGCAAGTTCAAATTGCCAAACGGCTACGACTGAAAATATATCGCAAAACTATCCGGCATTTTCTTCATATAAACGCTTACCGTCAGGCTTTTGTATTGCTAAATGATTACCGGACAAATGAAGATTTATCATTTTTTCAAAAAGCCGATGCTTTGATAAAACGCACGCGTATTGCTATCCGTTTTTAGTGTGTATCTTTGTGCAAATCTTTGTTAAATGACTTTTTTCAAACGCACACGATTTTTATGGATTGCCGTTGTTTTATTGGTATTCATTGGTCTATTTTTCCCGACACCTGCACCTCAACCCATTCGTTATGTTGAGCGTTCAACCCGGCAAATAAAAACTGAAACGGTAGTTGGTGAAAATTGGCTTCATTGGCTCTATGAAAACCCTCTTGGAAAAGCATCTTTGGAAATCTTGGTGAAACGAAAATTTCTGTCGGCATTATACGGCTATTGGATGGATAGACCTTCTTCCGTCTCAAAAATACGCCCGTTTATAAAAAAATATCATATCGACACTACGGAATTTACAACCTCACAATTTTCTTCGTTCAACGATTTTTTCACTCGACATCTTAAACCTGCAACACGCCCCATCGATACAAATCCTCGAACCGTTGTTTCTCCTGCCGACGGGAAGTTACTTGCTTATCAAAATCTTTCGAATCGTGATTTTATCGTTAAAGGTTATCGTTTTGATGTTTTTCAATTTTTGCACGATTCGGCATTGGCACAACAATACAAAAACGGCTCTATGATTATTATCCGCCTGTGTCCTACCGACTATCACCGCTTTCATTTCCCGGTCGAAGGAACCGTTTTAAAACAAGTTGACATCAACGGGGCTTATTATTCCGTTTCGCCCATTGCCCTGCATCGTCTTACGGACATTTTTCTACTCAACAAACGCTGTTACACCACTCTCAAAACCAAGTTGTTCGGAACTGTCGTAATTGCAGAAGTAGGTGCTACTATGGTAGGTAGTATTGTGCAAACCTACCAAACCCACACCGTAAAGAAAGGACAAGAAAAAGGATTCTTTAAATTTGGTGGTTCTACGGTTGTTCTTCTTTTCAAACCAAATACTATCCGCATCGACAATGATTTATTGCAAAATACTAAAAACCATTTGGAAACAGAAGTGAAAATGGGCTCTCACATTGCGACTGTCATAAACTAGTTTTACTTTTCCTGTATTATGCGTTTTATCACTTTCAGTGAATGGGTATAGCGGTCTTGTTTTTCATCAAAAATACCTTGTTGGTCAAACCTGTCTATTCGCACTTTTCCGGAAGCATGAATAATTTCATCGGTATCGAGCAAGATTCCCACATGAGTAATATTTTCCTCATTGCCAAAAAATGCTAAATCGCCGGCTTCTATTTCGTGTATCATATTAACGGTTGTGCCTTGCAAAGCTTGTTGCGAAGCATCTCGTGGCAAACGAATTCCGCAAATATTAAAAACCGACTGCACAAATCCTGAACAGTCAATTCCCCAATGCGTTTTGCCACCCCATAAATAAGGTGTATTGATATACGACAATGCCACACTTCCTATTTTTTCTTGCAATGTTTCGGAAAATCCAATCTCTTCGTCTTCATCATCGGGATTGAGCCATTGATAAGTATTTTCTCCTATTTTAAATTGGTGTGTATGGTCATTATAATTCGGGAAAACACTGGCGGCATAAACCATCTGCGGAAATTCTTCATTGAGCTCTTGTATCACATTTACCGACTGTGTCGTTACAAATACTTCTGCTTGCTGTATATTTCGATATTGTGCTTCGGTGAGCAATGTCGCCATCTTACTGTCTATCCAGCCTTCGTAACCATCGGTGTCTATTCGAATCTTAAACCATTTTGGCTGTTCTTCCAAAATCGTGAACGATTCGCCAAACAATACTTGTGTTACCATTTCACTTCGTTCGTCGGCTTCTGCCCGAACCGGTATGGCGGATACTTCTGCTATTCCAAACATCTTT
>CAZSHT010000047.1:0-1117 GCA_964606715.1 uncultured Bacteroidales bacterium
GCCGGCATATGATAAAACTGGTTCATTTCCCAAGTAGCATCTTCCTCTCTACTTTTTGGATCTTCTACATTAATCCCTAAGTCTTTTAAGCTTTTTATCTTAGCTTTCTTATTTAAGATTTTCACTTTAGGATTTTTCAACTCTTTCAACAATGCTTCTCTGTAGGCAATCATTTTTTGCTTCAATGTATCAGCTAAATGACCTTTCCCTTTTGTCTCTCCATTTCCAACCATCATATGTGTCGAAGCATTATAATCATCCAATTTATCTAGCATTTTCAAAACATCCATAAATGGTCTTCCTTCTTTTCGATACTTATCAATAGAATCTTGTGGAGCACCTAAATGTTTCAATAATTCTATTTTCAGATCATCAATATATTCAATCATTTCTTTTGATTCTTTCTTTATCTTTAAAGCAGCCTTATAATAAACCTCTGCTTTAAGAGGATCATTTGCTTTTGCAGCATCTAATGCAGAATATATAAAAGCATTCTTCTCTGAAAAATTAATATTGGCAGATATCATACCCGTGTTCATCACGACAAATGCATGCAAAACGCTTTTAGACATATTCAAAGCAAGCATCGCCGTATAAAACAAGTACATCATACCAATCATCTTCTGTCTCGGGGTTTCTGGACAATTCGCAGCACTCATATCATTATCGTATTTAAAATGTTATTATATTTTCTACTTTATTTTACTGTCATTGCCGTAAGCATATTGCCATAAACTGTATTCAATGAGGCTAGATTTTCGGATAATCGAGAAATCTCTTCTTGGTAGCGTTTTGTATCTTCCACAGAATTTTTCAATCCGGAAAGAATTGCCTCCAAATCACCATAAACTTCATTAGTTGTTTCTACAAATTTATTAGAACTTTGTAATTGTGCCTCATAAACAGTATTTAACGCAGATAGATTTGTTGTCAAAGAACCTAATTGTTCTGAGTATTCTTTTCCTGTATTACCCTGTTCTGCTAACATATCGCTAAATGAAGCCACTTTCTCTGTAGCATTATTTAATGTTTCACCTGTTTTTGTGTATACTTCACTTAAACTAGCTACGGCTTCCGATGCTTTTTCAAAATTAGCAACATAATTATTTGTAGCAGC
>CAZSHT010000047.1:1217-4363 GCA_964606715.1 uncultured Bacteroidales bacterium
AATACAATAGTTGCACCCCATCCGTAGACATAGCGCATAATCATTTTGTAAGCTTCTGATTCAAAAATGTCTGAAAATCCCATAATTTTTAGTTTTTAGTTGTTTTGTTAATTAATTTAATTTATTTTACTTTATTTATTTCCTTTATTAATATAAAAGGGAACCACTACCGGCATCATTATAATCATGTCCTAAATAAGAACGCACATTTCTAAAGCCGATATATGACTTTGCACTATCTTGATACTCATAAGTACGAACACCACATTGCATAAAATATGCTACATCTTTCCAAGATCCTCCGCGTATTACTTTTCGTTTCTTTACGATTGGATCATTGGGTTTAGCTTCATACATATAATCCGGCATTAAATCATCGGTATATTGATAAGCTGATTCGTCAAAAGCATTACTTGTCCATTCAGCTACATTACCTCCCATATCATAGACTCCCCATTCATTTGGTTCATTATGAGCAACTATAGAAGTATAAATATTACCATCTGCCGGATAATTTCCTCGTAACGGTTTAAAATTGGCAATATAACACCCATGCACATTAATAGCATAATATCCTCCCCATGGATACATCGAGCCTTTCAAACCTCCTCTTGCAGCATATTCCCATTCAGACTCTGTAGGTAATCTGTAATTCTGTACATATGTTGCTCCATTTGAGCGTAAAAATCCATCAAGCAACCCTGTTCTCCAATTAGAAAAAGCATTCGCTTGTCGCCAAGAAATACCGACAACAGGATAAGCATCATAAGCCGGATGCCAAAAATACATTTTAGCCATCGGTTCATTATAATTATAAGTAAAATCATCTATCCATACTAAAGTATCCGGATATACATTTACAATATCGTGCATAATATAGGTATGTCTGTCTTCTACTTTCACTAATTCGCCTAAATCTGTACGGCGTTTTCGGTTATCATCGAATCGTGAATAATTGTAAATTTCACCACTATACATTCCTTTGGCATCTAAAGCACCTTTTTGGAATTCATTCTTTGTTCCTTCATACACCATTTTATTTTCATCATACGAACGACGCACCTCTCCTCCAAAACGGAATTTCTTAGCAGCTTGCTTTATGTCTGTCCACCAATATTCAAAATTTAATTTTCGAGCATCAATAGTACGACGACGACAATAACGCTCATGCTCGGGAAGATATAATTCTTCTAAGACTTCTTTTTGATCCGGATTATCCCATTCTATTTTCTCAAACCAATTGATATATGGCGGATCAATATCTTCCCCATTATCATCTTGAGTAATTAGATATTGTTCGAAATCATCGCCTAACATCTTGTAAGCTATTGAATCTCTCACCCAGTATACAAATTGACGATACTCATTATTAATAATCTCTGTTTCATCAATCCAAAATGGTGCTATTGAAACAGTTTTTTGGAAAGCTGTCATCGAATTTGGCACATCTTGATCGTTGAGTCCCATATTATAACTTCCTTGCCGGATAAAAACCATACCCGTCGGTTTTGGCTCATACCAAGCTTCACGCGACTGAACACCCACCAGTTCACCGGTTTCGGTACCGCAAGAAGCTAATAATATTAAAACTAACATCGGTGTGAAATAAATCAACTTTTTCATATCTCTATTTTTATTGATATCTAAATTTTATAAAAATCGAACACTTCCATAACGCCCTCGTCCTCCTCCTGACACACTAAAGCAATAATTCAACATTATTTCCATTGAATTACTACTGTATGCTCCTATATCTGAGGTCGTTATTTCATATGCTACGCCTACTCTTAAATTATTTTTTGCAATCCATCCTACTTGTAGAATTACAGCATCTGCCAAACGATACCCTAATCCTCCCCAAAATGTCTTGTTATATAATAATAATGCTGTCATACTATATTGGTTTACAACGCCATCAGATTTCACCATTAATGTTGGTCGTACTTCCAATAACGGATTTGGCATCTGATAATTGTATCCGGCAACCAAATAATAATGTCTTTTTAAAAATGCTTTCTTATCTGTCGTTATTGTTGGTTGTGTTAAATGTGTAGATGATAAGCCCACAAAAAACTGATCACTCGCATAGAAAGCCCCCATATCAGCATCAAATGAGGTATGTGTCCCATCCTTAGGAATAGCAGGATCATTTGCAACAACGCCTGTTCCTTCTAATGAAGATGGCGTAACGAAACCATCGGTTCCCGTAAATCCAACATTTAAAAATCCCATTCCTAATCCGATACCCAACAAACCATCAGCTAATTCTAATTGATAGGAATAATTAAGACGGAGCCCTACATTTTTTTGAAATCCTATATTATCAGATAAGACACTCAGTCCTATCCCACTGGATATTTTTCGCAAATAACCACTTAGATTAAATACAGTCGACACCGGATGCCCTTCAAAACCAATCCATTGTTGACGATGAATGGCTGTTGCACATATCACTTGGTTGATGCCGGCATACCCCGGATTAACCGTTAAATGATTATAACGATTGAAACTAAACTGCGGATCAGATTGCGATAAAGCAACCACAGTAGATGCCATCAAAAACAGAAAAACTCCTATGTTTCTCACAAATTTTACCATTCACAATACGGTTTCAAGTGCGTAAAGTAATAAAAAAATATTCGACCAACCAAATTTCTAAACTTCTTTTTTGTTAAAATACCTGTTAATATCCTCTTAATAACTTTTATATTATAAAACATATTTTCACTTTTTTTATTATATACCATATTATATAAGACTTATTTTTGTGTAAAAATATGATGCAACATAATGAACATTATTAGAGTTACCAAAGAATTTCGCTGGGAAATGTCTCACGCCTTGTGGCAATATGACGGTTTATGTAAGAATATACATGGGCATTCCTACATCATGCAAGTTACCGTAAAAGGCTCTGTCAGTGAAAATAAAACTAGCCCGACATATGGGATGGTCATTGATTTTGGCACTTTAAAAAGCATTGTCAATTCAACCATTGTTACCGTTTTTGATCACAGTCTTGTGCTTTACAAAGAAAGTCCTCATGCGTTTTCATCTCCTGACCTATTTGAACGATTACACATTTTAGACTTTCAACCGACAGCCGAAAATTTAGTTTCTTATTTTGCCAAACGCATCACAGAAAA
>CAZSHT010000047.1:4463-11529 GCA_964606715.1 uncultured Bacteroidales bacterium
CCATCACACCTTATCATTGTTTTTGACGATGATAAACCTTCTTTTCGAAAAACTGTTTACGAAGCCTATAAAGCCAACAGAGGCGAAACTCCTGAAGACATTAAGCTTTCTGTTCCCATTTTAAAAGAATTATTAAAAGCATTGGATTTCTCTTTTTTGCAAATGGCCGATTACGAAGCTGATGATGTCATAGGCACCTTATCAAAAAAAGCAAATAAAATGGGATTTACATCTTATATGGTAACCCCCGATAAAGACTATTTGCAATTATTGGAACCTAATAACAATATTTATAAGATAATCAGCAAAAGCAGTAAGCCTGAGATAATAACAATTGATGATTTTAAAGAAAAATATCAACTCTCCGATCCTAAATTATTTATCGACATCCTTGCTTTGTGGGGCGATTCTGCCGATAATATTCCCGGAGCGAAAGGCATTGGCGAAAAATCGGCTTTTGCATTGGTACAAAAATACGGAACCATTGAAAACATCTATGCCAATATTGATTCGGTAGATAAAAAATACCAAAATAAGCTCATCGAAAGTAAAGAAAATGTGTTTCTTTCCAAGCAATTGGCAACAATTGTTACAGATATTGATCTCAATATTAATTTCGACACCTTTCTGCTACCTCCTAAGATAAACATCACGAAAGCTCTTCCTTTGCTTCAAGAATACGAACTCACAAATATCATTAAAAAACTTGGCGGGAACACTTCACCTAAACCAACCCCTAAAAAAATTCGTTCCGAAAATTCCGATCAGCTTAGTTTTTTTAATGATGACACCGAAGAGCAAACAGATACACCCGAAACAAATTTAGACACAATTCAAACGATTAAGCCAAACTACCATTTAATTGACACTATTGATTCATTGGAATCATTAGCAAAAAAACTTGAAAACTCTTCTCATTTCAGTTTCGACACAGAAACAACTTCATTGGAAGCAATGCTTGCCAACCCCGTAGGAATTTCATTTGCTTTCACACCTCACGAAGCTTACTATATCCCACTAAATGACAATTCATTAAAAGAACACTTTATTGTCCGTTTTCAACCTCTATTCAAAAGTAAAAAACAACTAAAAATTGCCCACAACATTAAATATGACATGCATATTTTGGCACATATGGGTATTGAGGTTTCACCTCCTTATTACGACACTTTGCTCGCTCATTATCTGTTAAATCCAGATGGTAAACACAGTCTAGACTTTTTAGCCAAAACACTATTGAATTATCAAACTATCCCCATCTCTTCTCTTATTGGCGAAAAAGGAAAAAATCAAAAAAACATAGGCTCCCTGCCACCTACAATGGTAAAAGATTATGCCGCCGAAGATGCCGACATTGCGTTGCAACTTTATCAACACATTGCACCTCAAATTGCAAATGAACCTAAACTCAATGAACTTTTACAAAATATTGAACTTCCTCTCACCAAAGTGTTACTTCAAATGGAACGCCACGGCATCACCATCGACACACGCCGTTTGTCTGAAATTGAAACACAATTGACAACCCTTTTGAAAGAAACCGAAACTGAAATTTTTAATTTAAGTGGTGAACCGTTCAATATTGCATCACCTCAACAATTAGGACATATTTTGTTTGACAAACTGAAGATTATTCAAAAGAATATTAAGCGTACCAAAACAAAACAATATTCCACAAGTGAAGAAACACTATCCAAACTTCTCGACACACACCCTATTGTATCTTTAATTCTAAAATACAGAACTCTCAACAAATTACTCAACACATATATTTCTTCTCTTCCGAAACAAATAAATCCAAAAACCGACAAAATCCATGCTTCATTCAACCAAATGGTTGTCAACACCGGTCGTCTCAGTTCTGCCAACCCAAACTTGCAAAACATTCCCATTCGTGACAAATTAGGAAAGCAAATACGCACCGCCTTTATTCCGGAAATGCCAAGTGCATGGTTTGTATCGTCAGACTATTCCCAAATAGAGCTTCGCATTATGGCACATTTCAGCAAAGATCAGCATATGCTAGAAGCTTTTCAACGCAATGAAGACATTCACAAAGCCACTGCCGCCAAGATTTTTGGTATTGCTCCCGAAGCTGTTACCCATGAACAACGCTCCAAAGCAAAAACTGCCAATTTCGGTATCATTTATGGCATCTCTGCTTTCGGACTATCTCAACAACTTAATATTTCTCGCAAAGAAGCACAAACGCTCATCGATGATTATTTTGCCAATTTCCCCTCTATCAAGGACTATATTAACCGTTCTATTGAAACGGCAAGAAAAAAAGGCTATGTAGAAACATTATTCGGGCGTCGCAAATATCTGCCGGATATCAATTCCAACAACCATGTCGTTCGAAATTTTGCCGAACGCAATGCTATCAACATGCCGATACAAGGCACCTCGGCAGACATTATAAAAATTGCCATGATAAACATTCTTCGAAAATTAGAAGAAGGACATTTCAAGGCCTCTCTTATTATTCAAGTTCACGATGAATTGTGTTTCGATGTACCAAATACCGAACTGGGGTTGGTGAAAGACCTTGTAAAAGAAGAAATGGAAAAAGCTGTTTCGCTAGATGTTCCGTTGAAAGCCGATGTAGGTTTTGGGAAAAACTGGTTGGAAGCTCACTAATAATTACCGTTGCCGTTTTTTCTTTATTTTTTTGTTTTTTGAAATTCCAAATAACTGCTCTAACAAATCAAATCGTTCCATTTTTTGCAACGACTCCGTCAATCGTTTTCGATATTCCTTTTTATACCAAAAGAAGTAATCCCGTTGGGCTGTTCTTTCACTTTTTGAGCGTGCCACATAAAGCGGCTTCAATGAATACGGCTCCAATCCCGTATAATACATCACAGTGGCTGCCGTCATCGGTGTTGGTGTAAAATCCTGCACTTGTTCCAAATAAAAATTCAATCGTTTGGTTTTAGTTGCTAACTCTGCCATGTCTTCTTCTTTGGAATCGGGATGAGCAGAAATAAAATATGGTATCAACTCCAACCGCAACTGCTCCTCTTTATTAATCTTATCAAACAAATGTTTAAATTTTTCGAAATACGAAAACGACGGTTTTCTCATCAAAGACAACACCTTCTCGGACACATGTTCAGGAGCAACTTTTAATCGCCCGCTTACATGATATCGCATCACCTCTCTCAAATATTCTTCGGCATCTTTAGGCGATTGTTTTATCACTAAATCGTATCGTATTCCACTTCCGATAGTTGCCTTCTTTACTTTCGGATGCGTTCTGATTTTCCGGTATAAGTCTATCAATGAACGATGACTTGTCTCTAAATTGGAACACACCTCCGGAAAAATACACGATGGTCGTTTACATTTTTCGCAAATACTCAAATCCATACCTCGCATACGATACATATTGGCACTAGGTCCGCCTATATCGGTTATATACCCTTTAAAATCAGGTAATTTCGTCATTGCCTCAACTTCTTTCAAAATAGATTTTGCCGAACGGTTAGAAACAAATTTCCCTTGGTGTGCCGATATTGTACAAAAACTGCATCCGCCAAAGCACCCACGCATTGCCGTAATGGAAAACTTTATCATCTCATAAGCCGGTATATCGCCTTTTTTCCAATATTTCGGATGCGGTAAGCGTTGATACGGCAAGTCATACCATTTGTCAATATCGCCGTCGTTTTCAACAGGAAACGGTGAATTGACAACCACAAACTCATCATCATATTGCTGTACCAATGTTTTTGGGTGCATCAAATTACTCTGCACTTCAATTGTTTTAAAATTTTGTGCAAATTTCTTTTTGTCTTTTTTAATTTCTCTAAACGGATACAATTCGATAAAATCGTTCTTTAAACCACTTATATCCTTCGTCAAAAATGCGGTTTGCGGTATTTCTTTTATTTCCGAAAATGCTTTTCCTTCTTGCAGTTGTTTTACCAGTTCCAATATCGGCCGTTCTCCCATACCATAAATCAACAAATCGGCCTGTGTTTCGACAAGAATACTCGGTTTCACCGTATCCGACCAATAATCATAATGCGACAAGCGACGCATTGATGCTTCCACTCCTCCTATCACAACAGGAATTTCAGGAAATAATGACTTTACGATTTTAGAATAAACAACCGTAGCATAGTCGGGTCTGGCTCCGGCTCTTCCTGCCGGTGTATAAGCATCGTTTGAACGCATGCGTTTGTTGGCTGTATAGCGATTGACCATGCTATCCATATTTCCGGCTGTAATTGCAAAAAATAGTCGTGGCTTTCCAAACTTTTTAAAATCCCGCAAATCATCGGTCCAATTTGGTTGTGGCAAAACAGCTACCTTCACACCTGCCCACTCCAAAACTCGTCCTATCACCGCAGCCCCAAACGACGGGTGGTCGATATAAGCATCTCCGGTAATAAGCACCACATCAACCTCTTTCCAACCACGCAATTTCAATTCTTTTGCCGTTACAGGCAAATAGTCTAACAGATTATATTTTTCCGGATATTTCACACAACAAAGGTAATGCTAAAAGCATCAATTAATAGCAGACGGTATCGGCAAATATACTTTGTCTATCATTTCTTGGTATTCTTTATGAGCTTCGCTATGAGACACAATGCCTCCGCCACTGTAAAAAATCTTTTTTCCGTGTGTTTGTTCTATGTAACGAATCATCACTGCACTTTGCAAACGACTACCGTCATATACTCCAAAAACTCCTGTAAAAAATTCCCTGTCGAAATCCTCTGTTTCTTTGATAATGTCAATCGTTTTCTTTTTGGGTGCTCCCGATATAGAACCTGCCGGCAACAAAGCCATCAACAAATCGCCATAATTTGACCGAAACTCCGGCAACAAGGTTCCTGTTATTTCCGAACTTGTCTGCCATAGCTCTTTATCTATCGTCTTCAACAATTCCATATATCGAAATTTCTCGACTCTAACATCTGTTGCCACAATTGATAAATCGTTTCGCAATAAATCGACAATGGTATAATGCTCTGCTAATTCTTTTTCATCGTTCAATAAAATATTTTCGGCATTTGGAAGCGAAGCATCAATGGTTCCTTTCATCGGATAAGTCGTTATCGTATTGTTGTCTATGGTAATAAACGGCTCCGGTGAAAAACACACCAATTGTTCTTTCAGCCACAATTTATACGGAGCACGACTATAACGATAAATTTCTTCCAACGACAAATTGGTATCTATCGGTGTTGGCATCGTTAGATTTATCAGATAAGTATCTCCTCGTCGAATATGGGACAAAACTTTTTCGAAATAACTCTCATATTGCTCAAAACCAACAGGATATTTCTGAAATTCAACACCTAACGGACATTTTTCCGGCATCTCATTAAACGACATTTGTAAACTATCTGTATCGACCTCATCTAACGATAAAACAATATTTCTCTGTTTGTCAAAAGAAATCAAAAAGAAAAAAGGTATTTTTTCTTTTGAAAAATGATTAATCTTCTCGGTAGCTTGTTGTTGGTTATAAAAAATCATCAAAAAAAATAAAGGTCATTGTCTATTCTACGCGACAAAAATACAAACTATTCGGCCGAATAAAGCAAAAGAATTGTTTCTTCGCATTAATCTGGAAATTAAAAATATTCATTGAAACATATTTTTTAATCGCACAAAATTGTATTTTCGTTTTTTATTGAATCATACTAACTATCTCAATTTTATGGAAACCTACAAAATAGACCATACTGTTCCTATTTCATTAGAAACGATTGCCTCGTTGTTGAATAATGACATTCGCTTAGAATTATCGACTGTATCGAAACAACGCATTTCGGATACGCGTGCTGCTCTTGAAAAAAAGATTGCAGACTCTCCCTCTGCTATTTATGGTATCAATACCGGTTTCGGCTCATTATACAACCAATCCATTCCTGATGATAAATTGAATCAACTGCAAGAAAATCTTTTAAAATCACACGCTTGCGGTACCGGCGACCGTGTTCCCGATGAGATTGTTCGTTTGATGTTGTTTTTAAAAATATACGCTTTATCTCATGGCAACTCGGGCATTCGTCTCGAAACTGTTGAAAAGCTCATAGAACTTTACAACCGAAATATTTTGCCCGTTGTTTTTCAACAAGGTTCATTAGGAGCCTCCGGTGACTTGGCTCCATTGGCACACATGGCTTTGCCTTTAATCGGCAGGGGACGCATTGTTTACAACAATACCGTCATGTTTACCGAAGAACTTGTAAAAAAAGGTGAATTTTCGCCCATTACATTATCTTCAAAAGAAGGCTTGGCATTGATAAACGGCACCCAATTTATTCTGTCTTACGCTTCTTTTATTTTGGTTAAACTCACACGATTGTTTAAATTTATTGATATTGCAGCCTCTCTTTCCATTGATGCTTTTGATGCACGCTTAGACCCGTTCATTCCGCAATTGCAGGAAATCCGTCCGCATAACGGACAAATTGAAACGGCTCAAAATATTCGACATTTATTAGCCGACAGTGAGATTATTGCTCACGAAAAAGAACATTTGCAAGACCCTTATTCGTTTCGCTGTATTCCTCAGGTTGTTGGGGCTTCGCGTGATGCTTACTCGTATGTCAAAAAAGCGGTTGAGACAGAGCTGAATGCCGTTACTGATAATCCTACATTTTTTCCCGAAGACGATTTAATTGTTTCGGGCGGTAATTTCCATGCCCAACCCTTGGCTATCCCATTAGATGTATTGGCTATTGCTATGTCGGAACTTGGCAATATTGCGGAACGACGCATTTATCAACTTATCTCAGGGAAACGGCATCTACCCTCATTTTTGGTAGCCAATCCGGGCATTAATTCGGGTTTTATGATTCCGCAATATACGGCAGCCTCCATCGTCAGTCAAAACAAACAATTGGCCACCCCTGCTTCGGTTGATTCCATTGAATCGTCGCAAGGACAAGAAGACCATGTGAGTATGGGTGCCAATGCTGCGACCAAAGCCTATCGTGTCTATCGAAATATTGAACGCCTCATTGCATTTGAGATGTTCACCGCTTCGCAAGCATTGAAATTCAGAGAACCTGAAAAAACCTCACCTTATCTGCAATCG
>CAZSHT010000048.1:0-11515 GCA_964606715.1 uncultured Bacteroidales bacterium
AGCGATGCGTTGTGTGCCGTCTTTTATCTGTTGGCGACAACTGGTTCCGGGGGCTGCCACTATTGTTTCTTGTGATTGCGACCGCACTGTCGGCAACACACTCAACTCTCCTATCTGCATCGACAATTTAAAATTTTTCTTTTCGTAACCAAACGAACCTGCCATACCGCAACATCCCGATTTTATCTCTTCTACCGTATAATTTTGAGGTATCGACAACAATTGTTTTGTCAATGCCGGATTCGACAAAACTTTCTGATAACAATGCGTATGCAAAACGATTTTTTGCGATTCGGTAGTAAACATTTCGGCAGAAAATTCGCCTTGTTCGTAGGCTTCTGCCAAAAATTCATCGATAGTCTTGGTTTGCTTCGCCATTTTTTTTGCCATTGTTTTATACTCATCGTAAGCCAAATCAAGATATTCATCGCGTAAAGTCAAAATTGCCGACGGTTCCACACCCACAATCGGTATCCCTGCATCTATTATTTCCTTAAAATGAAAAATATTTAAGTTGGCAATCCGCTTGGCCTTTTTCAAAAATCCTTTCGACAAATAAGCCCTTCCGCTTGGTAAGTGATTTATAAATATCACTTTATACCCCAAAGCTGTCAACAATCGCAATGCCGACTCGCCTATTTTCACATCAAGATAATTGGTAAACTCATCTACAAAAAAACAAATCGTTCGCTTGGGATTCTCCACTTGCAATGATGCTTTATTTTTTGTAATCCACCGGCGAAGTGTGTAGGACGAAAGCTTAGGTATTTCGCGTTCTTCGGCAAACCCCATTATTCGCTTCACCAAAGGTGTAAGTATTCCATTAGCAATTAACGCATTATAAAGATTCGGCACCAGCGACGCCCAATGGTTTAATTTATCGATATTGGCAATGAGAAAACTGCGAATATTAAATCCGAAACGCGTATAATAATCTTGCAAAAGCTCGGCTCTCAGCTTCGTAATATCAATACTCGACGGACATTCCGACTTGCACGATTTACACGCCAAACACGACGACAGAGCGTCCAACACTTTTCGATACGATGCTTTCGACAATCGACCATTATCTTTCAGCATATATTCTCGAATAACATTGGCTCGTCCGCGCGGTGTATTTTTTTCATCTTGCGTAGCTTGAAAACTCGGACACATCACACCTCCCGACTCTGTATTCTTGCGACAATCACCCGAACCGTTACAGCGTTCTACGGCTCTAAAAAAGCCGATGGTTTTGGAATAATCAAACCATTCGCTCAATGACAAATTGGGATATTCATTTCGCAAATGCTTATCCATTGGCGGTGATGCCACTATCTTTCCCGGATTAAACAAATGATTTTTATCCCATACGGCTTTCACTTGTTTCAAAACATCATACACCTCATTTCCAAACATATACGGAATAAACTCCGACCGCAATAAACCATCACCGTGTTCACCACTCAACGAACCTCTGTATTTTTTTACAATTCTTGCCGTATCCCACGCCACAGCGTGCATTGTCTCTACACCTCCTGCCGATTTCAAATTCAAAATAGGTCGCAAATGCAATTCTCCTGCTCCTATATGTGCATAATACACACATTCCAAACCGTAGTGTTGCAACATTTTTTCAATATCTCGAATATAAGCCTCCAAATTTTTAGGCGGAACAGCCGTATCTTCAATAAATCCAACCGGCTTGCTATCGCCTTTCATATTGGATAACACCCCCAACCCCGCTTTGCGAAGATTCCACACCCGTTTCATCTTCTCTGCATCATCGACAATGGTATATTCATAGCCTAAATGCTTCGCTTTCAGATGGTCTATAATTTCATTCGCTTGTCGAATGACCGCTTCTTTTTGCTCTTGTGCCAATTCCACGATAAGAATAGCCTTGGGCGTTCCTTTTACAAAAAACCGATTTTGCTGTTGCAAGATATTACCTTCCGTCAGTTTCAAAATCTTATCGTCCATCAATTCTATGGCATACGGACGAAACGACAACACCTCCAAATTGGCACGAAAAATATCGTAAAACCCTGCAAATTGAATAACCACTAACGCTTTTTGAGGTGGTGCTACCGGAAACAATTTCAATTTTAATTCATACACAATTGCCAGCGTGCCTTCGGTGCCTGCCAGAAACTGTGCAATATTGAACGGTTTGTCCGATTTTTCATCAAACACACAAGAATGCAACAATTCATCAAGCGGATATCCCATATTGCGACGATGCAATGAACGGTCGGGATAAGCCTCGTCTATCTGTTTAGCTGTTTGTGTATTGGTAAGTATTTCATTGAAATAGCGATAGATATCACCTTCTAATGAAGAGAGTTTTAATTTTTCGTCATATTCTTTTTTTGTCAAAGGACCAAATTCCACATCGGAACCATCAGCCAAAAACGCTTTCACCGACACAATGCTTTCACGGGTAGTTCCATATCGCAAGGAACCTGCTCCTGCCGAATTGTTGCCAAACATTCCGCCAATGGTTGCCCTGTTTGAAGTCGAAGTCTCGGGACCAAAATACAATCCTTTCCCGGCAACAACAGTATTGAGTTCGTCACGAATGACTCCGGGTTCTACCACCACCGTTTTTTCGGTTTCATCAATTTTGCGAATAGCTTTGAAATACACCGATAAATCTACGATAACAGCCTCACCCACAACTTGTCCCGCCAACGATGTTCCGGTGCCTCTCGCAATCAACGGAATACGATGTTCACTTGCCCATTTCACCAACATCCGCAACGATTCTTTGGAATTCGGAACAGCCACGGCCAAGGGCATTACCTTGTAAATAGAAGCATCGGTAGCATATAAAAACAGGCGTTCTTCTTCGGTGTAAAACGCTCCTGTAAAACGCTGTTTAAATTCTTGAAAAAGCCTGTTATATTGCATTTTTATCATTTTCTTTGTAACAAAGAAACTTTTTAATTTTTATGGTGTTTAATTGAGGAAGTAAAAATAAAGAGTTCTGACGGATTTATTAACCTATTTCAAAACTTATTTTCTTATGCATCCATTACTCGAAACAATTCACCGCAACGCACAAAACCATTACAAACGCATCGTATTGCCCGAAAGCTTGGAACCTCGCACGATGAAAGCTGCCGATTATGCCCTTGCCAACAATTTGGCAGAAATCATTTTAATCGGTGAACACGACAATATTTTTCGAAAAGCACAAGAATTGGGACTTCAAAATATTGGAAATGCTACCATCATCAACCCAAAGACATACGAAAAACGACACGCATTTATCGAAGAAATGCTAACAATGCGTGCCGGCAAAGGTCTCACAAGAGAAGAAGCCGAAAAGCAATTGGACAACCCGCTATATTTTGCCGTAATGCTTATCAAATGTAAAGATGCCGACGGCGAAGTAGCCGGTGCCGACAATGCCACAGCCAATGTCCTTCGTCCTGCTTTTCAATATATCAAAACCGCTCCTAATATGTCGGTCGTATCGGGGGCTTTTATTATGCTGTTGCCCGACCACGAATTTGGCGACAACGGAACGATGGTCTTTGCCGACTGTGCCGTTCACCCCGAACCAAACGACAAACAATTGGCAGAAATAGCCGTAGCAACAGCAAAAACAGCTTCCGACATTGCCAATATCGAACCTCGTGTAGCACTTTTGAGTTTCTCCACCAAAGGTAGTGCCCAACATCCTATGGTCGACAAAGTAGTGTCTGCCGTCAAATTGGCACAAACAACAGCACCACAATTTCAATTTGACGGTGAACTGCAAGCCGATGCAGCTATCATTCCGGCTATCGGACAAAAGAAAGCTCCCGAAAGCACAATTGCCGGTCATGCCAATGTGTTGGTTTTTCCGGATTTACAATCGGGAAATATTGCTTATAAACTGGTGCAACGACTGGCACATGCCGAGGCCATAGGTCCTATTCTGCAAGGACTTGCCGCTCCCATCAATGATTTATCGAGAGGATGCTCGGTTGATGATATTATTAACATGATAGCCATCACAGCCAATCAGGCTGCGGGCTTATAAAATTTTATCCCAAAATGAAGGAAATTGTTGAACCTATCGAACATTACGCATTAGATAAAACGCTAACGCAAACAAAAAAAACATTGTTCAGTAAAATCGGCATCGTAGGATGTGGCGAAGTCGGTCGTAACTTAGCCATCACCATTGCCAAACGAGGTATGGAAATTTATTTTGTCGATGTCAATGATAAAAAAGTAAAATATGCCTATCAAAAATTAGAAGAGCATCTCGATACTCTCATCAATCGTTGGGGCATGACAGAAGGCGAAAAGCGAGCCGTTTTGTCGCGTATTCATGGTTCGGCAGAATGTAAATCGCTCAAAGGTTGTGACCTCGTAATAGAAGCTGTGCGTTCAAAAAACAGAGAAAAAAGTGTGGCATTTCGTAAAGAAATTTTTAAACGCATCGAACAATTTGTTGACACGGATACTATCATTGCAACAAACTCAACGACCATCGTCATTACAGAACTTGCCTCCGAATTACAATATCCGCACCGATGTGTGAGTATGCACATTTTCACAAGTATTGCCGATGTATCTGTATTTGAAGTCGTTACAGGACTTCATCGAGATGAAAAAACATTGAAACATTTACAAATCTTTGCCAAATTGTTAGGCAAAAAAATGATTTTGGTAGAAGAATCTCCCGGACTCATCAGTATTCGTGTAGTAGCCCTTATGATAAATGAAGCGTGTAAAATTCTGATAGAAGGTGTAGGCTCCATGCAAGACATCGACACGATGATGCGACAAGGCTTGAACTTTCCTCTCGGACCATTTGGTATGGCCGATAAAGTAGGTATCGACAAAGTGCTCCGCTGGTTAGACAATATGTATAATGAATTCGGGGAGCCTATTTACAAAGCCTCTCCCATCATAAAACGATTGGCAAGAGCCGGATACATTGGTCGAAAAACAAAACGCGGATTTTATGAGTATGACGAAAAAGGCAAACCTATAAACTATTTTGATTTGTCGACCTACAAACCATTAACAACAGAATAAAGATGAAAATATTAGTTTTAAATTGTGGCAGCTCTTCTATAAAATATCAATTTCTTGATATCCCCAAAAATACTGTTTTGGCAAAAGGTGTTGTCGAAAAAATAGGTTTAAAAGGTTCGTTTCTGAAAAACAGCCGACATGATGGTGATACCGTAAAACTCGAAGGCGACATTTACGACCATCAAAGTGGTATCGGATATGTATTAGGAGTTCTCACCTCTCAAAAACACGGTAGCATTGCATCTTTATCGGAAATAGATGCCGTAGGACACCGCGTTGTCCATGGCGGTGAGTCTTTTAAATCCAGCGTGTTGATTACCAATGAAGTCATTGCCGAATTGGAACGCAATATTGATTTGGCTCCGCTTCATAATCCACCAAATTTGAAAGGTATTTATGCTATCACCGAACTGCTTCCCGATATTCCGCAAGTAGGCGTTTTCGATACGGCATTCCATCAAACGATGCCGACACATAGTTTTTTGTATGCTGTTCCTTATTCGTTTTATACCAAACATGCCATTCGTCGTTACGGTTTTCACGGCACCTCACACCGGTATGTTTCCAAACGAGCAGCCGAAATATTAAATATACCGTTGGAAAAACAACGCATTATTTCGTGTCATTTGGGTAACGGAGCTTCGATAGCTGCCATTAAACACGGCAAATCCATTGACACTTCCATGGGGTTGACACCGGTAGAAGGACTGATAATGGGAACTCGCACCGGCGATGTTGATTTAGGCGTTTTGTTACACATCATGCAAAAAGAAGAATTGGGACTCGCTACTGCCAATACGCTGATAAATAAACACAGTGGCTTGTTGGGGATTTCAGGCTTATCGTCCGATATGCGTGAATTGGAAGAAGCTGCCGAGCAAGGTCATGAGCGGGCTCAATTAGCAATAGATATGTTTATCCATCGTATCAAAAAATATATTGGCAGTTATGCCGCTATTATGGGTGGTGTCGACACATTGATTTTCACCGGTGGTATTGGCGAAAATGCTACTTCCATACGCGCTGCCGTTATGCACGACATGAACTATATGGGAGTTCATTTTGATTTTGATAAAAACAAAACAATTCGTGGCACCGAAGCCTCACTCTCTCTCCCCGATTCCTCGGTCGATGTCTTGGTTATTCCCACCAACGAAGAACTCGTCATAGCACAAGATACTTTCCATATTGTAAATTCAAAAAACTAAGACACTATGCTCACTTCTTTTAAATCGTTATTTGAACATTCTCAAAAACAAACTTCGAAACGCCTTATCGTTGCAGCTGCCGAAGACAAACATGTTTTGGAAGCCGTAAAGTCGGCAACCGAACAAAACCTGATAGAGCCTGTCTTGGTTGGTGATGCCGAAAAAATAACCGAAATAGCACAAGACATTCTATTTTCCAAAAATCAATACCAAATTGTTGATGAGCCAAATCAGGAAAAAGCCTGCAATGAAAGTATCCGTATGATTCGTGAAGAAAAAGGTGATTTTTTGATGAAAGGATTGGTTCCCACCAAAACACTTTTGAAAGCTGTGTTAAATGCTGAAACCGGCATTCGTCAAGCTCCCGTAATGAGCCATGTTGCATTGTTCGAAACGCCTTATTACCATAAGTTGATAGCTGTTACCGATGCGGCTATGAATATTGCTCCTACCGTAGAAGAAAAAATAAGCATCATCAATAATGCCACTTTGGTATTTCACCGCCTGCACCTCGAAATGCCCAAAGTAGCGGTTTTGGCACCGGTAGAAGTGGTCAATCCAAAAATGACGGCAACCGTTGATGCCGCTTTACTAAAAGCCATGAATCAACGCGGACAGATTACCGGCTGTTTGGTTGAAGGTCCTTTGGCTTTCGACAATGCCATATCCAAAGAATCGGCTCTATTGAAACACATTGACAACTCCGTTTCGGGCGATGCCGATATTCTGCTGGTTCACGACATTAACACCGGCAATGTATTGTATAAAGCTCTTAATTTTATGGGTGGAGCCACTTCGGCAGCAGTCATTATGGGAGCCCAAGTTCCTATTGTCCTCACCTCTCGTGCCGACAATGAACAGAGTAAACTTATGTCGATAGCACTTGCCAACCTACTATCTTGAAACACACTCATTTTTATGGAAGATAAAGATTATAAACTACACGAAGAAAATATTCGCATATTGGCCATTAATCCGGGGTCTACCAGCACTAAGATTGCCGTATATCAGAATACCAATCCTATTTTCATCAAAAACATTAAACATTCGGAAGAAGACTTACAAAAATTTGACCATATCTCCGACCAATATCCGTGGCGAAAACAAATTATTTGTGATGAATTAAAACAAGCCGATATTCGTCTTGATTTAATCAAAATCGTCATTGGCAGAGGCGGTTTATTACGCCCCATAGAATCCGGTATTTACAAAGTAAACGACCGCATGTTGCATGATCTTCGAAACAGTCCGTTTGGCGAACACGCCAGCAATCTAGGCGGTCTCATTGCTTATGATTTTGCCACCTCGCTTCCCGAAGCAGAAGCCTATATTGCCAATCCTGTTGTTGTTGATGAGATGGAACCATTGGCTCGCGTATCGGGACATCCTGCTTTCCGCAGAGTTTCCATCTTTCATGCTTTAAACCAAAAAGCTGTTGCCCGCGATTATGCCAAAACAACTATGCGCAATTACGAAGACATGAATCTGATTGTAGCCCATCTGGGTGGAGGCATTACTGTGGGAGCTCACCAAAAAGGTCGTGTCATTGATGTCAATCAGGGGCTTGACGGCGATGGTCCGTTTTCGCCCGAACGCAGTGGCACCTTACCCGTAGGACAAGTCATAGAAGCCGCTTTCAGCGGTCATTATACCAAAGAAAAACTAAAAAAGATGGTTACCGGCGAAGGTGGTTTGGTAGCTTATCTTGGCACCAACAGTGCCTATGAAGTTGAAAAACGCATTCATCAGAATGATGAAAAAGCAAAATTTTATTTTGAAGCAATGGCCTATCAGGTTGCCAAAGAAATCGGTGCTATGTGCACCGTTCTCAAAGGCAATGTCGATGCTATTCTTATCACCGGCGGTATTGCCAACAGCAAATTATTCGTCAATTTGTTGATGGAACGCGTTTACCGTATTGCTCCTATTCATGTTTATCCGGGCGAAGACGAAATGCGTGCCTTAGCGATGAATGCCCTACGGATGCTACAAAATGAATTGAAAGCCAAAGAATATTAATTCAAAACAAGAAATAGAATATGAAATCGTATCGTAAAGAATTGTGGTTTCACACACAAAAACGGCGTGATTATATCAATATCACTCCGGAAATAGAAAAATGCCTGGCAGAAAGCGGTATCAAAGAAGGACTGGTTTTGGTCAATGCCATGCACATTACCGCCAGTGTCTTCATTAATGATGATGAAAGTGGTTTGCACCACGACTTTGAGGTATGGCTCGAAAAATTGGCTCCCGAAAAACCTTATAGTCAATATCGGCACAATGGTTTTGAAGACAATGGCGATGCCCATCTGAAACGCCAAGTGATGGGACGCGAAGTTGTGGTAGCTGTTACCGAAGGGAAATTAGATTTTGGACCGTGGGAACAGATTTTCTATGGTGAATTTGACGGAAAACGCGACAAACGCGTATTGGTGAAAATTATTGGAGAATAAAAAAAAACAATTTTCATTACAACCTTTTTGAGATTTGTCAGTCTTAGTATATGAAAGGAGACAAATCCCATAGTTTGTTGCTTTGAAATAAAAGGAGGTCGTAAGTTTTTACACCTCCTTTTTTTGTGTTACAACTTATCACATTCCTGTTTTTTTCTTATACTTGTATTGAAAAGTATTTACAGTCTTATGGAAACCTTAATATTTGCCACCAACAACTCTCACAAATTACAAGAAATCAAACAGATACTAAGAAACAAATTCAACATAAAAAGTCTTAACGATATTGGTTTTGAAGGCGATATTCCGGAGACACACCCCACTCTGCAAGGCAACTCGTTGCAAAAAGCACAATATATCTACGACCGTTACCAAACGCCTTGTTTTGCCGATGACACCGGACTTGTTATTGATGCATTAGATGGAGAACCCGGAGTTTATTCGGCGCGTTATGCAGGTAAAAATGCTTCGTTTGAAGACAATATGAACAAAGTGCTCGAAAAACTCGGCAACCATAAAAATCGTGCTGCCCGTTTCATTACGGTGATTACCTATATTGATACAAACGGAACACCTCATTTTTTTGAAGGAATGGTAAACGGTTTCATTCTTTCGGAAAAACGCGGTGTAAAAGGATTCGGCTATGATCCGATTTTTCAGCCGGCCGGCTATAACAAAACTTTTGCCGAAATGAACGACGATGAGAAAAATGCTATCAGCCATCGTGGTCGTGCAACCGAAAAATTTGTTAATTTTTTGCTAAACCAATGAGTTTCCCCCTGACATATAAACTGAAAATCGCTATTGACGAAGCTGTTTCCGACGATACTCTCAATATGCTTTTGAATGCCCATTTTCACAGGAATCAAGACAGAACAACAAAACCGGTAAAATACAAATCGTCGTTTCTAAACTTCCGTTATCCTATCGAATGGGAAACAGCACCTCACAATATTTCCGTCACCATTCATTTTACGCCTGTTATAAATACTATTTTGATTTTCTTTTTACTGACAGCCCTGTTGTCTACGATTTCATTTGTCAGTTTTTTGGTTACTGCTTTTTCGCTGTCGATAGCATTTTATTTTGTAACCTATCTTATCATCACGCGACAGATAAAAGAAGAAGTCTATTTTGCTCTCGGCATAACATCTTCTCGCGAAGAACAGTTCTCCGAAGAGCAAAAAGAATGGCTCAACGATGCTTCTCGCTGTCCGGCTTGTGGTGAACACATCAACGACACCCATTTGTTTTGTCCGTCTTGCGGATTGCGACTGAAACAAAACAGATTTACAAAACCGCTCGAAATAACACCCCAAAAAGATACTACTACGCCAAAAATCCGTTATCATTATACCTCAAAAAAAGACCTATGAGACGCCTTGCCGCAAACTATGTTTTCCCTGTAACACAACCACCTATTAAACAAGGTGTTATAGAAATTGATGACAACGGAACCATCATCTCTGTAGGCAGTTTTGCAAATTCTAAAGAAACCGAAAAAACAGCGTTTTACAACGGCATCCTTGTGCCCGGATTTGTTAATACACATTGCCATTTGGAACTGTCGGCATTGAAAAAAAAGATATCGCCACATCAAGGGCTCCCCAACTTTATTGCATCGGTGCAACAAATTCGGAAAACTATTTCAGACAATGAATATTTAAATGCAATCGACACTTACGATGCATATATGTATGAACAAGGAATTGTTGCCGTTGGTGATATTTGCAATACCGCATTAACAGTCGAAACGAAGAAAAAAAGCAATATCTACTACCATTCGTTTATCGAATTGTTTGGTTTGGACGCTTCGAAAAGCCACAGCATTATCACACAAGGCAAAGAATTGCAAAATAGTTTTAAAGAAAATGACTTAACAAGCTCTATTACAGCACATTCACCATACTCTGTTTCCCCTTCATTATTACACAAAATAGGCAATCTGAGCAACAACAATCGCCTCTCCATTCATCATTTGGAAACCGAAGATGAACGGCATTTACTGAAAAACAAAACAGGAAAACTGGCTCAACTGTTTGAAACCCTTGGCATTGCTATCGACACACTTCCTGAATCCATTAGCCCCACACAATATTTGGCACAATATCTAAATGCCGATACACCGATTCTTTTTGTCCATAATACTGTTGCCGAAAAAGAAGACTTTGAAAAAATAACCGAATTTTTTGAAGCACCTTTTTTGAGTATATGTCCCTCGTCAAACCTATATCTACATAACATCATTCCAAACATTAACAAACTGAAAGAAAGCAAAATACCAATAACTATCGGAACTGATTCTTTAAGCTCCACAACGACACTCTCCATTTTGTTTGAACTCCAAATTTTGACACAAAATTTTCCTCATATTCCATTTACGGATTGGCTGTCTTATGCTACCCTAAACGGTGCCAAAGCTTTGGGAATAGAAAACCGTTTCGGGAGTTTTGAAATCGGGAAAAAGCCCGGCATCAACCTTATTGAACATTTTGATTTTTCGGCAATGCAACTTTTATCTGAAAGCACCGTTAAAAAATTGATTTAAAGAAAGATGAAACGCCTTGGTCTTATCATATGGTTGTCTTTATTGCTGACAAATGGATATAGTCAGTTTCTCGACACGGCTTATTACCATTGGCCCTACGGTGCTTTGAAAGCCAAATTGGCTCTTCGTAACGACACCCTCAATGGCTCTGCCGATTACTATGATTTTTTGGGACACCACATTATGCGTTGTTATTACAAAAATAATCTTTTGGACGGTCTTTGTATCGGCTGGTATGCTCATAACAAGCTGAAATTCAAAGGATATTATCTCGACAATCATCC
>CAZSHT010000049.1:0-11407 GCA_964606715.1 uncultured Bacteroidales bacterium
TATAAAGTCGGAAAATAATCTTATCTGATATGCGATAATACAAAAAGAGGCTTCATTTTGAAGCCTCTTTTTGTATCAATATATTTCATGCTCTAATTTCAAAAATGCTTCTTTGGGATTTTTATTTTCATAAAGAATATCATAAACTGTTTTGGCAAATGGCATTATTGCATGCAACTTCATATTTACCAGATAAACAGCCTTTGCATTATAATACCCTTCTGCAATCATATTCATCTCATTCTGAGCTGATTGTATAGAATAGCCATGACCTATCATCGTTCCAAATGTTCGATTTCGACTAAACTGTGAATAAGCTGTAACGGCAAAATCACCCATATAAGCAGAAGAAAAGAAGTCACGACGACGCAAATTCAATTTCATCACAAAGCGATGCATCTCCTTAGCGGCTTGACTAAACAAAACAGCTATAAAATTATCGCCATAATTCAAGCCATGAGCTATCCCAATGCCTATAGAATAAACATTCTTCAGAACGGCGGCATATTCTACTCCTATGACATCGCGAGAAGTATGTGTATAAACATAATCAAGCCCAAGTGTTTTACTAACGGCTTTTGCCAAAATTGTCGATTTTGAAGAAATTGTCAAATAAGTTTTTCGTTCCATCGCAATTTCCTCAGCATGAGAAGGACCACTAATAATTGCAATATTACGAAGTGGCACACCGTAATTAAGTCGCAGATATTCCGAAACAACAGTTTGTGTGTCGGGGATAATCCCTTTTATAGCCGAAATAAACGGTGTATTGCGGATGACTGATGCATCAATAGATTTGAAAGTATCGTGAAAAAAGGCCGATGGCAATGCCAACAAACAAGCATCGGAGCGTTTAATGGCAGCATCTACTGATTTATAAATTATCATTTTATCAGCATTGAGTTCCACATCTTTCAGATATCGTGGATTACGCCTATGTTCTACCATATATGCTGCAACATCACTTCGCGGGACAACCCATGCCACAGTAATGTCGTTGGATTGTAATATTTTTACAAGTGCTGTTGCCCAGCTCCCTGTACCGATAACGGCAATTTTTTTTATTGGTTTTCTAGCCATTGGCTTACTTCCTCTATTGTTGGGTTTGTATATCCTAATTTATTCTTTTTGTTAAATCCGCAAAGTTGCTGATGCAATTGTCCTGCCTTTATTTCTGCAAGTTTTGTTATATTGACAATTCCTATTTGCGGAAATATTTTTATCCATTGTTCGGGCACTTGCATTTTCTGCAAGACATCATGCAATTCATTCAACGCCATAAAACTACGATCGGGTTTCATTTGTGGAAACAACAACACATCTTGAATGGAGTTGGCATTGGTAAGCAACATTACCAAACGGTCAATACCAAGTCCCAGACCTGCCGTAGGTGGCATTCCGTATTCTATAGATTGTAAGAAATCCTCATCGAGCATCATTGCTTCTTCATCGCCTCTACGAGCCAATAACAATTGTTCTTCAAAACGAGTGCGTTGGTCAATGGGATCATTCAATTCGGTATAAGCATTGGCCAATTCTTTTCCATTGACAATCAGTTCAAACCGCTCTACCAAACCTTCCTTGGAACGATGTTTTTTGGCCAATGGCGACATCTCAATAGGATAGTCGGTGATGAAAGTAGGCTGAATCAGTTTGGATTCACAAGTCTCCCCAAAGATCTCATCTACCAGCTTCCCTTTCCCCATCGTTTCGTCAACTTCCACACCTAATGCTTTAGCCGTTTTCATCATTTCTTCTTCACTCATAGCAGAAATATCAACACCTGTCTGTTCTTTGATGGCATCATACATTGAGATGCGTTTCCATGGGCGTTTGAAATCAATAGTATGCGCTCCCACTTCAATAGCTGTTTTCCCATATAAATCAAGGACATTAGCCTCTATCATTTCTTCTACCAAATCCATCATCCAATTGTAATCTTTGTAGGCAACATACAGTTCCATTTGTGTAAACTCCGGATTGTGAAATCGGTCCATTCCTTCGTTACGAAAATCTTTTGCAAACTCATAAACAGCCTCTAACCCTCCCACTATCAAGCGTTTAAGATAAAGCTCATCGGCTATCCGAAGATATAAATCAATATCTAAAGAATTGTGGTGAGTTTTAAACGGTCGTGCTGCCGCTCCGCCATAGATAGGTTGTAAAATCGGTGTTTCTACTTCCAAATAATTCCGATTATTTAGAAACTGTCGAATGTTGTTGATAATACGGGTGCGTTTCAGAAAAACATCACGACTGTCGCTATTTACCAATAAATCCAAATAGCGTTGGCGGTAGCGTTGTTCGGGATTGGTAAATGCATCGTAGGTCTTACCGTCTTTTTCTTTTACAATCGGTAAGGGTCGTAACGATTTTGCCAATAACTTGAACGATTGCACATGAATGGTTGTTTCGCCGGTTTGTGTTTTAAAGACAAATCCTGTTATTCCAATAATATCACCTATGTCGAGTAATTTCTTAAAGACATCGTTATACAGCGTCTTATCATCGGTTGGACAAAGATCGTCGCGTTTGAAATACGCTTGTATTCGTCCTGTTCTGTCTTGCAATTCAACAAAAGACACTTTACCCATAATACGGCGCGACATAATGCGTCCGGCAATACTTATTTCTTGAAAATTAGGTATTGTTTCATCAAATTTTTCTTTTATCTCAGCAGTCGTTACCGACACTTCAAATGCTTCGGCAGGATATGGGTTTATATTTATTTTTTTGAGTTGTTCCAGTGATTGACGACGAATCGTCTCTTGCTCTGTTAATACTTGTTCAAACATGATTTTTTTTGATAATAACTATTTTGTGAAGTGCAAAAATACGAAAGATTTTGGGGATAGGCAAACCTCTGTCTTTCCAACAAATACCGTTGTTGATATGAATTATTATAATAGTTTCCCACCAACAAACACCCGTTCTACCAATGGTGTATTATGGGCATACAAGAAGAATGCAAATGATGGCATCGGCTTCGTAACGATAAGATTTGCCGGTCGTTGTTTGGCAACAACACCATGTGTTTGATGAAGCCCCATGGCATACGCTGTGTTGATTGTTACGGCATTTAAAATCTCTTCCGGCAACAAATGTTGATTGATTAATGCCAACGAAGCCATAAACTTCATATTTCCCGACGGTGAAGAACCCGGATTAAAATCCGATGCAATCGCAACAGGCAATCCGGCATCTATCATTTTTCGTGCAGGCGCATAGCGCAAGCCCAAAAAGAAAGATGCCCCGGGCAAAACCGTAGGCATTGTTTGACTATTAAGCAAAACATCTAATTCTTCTTGCTCCACAAATTCCAAATGATCAACCGACAACGCATTGTGTTGCACTCCAATCTGAATACCGCCTGATCGTGCTAATTCATTGGCATGAATTTTTGGTTGCAGTCCATATTTTGCCCCCGCTGTCAATATCCTGTCTGTTTGTTCAACAGAGAAAAATCCACGATCACAAAAAACATCTATAAAATCAGCGAGCCCTTCCTCTGCAATACGAGGTAGCATCTTATCAATAATGAGGTCAACATATCCATCTGTATTGTTCTTATATTCGGCAGGAAATGCATGAGCACCCAAAAAAGTAGATTTGATAGCCAACGGTGTCGTTTCTTTCAACCGTCGAATAACACGCAACATTTTCACCTCATCTTCGAGCGTCAACCCATAGCCACTTTTTATCTCTACGGCACAAGTTCCTTGTGAACCTATCTCATTTATACGACTTAATGCCTGTTCGTAAAGAGATTCTTCGGAAGTGTCGTGCAAGCGTTTGGCAGAATTGAGAATCCCACCACCTCGCTTAGCAATTTCTTCATAAGAAAGACCTTTTACCTTATCAATGTATTCTATTTCGCGACTACCGGCATATACCAAATGGGTATGCGAATCGACAAAAGCCGGAAAAACAAAACGCCCTGTCGCATCAATCTCCGTATCAAAATGTATTTGCGGACAAGTGTCCATTGTTCCATACTCTTCGATATTACCTTCGTTGTCTATAATGAGAAAAGCATTCTCTATATGAGGCAATTGTGCCATTGCTTTTCCGTTTACCATCTTCGGTGTTTCTTCTCTTACCTGAAGCAACGATTTAATATTTTTTATGAGCGTAGCCATTTATTGTTCTATGATTTTAGGAACTTTAAAATAATCACTGTCTTTGTCGGGGGCATTTTTCAATGCTTCCTCTTGGGTTATGTCTATCTTAGGAATATCATCGCGTAACGGATTGGCATCTTCATTTACATATTTCAATGGTTCAATATTATCGGTATCCAATTCATTCAATTTATCCATAAACGCCAACATACGGTTGAGGTCTGTTTTTATCTGTGAGCGTTCTTCGTCAGTTATAAATTCCAATTTTGCCAATTTCGACAAATGGTCTAACAATTTATCATCTATTTTAGTCATATCGTATAGGTATATCAAGTAACTTTGCACAAAGTTAAATTTATTTTTTTCATATGGAACGAATTGTTAGTGGAATACGCCCGACAGGACATCTGCATTTGGGAAATTATTTTGGGGCGGTTAAAAATTTCATTGAATTGCAAAATCAGCACGATTGTTATTTCTTTATTGCCGATTACCATTCTCTCACCACACATCCCGACTCACAAGATTTGCAACAACGGGTGCGAAATATTTTTGTAGAATATTTGGCCACCGGCCTTGATCCGGAAAAAGCCACTCTCTATGTGCAAAGTGATGTTCCTCAGGTTGCCGAATTATATCTTTTGCTCAACATGTTTGCCTACAAGGGTGAATTGGAACGCACAGCATCATTCAAAGAAAAAATACGAAAACAAGCCAATAATGTCAATGCCGGACTCTTAACATATCCCGTATTGATGGCTGCCGATATCTTAATTCACAAAGCGTCAAAAGTGCCGGTAGGGAAAGACCAAGAACAACATTTGGAAATGACTCGCAATATGGCCAAACGCTTCAATAATTTCTACGGCGTAGAAGTTTTCCCTGAACCTATGGCCTACAATTTCGGAAATGCTCTTGTAAAAGTTCCCGGGCTCGACGGTTCCGGAAAAATGGGAAAAAGCGATAATAACGGCATCTACCTCATTGATGATGACAAGGTCATTCGAAAAAAAGTAATGCGTGCCGTAACCGATTCCGGACCTACGGAAAAAAATCAAGAAATGAGCGAGCCTGTCAAAAACATTCTTGCCTTAATGGACTTAGTTTCTTCTTCCGACGCTGTTGCTTTCTACAAACAAGCCTATGCCGATATGTCTATTCGCTATGGCGATATGAAAAAACAACTGGCCGAAGACATGATTGCTTTTATTTCTCCTATTCGTGAACGCATTCTCGACCTTCAGAAAGACACCAATCGCATCAACAAATACTTGAAATTGGGCGCCGAAAAAGCTCAAGACTCAGCAACTAAAACCATGAAAGAAGTGCGGGAAATAATGCATTTTATTAATTCGTTATAAAGTTAAAAACTATATTTTAACTTAAATGTTAACATATTATAATTAACAAGATTAACAAAAACATTATTCCCTTTACCATCAAATATAGCAACCGATAGTGTCATTTCCGCATTGTCGGTTGCCATGTATGAGATTTCCGGGGCATAAATAATCGCATAATTATTTTCAATATCATTCCAGTCGGAAACAATGAAACCTCCACCAAGAGGTGCAATTTTTAATTTGTCCTCCAAAAATTTCTTATCAAACCGGATAAAGAAATAATCGTTCAGATTATCGGCTCCTCTTTCATTGATAAATCCGTGCATCCATTGACAGTTCAAATAAGCACCATTGGAAAAATTGTAGTCAGCACCTACAACAAATTTCACATATGCTTCTTTTTCTAATATTACAGAATCTTGTTTCATCAATTCAGCAGGTGTTCCTACCGGAGGAAAACCCGGAGCACCGATAAAGGCAGACATATCATTTGTCATTACCACTTCGTTTTCCGGTAAAAAAGCAGCTGCTTCTGCCCAAACACCAACGCCACCAATACTTCCTGCTAAATCGGCTCCAAATATATGTGTTCGGTAAAATGATAAATCGGAATGTATCGCTATTCCTCCCATTGTATCAACAGGCATAAATGTATTATATGTTGATATTGGCATACCATCTCTACCCCAAACATAACTTAGTGAAAAATCGAAACCTGCTGCAAAACCTTTAAACTTTAATCCTGCAGTTGAACTTTCACCAAGATTGTATGACGGACTATTAATTTGGTCGGTATATCCTTTTAATGTCATACCCTGTGGCATTTCCATTGCCGGTGTCAGTGCATTTGCAAAAATACCGATGGGCATATTAGCCGGTTCAAAAAACGGAATATATGCGCCATGTAATGAATAATCGGAATTAAAATAATAGTCAAAACTTAACCCGTCAGAACCACGATGACGACCGAAATCCAATACATCTTCCAAATCATACGGGTTTAAATTGTCGGTAGGATTGAGTTTATCGGCTGTTCCCCAGGCAATGCGTTGGCGACCGATTTTCACATCCAGGTTTTTGGTTAAAAAACCGAATAACTGAACATATGTTTCTCTTACTTCAAGATTGTAAGGGTCAACAATTCCTTTGTTGTAAAGGTCTGTCGATGAGTTGATTTGAGGCAATCCTATATTTCTTAGCCAAACCTCACTGTAAAACTTGGAATTATTTGCGATTTTTTTGTTAAGTTTTATGGTCAAGCGGTTCTCGTTCCACGCCCAATCGTTTGGGTCGTCGAGTAAAAACCGTTGGTCTGTAAGCAATTCTCCCGACAATTTTAATTTATTGTCGCTTTCTTGTGCCTTTGTGATATTTGTTATTCCAAATAACACTAAAAGAACAATAAAAAACAAATTTGATTTTTTCATAATTACTATTTTTTATTATTGAACATTTGTTTTAAATTTTTCATCGTTTCGTAAGGACTGTCAACGATGAACAAGTTAACAATCCATGCAGGAATATTACCGGCAGGGTCAGAATAAAAAGCATAAATAATTTTTGTCTTATTATTCTGTAATTTAATAAGTTCCCAATATCCTTTGGCAATCCTTACACGAGTAACACCCTCTTGCTCAGGATAATACTTGGGAATAGAAGAGATTGTCATTTCCCAATTATCCGGTGTTTGTCTTTTTATTTTTTGAAATACTACAATATCCCTGTTTTCCAGTGGCCACGGAACATCTATCTCATAATAGGCATACATATTACCTTTATGGTCTGTTTTTAATAATTTTGAAACTATTATGTGTTCCATCCAATCAATACCGCTATTAACATTTGTAATAACTTTTTTCACTTTGTCTATTTTACAATTAAGTATAGTAACAGCCTTAAATTCCAAAATGTTGGAGGTTGGATGGTTCCGTGTATAAACCTGGATTCCATCTTCATTTTTTTGCAATGTCCATTCGGTTGTTTGAGCAAAAGCAATAGAAACTTCTGAAACAAATATTAATATGGCTATTGTTATTCGTTTTATTTGATTAATACTCATTCATTAATTATTTTCAATACTTGAAAATCTTAAGACTAACAAATTTTAGAAGTTTCTTTAATTTATTGTTTTAATTTCCTAACTGTAAAATCGTCATCCGTTAAACCTGTGTCGTATTTAACATTAGACATTTTCATTATGGTTTTGTGATTTTTCTTTAAATCAACCATAGTTATTTCCTTGGCATTCCAATATTTACCTATTTTTTCAAATTTATATGTCGCCGTTTTAATTTTATGATTTCCTTTATCATAAAACTCCATATAGGTAGGGTAATAATTAGTTTTATCCAATTTCGCTATAACTTTTGAATAAGAAGATTTTTTAGAAGTAGGTATTAGTTCAACAACTAATAAATTGCCTTCTGTTTTTAATAATTTGGCTGTATATTTATCTACAAATAATTTGGCTTCCATATCTTCGTAAGCAAAATCAGTTCCTGCAAATTTTGATGATTTTACCGAAGATGATATTCTTCGTTCTTTACCAAATGCAGGCATATACAGATACATTACATCATTGGGTAGCGATAAGGTTGCGATACCCGCCTGTGATGCAGGTGCTGTAAACCTGAACAGTCTTTTGTCTGTTCCTTTTTGAATGGTTGTTGCCTCACGAATTTTCTTTTTCCCTGCTTTATCAATTAAGATAATTTGCGTTTTCCCTGTCATATCTTTTGGGGAATACATTACTTCATCCATTTTCTTTAAAATGGTGTTTCCGTCTTGTGCATTAGCATTAAATCCTAACATAAAGAATAATGCACTTACTAATACTGAAAATTTTACTGTTTTCATTTTACTTGAATTTTAAGGTTAATAAAATATTTATTTTGCTAAAATTGTTTTTTTCTTGTTTACAAGTATTAATATAACCGGCAATAGTGTTAAAGCCCCTAGACCTGACCCAATCATACTTAATGCAACAAGAAGTCCGAAATTTTGCAATGGAACCATTTGTGAAAATAACAACACCAAAAATCCTGCGGCAACCGATACCACATTAATAATGATAGCTTTTCCACTCATTAATATGGTTTCTTCAAGGGCTTTGCCAACATCGTCGGTTTCTTTTAAAGCATGATTAAAATGCGTAATGATATGAATAGAATAATCTACACCTATTCCGAGAGCAACACTGGCAACCAATACTGTTGCCACATCAAGTGAAATACCGGCATATCCCATAAACCCAAACAAAATGGCAATGGTTGCAATAATGGGAATGGTTGCGTACACACCTTTTGAAAACGATCGCAATATTAAACCTACAATTACCAATACCAAAATCAATGCTATTGCCAAACTACTCATTTGACTCTCAAATAAACTTTTGTCCATTTTAACATATACAGAAGGCATTCCTGTTAATTTAATTTTACAATCATTAGTTGAATTCTCTTTGATAAATTTGTTCATGTAGTCAATAAATTCTTTCATGTTTTCAGTATCGTATGAAATTAACCGGGATTGTATAATTCCTTTATCCAAATCATCGGAGACAAGTTGTGGCATAATATCTTGCCCATCTAATAAAAACCATAGCTGTTCTATTTTATCTTGCTCATCGGGTATTCTTTTCCCTTCGCCCATTACATCGTTCATTTGTTCAATAAGATCGGCAACCGAATTTGTTGTAGATATATCAGGACTTTTCTTCATGTATTTTTCGGCTTTAATCATTGTTTTTAACACCTTTGGACTTTGCATATCACCTTCAAATATTACAAATACGGGTTGAGAACCGCCAAACTTTTTTTGCATAATATCTTCCGATACTCTTGTTGGATTATCCTTTTTGAAATAATCCTGCATATTGACACTCCGTTTAATCAAGAAGATACCACCAACGGCGATAAGAATTAATATTGCCCATGTAGTTAAGATGTTTTTCGGGTGTTTGAACAAAAGATTTAAAACAGGTTTAAGTAGTTTTTCTATTAGAAGATTTTTCTTTTCCGGTTGCAATTCTTTGTTTTCCGTATTTTTCTTATACATTGAAAATGCGGAAATAAGGGCAGGAATAAACGATATGGATAATATTAACGCAAAAAAAGTTCCAAGTGCAGTAAAAAGGCCAAAGTCCTTCACCATCGTTAAATAAGCTCCGAAGATGAAAGAAATAAAACCGATAACCGTTGTAATGGCTGCAAGAAAAACCGGAACAATAATATATGCCAGTGCTTTAATTACTGCTTTTTTTCTGTTTTTTTCTTTGCACAGGTTTACTCTGTTTAAAACATGAATGGTGTAAGCACTTCCCACCGCAAAAAGAATAATTGGGATATTATTGGAAATCATGGTCATTTCGTATCCCAACAAAGACATTGTTCCCAGCGTCCATACAACAGAAATAGCGGCCGTAAGCAAAGGCATAATAACACCCCTTGCCGAACGAAAACTAAAAAAAAGAATTATACCAATAATTAAGAATACAATTGGAATAAGTTTTGCCAAATCCAATCTTATTAAATCGGATACATCATTCATCATCATTGGTAACCCACCGAAATATAATTTTTCAGGTAAACCCAATGCCTTTATTTTATTTTTCACCTCCTTTGCAATAAATTGTTTATCTGCTCCATCAAGGGTTGTAAATATTATAAGTGTTGCTGTTGCATCTTTGCTTACAATTGCCCCTTTATACATTTCTTTCGAAAACACATAATTTCTTAAACTGTCCAACTCCGTTTGTGTATCCGGTAAATCGTATTCATCAATTAAGTTGCCTATTTCAATACCTCCTTCAACATTTTTAATGTCGATAATGTCGGTTAAACTTGTAACCGTAGAAATACCTTCCATAACCTTCAAACTGTCGGTAATTTGTTTTACATGTTCCAATACCTCAGTTGTAAAAATATTGTCTGTTTCAAGAGCAATCATTCCCATATCATTTCCACCAAATTCTTTCCCAATATTTTTATACATCAAGGCAATAGGATCCTCATCGGGTAACGAACTTATGATATCCGAATTAATTTTCATGGTCTTTATTTGATAACCCAAAAATGCCGTTAATACAACAACAACTGTTATTATCAGCCATTTTAACTTTACGATTAAGTCTGTTATTTTTTCCATTTTTATGTTTTTACATTTTTAAACTAATATCGTTTTATAGTCATTTTTTAGCAAAAAAAAATTATTTTGATATTCCCCTTATTAAAATTCCTAACATATCGTCAAAATATGGTTCGAGACTACTATATTTATTTTGGATAAAAAACGGTATTTCCAATCCTTTAAGCACCATAATGAATACATCAAGGATAACTTCCTTATTCCTAATTTCAAGAAATTCTCCGTTTTTAATTCCTTCTTCAAGGATTTGCCCTATCTTGGATTTTTCCCATTCGTCAAGCTCTTCTCTTAAATCATCAATAAAATCAAAATGCTCAAAAAAATCGGCTTTTAAAGTTTCATGATAATTAGCTGCGGAATTTAAAACTTCCATTCTTTTTACCAGATACTTTTTAATTTTTTCTTTGGAATTAATATTTAATTCAGTTACAATATTAAGTTCTTTCTTAAGATTTGTTATTTCTTTGGCAACTACTTCCTTAAATAAATCTTCCTTGCTGGCAAAATGATAATACAATGAGCCTTTTGCTTTTCTAGAAATCTTAGCTATTTCATCCATTGAGGTTTTATAAAAACCATAGCGTGCAAACAATTTAGATGCAACTATAAGTATTTTGTTCTTTGTAGCTTCCATTTTTGACCAACAAGAAAAACTGACTAAAATAGTTTTTTGTTACAAATAAAAATAAAAAAACAGCACTCCCTAGAAAATTAACCTTTTTTAACACATTATGTTTTATTGGTTATCTCTAAACAAATAGAGCGTACCGGATTCATCATAAGTAACCTCGTCTTTTC
>CAZSHT010000050.1:0-11375 GCA_964606715.1 uncultured Bacteroidales bacterium
ATACCTTGTTGCACGAATGTGCCGATACAATGGAAGTCAGGATTTATGAGGAGTAGCGAGTGTCTTAATCAGTGAACGGTAATTTCTTGCAAATACATTCCATTCTATTGTGTAGAAGTTATTGGGATGCCACAGGAGAGTGAGAGTCCCGTTGAACAATTTTACCACATTGGCAATTTCGATAATTTTTTGTTCGAACAGTTCAGGTGTTCTTGTTTCCCGTTGTGCTGCGGTATCCATAATAATCAATGGATATTCTATGAGATTTAATGTTTCTTGTGTGAGAATATTAAAAACAGGAAACGGATGACAAATACCGCAACGAAAACCGGTGGCGTTGCTATATCCCATTGTGCTGTCTTTTTTTATTTCAAGATTTTCAAGAGTTTGCCAAGTTTGTGGAACAGAAAAACGAAGGAAATGTTGTCTGTTTTCTGTAATTGGTTCATTTATAATGTCTTGTAGGCGTCGTTTTTCTATTTTCAATTGTGTCGAGTTGTCAAAACTATCCCAACTGCCGTGAATACCAATGTGATGCTGTCGTTTTTTGATATTGTCGATTGTTGCCGTTATATTGGTGTCGTCAATGTTGTATTGAATATCTGTTTCGCCTTGTTTTCCCGCAATGAAATAAAAATGAGCTTTTAAATTATTTTCTTCTGCAATATCCATTAGAAAATCAAAGGTGTCGTAAGTATCTTTGATGGTTTTTTGTTTGATAGCTTTTATGTCGGATAAGGTGTTGAAAAATTGTTTGATGCTGTGTCGTTTCAGTATGTCGCCGGCAAGGGCTTTGAGGCGTTTTTTAGGAGTATCGTAGCGAAATCCGAAGTCAATATCATGTGTGAGTTTTAATGAATATTGCCATGTTTTTTTTGTTTGTCGGCATCCTGTTTTTTTGAGTTCTTCCCAAAGAAATTCAGCGTATTCATTGACGACAGGACGGTGATGGAAGTTTTCGCGTTGTGCCAATGATTGATAGTCGGGGAAACGCCCAAATTTATCGCGTGTTTTTATTGCAAATTCTTCCCAACGAGAAAGCATGAAAAAAGCAGATGCAAAAATATCGACAGGAATTTTTGTTGTTTTATCATTTTCCGAATAAGTGATTTCTTGATTTTGAAAAATGGAAATCAAATCATAAGAATTGTTTGGAGAAGAAAATGTTTGAATAGATTTAGGAATATTTTTAGTATTGAAATATTGTTCGTTTTCAGAAAGTCGGCTCCAAAAAGCATCGGCAAAGATGATGCTTTTTTTTGCGGAAAGTTCGAGGCGATATTCCGGTTTTTCGTGAAAATCAATAGAAAATTCTATTCCCAAAAGATGTGTCAATAGAATATTGAACGAATATTGTTTTTCGGCAAGAAATTTATTTTGAGTGTAAATAGTAAGCATAGGGAAGATGCTCTAATGTATGGTTAATGAAGGTTTTGAATTGCCAATACCATTGAGAAACGCTTTTACGGGCATGCGTTTTTTACTTTGTGGCTGTAATTCTAAAATGGAGATAAAACCATCGGTTGTGGCAATTTTAAAATAGGATTTATAGTCGGTTTGAATGGTGCCGGCAGGTAAAGAATGAGGAGTGATATCCATATCCGAAGCAAAGATTTTGATTTCCGTATTTTTTCCATTGATATCCATACTTGTCCAAGCCGAAGGATAAGGGCTGAGTCCTCTGATGAAGTTGTAAATTTTTGTGGCAGGTTGTTGCCAATTTATTTTGCAATCTTGTTTGAAAATTTTCGGTGCGGATTTTAAATTATCGGGAGCAATGTGTTCTTGTGCAATGGTTTTGGCGTTACCATTGGTTTCGATGATTAGGTCTACCGTTTCTTTGATGATTTTTCCACCTAATAACATAAGTTTATCATGAACTGTTTCGGCATTATCATCGGGTAGAATAGGTGTTTTTTCTTGCAAGATGATAGCACCGGTATCAATTTTATGATTAATAAAAAAAGAAGTTACGCCTGTTTCGGTTTCTCCATTGATGATAGCCCAATTGATGGGGGCAGCTCCACGATATTGGGGGAGCAGAGATGCATGCAAATTAAAAGTGCCGAAGCGAGGCATTGACCATACTACCTCCGGTAACATACGAAACGCTACGACAACAAAAATATCGGCATTCCATTGTTTGAGCTTATCGATGAAATCAGAAGATTTGAGTTTTTCGGGTTGTAATATTGGTAAATCATGAGTTGTAGCAAAGCGTTTTACGGCCGATTGTGTCATTTTTTGTCCGCGACCGGCAGGTTTGTCGGGAACGGTAACAACGCCCACAACAGAATATTCGTTTTCAACGAGTTGTTTTAGTCCTTCTACGGCAAAATCGGGAGTGCCGAAATAGACGATTCGTGTATCTTTTTTTGTAGCCATAAGAGGCGTTTATTCTTTATTTTTTTTGAATTGTATTTTTGATTCTTCTCCTTTTATGAGTCGTTTTATGTTTTTACGATGAGTGAAGAGAAGTAAGGTCGCTACAAATAATGAAAATCCGATAATCCAAGGATCTTCATTATGTTGAATAAAGATGGTAAAGATAGGGAAACTGAGTCCTGCAAAAATAGAACCTACCGAAACATAATGAGTGATAACGAAAAAAAGAATAAATATTCCTAAACCCGATAATGCGGCATAAGGCATAATTCCAATGACAACACCCAATAGCGTTGCCACGCCTTTGCCTCCTCTAAAACCTGCAAAGACAGGAAATACATGACCTAATACGGCCAGCATACCGAGTATAAATTTAAGAGTAACAGGAGGCCATGAAATGAAATCATCTAATGAAAAAACAGAGAGTAGGTATACGGCAAGAAACCCTTTGAGGACATCAACCAAAAAAACAGGAATGGCAATTTTAGCTCCCAATACACGAAATACATTGGTAGCACCGGCGTTATGACTTCCGTGTTCGCGAATGTCAATCCCTTTGGTGATTTTTCCTGCAATGACAGCAGACGGAATAGAACCAAGAAGATAAGCTAGTGAAAAAGTAAGAAAAATGTAAATCATGTGATTCTTTATTGGTTGTCGACAAAAATACAAAAAAAATATTCAGAACCGAATTTGAGTGCTTGGAGTGAGAAATAATGCTTGGGTGAATGAAAAAAATAGATACTTGTTTTTTTGTACCTTTGTCGGTCATATTTTTGTAAGAAGAAATGAAAAGATGTTGAAAATATTAAAATCGGAGTTTAGTAAAAATATAATAACATTGCTAAGTGGAACTGTTATTGCTCAAGCAATTCCGATTGCAGTAATGCCGATTCTTTCCCGTATTTATGCTCCCGAAGATTTTGGTATATTGGCTGTATTTGTATCTTTTACCAGTGTAATAGGGGCTATTGCAAATGCTCGTTATGAGATGGCAATAGTATTGCCAAAGGAAGAACGAGATGCTTTGGCTTTAGTATTATTAGGTGCTTCTATTGCATTTGTTTTTAGTGTTATTTTTTTGGCGGTCGTAGTTATTTGGGGAGATTTTATTGCTCAATTAACCAAAACACCAGCTATCGCACCATGGTTATATTTTATTCCTTTTTCAATCTTTTTTATAGGATTATTTAATGTATTAAATTATTATAATACTAGAACTAAACATTTTAAGATAATTGCTCGAGCTAATGTCTTTAAAACTTTGGGACTTAGTGTTGTAAATATTTTTGTTGGATTGTTGAAACAGGGGCCTTTAGGGTTAATTTTGGGACAAGTATTTTCTTTTTTCTTTGGAAATTATCGTTTGTCGAAAACGGTTTTAGAGCAAAAAGAAACGATAAAAAGTCTGCAAATTGAGGATTTGAAAAGAGTGGCGAAGCGTTATCGTAATTTTCCGCAATTGTCGATGCCTTCTATTTTTGCAAATGTATTATCTGTAAATTTGACAAATTTATTTACTACGACATTGTTTGATATACGAACTTTGGGGTTTTATTCTATGGCTAACAGAATATTAGGGATTCCTACGGTTTTTATTGGACAAGCATTTGGACAGGTATATATGCAGGAAGCAAGTAGCTCTCGACAAAAAACGGGAGAAGCTCATAAAATTTTTAAATCAACATTGATAAAATTAGTATTGATATCATTACCGGTATTTGTGTTGTTATATTTTTTTTCAGAAGAATTATTTGTTCTTTTTTTAGGTGAAAAATGGCGAGTAGCAGGTGTTTATGCACGGGTATTGGTGCCATTGTTTTGGATGCGTTTTATTACGGCACCATTGAGTCTAACCAATATTGTGTTTGAAAAACAAAAAATAGCATTGTTTTGGCAACTTGGATTATTATTATTGACACTTATAATATTTCTAGTTGTTTATTATGAACATTATTCATTTTTTTCATTCATGTATCTCTATGTTATAGTTTTGGCGTTGTATTATGTTTTTTTGTTAGTTATTGTAAATAATGTTGCAAAAGGAAAATGAAAATAGTATTTACCGGAGATTTGTTTTTGGGTGGAGATTTGCAAAATGCAAATATAGAGCAGATTGTAAGGAATTGTAATTTTAATGAAGCAAATAAGCGTGTTGTTAATTTAGAACAAGCTATTAGTGAAAAGCCATATGTAGCTTCTAAAGCTACTTTATTTACGGGGTATGGTGCATTGGAATATCTAAATCTACTGAATATAGATGTTGTTAATTTGGCACATAATCATATTCAAGATAAAGGTGAAGAGGGTATTGTAGAAACACGACATGTTCTGATAGAGCGGGGGGTACAGGTATTCGGAGCAGGAAAAACACTGCATGAAGCACGAAAACCTGTAAAGATAGCACCTGCCTTGTGGATATTGGGATATTGTGAATATGGACAACCTTATTTGAATCAGGTAAAGATTGCCGGAGAAAATAATCCCGGTGTAGCTCCTCTTGATGAAACAACAATCTTTGCAGATTTGGAAAAAATACCGGAAGGAGAGCAGGCAATATTATTTTTTCACTGGGGACGAGAACATGTAAGTTTACCTCCTCAAAAGAATATCCAATTGGCAAAAAAACTATTAAAACATTCAAAAGTTTTTGCAATAATAGGAATGCATCCGCATCGTATCCAAGGAAAAATAACATATAATGGGAAAGAAGCTTTTTTCTCATTAGGAAATTTCTTGTTTCCCAATTTCTATATTTTACCACCTGTTCAAATGTCTACACAAAAGCCGAAAAAAGTATATAATGTTACACGATTATATCATCGTGTTTTTCAGCCCACATATAAAAAATGGAAAAAAGTAAATAGAACATCTTTGTTGCTGGAGTTAGATGTTGAAACAAAGCGATTTTCACTTATTCCTGTGAGACAACATGATAAGATTCCTGTTGTTGAAACATTGACCGGTCTCTCAAAGATATTGGTAATATTAAAGGTTTTTGTGTTAGGAAAAATATATAATTTCCCTTCTGTTTTGTATCTCGTATTGGAAAAAATAAACACTTTTGTTGTTCAAAAAAGATGGCGTTTTGGTGTAATATTGTTTTATGTCAAACAATTAGGATTCTTTGGAATTTATAAACATATAAAAAATGAATAAGCAAAAGCGAGGAGCCGCAATAGTATTAGGAAGTAATATAAATGCTTATTCTATTATTGTTGAATTGTCAAGCATAAAACAAAAAATACCTATCGTATTGTTGTGGCAAACATTTTCTTATGCCAATTTATGTTATCGTTTGGTTGAAAAACGAAAATTAAATTATTCCAATATCAATTTGTTATATGAAACATTGAAGCACTTGCATCGTCGATATGGTTATTTAGTGTTGTATCCAACAGCAGATTTTGAAATAGAAATATTGAGAACATTATATGATTCGGTAAAAGAATTTTGTTTCTTGCCATTTAATCCTAAAAATGTGATTCAATCTTTAGATAAACAGCAGCAATATGCTTATTGTGATAAATTAGGAATACCGTATCCTAAGACTGCTTATTTGTATACAACTTCTGATTTTAAAAAGATAAAAAACATACAATATCCTTTTATAATAAAACCTGCACAACACCAAGATATGCAAACACACAATGTTTTTCGAAACAAGATAATAGAAAATTCAAAGGTGTGGGAAAGTTTTAAACAACAGATAATTCCTTTTTTTGAAAAAAAGGTGTCATTCTTAGTGTCGGAAATAATTCCCGGAAAAAGTGATAATGTATATGCTTATGTAGGATATAGAACATCTAAAGGTGAAATTGTTAATGAATGGGTAGGTCAAAAATTATCTCAATTTCCAAATCAATTTGGTGTTTTTGCAAGTGCTGTTAATGGTGCTCCGGAGGAGGTGAAACGACAAGGGCGTTTGTTACTTCATGAAATGCAATTGGTGGGAATCAATGAGCCGGAGTTTAAGTATGATGTTAGAGATGGAAAATATAAATTGATGGAAATAAATTTACGATCAATGATGTGGCATAGAGTTGGGCATTTGTCAGGAGTAGATCTACAATATACTCAGTGGTGTGATGCTATGAGAATGCCTTTTGTTCGGCAAAGTCAGAATATAGATAAGAAAATTCATTTTTTTTATTTGCAATATGAGTTGATTAACTTATTTTGCAGAAAACATTATTGGCCCATATTTAAATATAATTTGAAACAAGGTGATAAGTTGGCATTTGCCGAATGGCAAACCGTAAATCCGTTACCATTTTTATATTCTTTGGTTATAACCTTTTTTAGAATCATAAAACGATGTTTGAGATAATAAAATTTTTGTTGAAAAATGTATATGTTGATTTGAAGATGTTGTTGCTTAGAATAACATTGTTTCGAAAAAACATAAAAATAGATAAGCATGTTGTAATTGTTAATACGCATTTTCTGGGAACTGCTAAAATAGAACCTTATTGTCGTATTGTAGGAGACTCAAAAATAATGATAGGTGATGACTTTTATGCTAATGTAGGATGTCATTTTTTGGGGAACATTTCGTTTGGCGATCATGTTATGATTGGTCCTAAAACAGTGATATGGGGACGCGATCACAAATTTAAAAAGCTTGATGTTCCTATGAAACATCAAGGTCATGAATATGCTTCTATTATAATAAAAGATGATGTTTGGATAGGTGCTAATGTGACAATTTTAAAAGGAGTAACAATTGGGAAAGGAGCAATTGTTGCGGCAGGAGCCGTTGTGGTAAATGATGTTCCTGATTTTGCAATAGTAGGAGGAAATCCGGCGAAAGTAATAAAATATCGATTGAAAGATGAAAATTGAGGTATTTTTACAAAAAGATTTTTGGCCTGAAAAACAATACATTATAAATCTTATTTTACAGGATTTCTTAGGATTTGATGTTGTTTTTCATCAACACGAAAAGCCGGCTTATGTCTTAAAATTGGAAAATGGGGCTAATGTCATAATAACAGATTATTTTTTTTCTTCTATAACAAAAGAAACTTATTTGCATAAACAATATTTGCCGACATCAATCTCTTATCTAAAGCATGCGTTGTGTGAAAAGGAAGATTTACCGGTATTATTTGGGAGGCCGTCAATTATTAAAGAAAAAAATAATTTTTATTGTGAGGTCGATATTTTTGCATCATCATTTTTTATGCTTACACGATGGGAAGAATATGTGCAAAATGAACGCGATATACACAATCGTTTTCCCGATAAATTAACCTTGGCTTATAAAAATAATTTTCATAAGAGACCGATTGTCGATGAGTATGTTGAGTTGTTGTGGAATATGCTTTTCTCATTAGACAATTCGTTGCAAAAGAATAAAAAAGAATATTCATTATACATCACTCATGATATTGATGATTTTCGTCGCTATGATAAATTGTTGAAATATTTTAAAGCATTACTGGGAGATGTTTTGAACCGTAAGAATCCATTTCTTTGGTTGAAAACAACAAGCGATTTTGTGAATTCCTATTTTTATAATCAAAATGATCCGTATGATACTTTTGATTATTTAATGAAAATATCGGAGCAAAATAATTTGATTTCTCATTTTTATTTTATTCCCGGAATTTTAGGTGAATATGATGTGCGTTATGATATTAAAGACAAAAAAATAGCAGATGAAATTAATCGTATTTTAAAAAGAGGACATAGTGTAGGAATACATGGAAGTTATAAAAGTGCAGATAATGCTACGATGTTTCAAGAGGAATTACAACGCTTGAGAAATGTAGCATCTATAACCGTAAAAGAGGGACGGCAACATTATTTAAGATTTATACCTGCTAAGACTTGGCGTATATGGGCCGATAGTGGAATGTGTTATGATAGTACTGTTGGCTTTTCTTCTTTTTCAGGATTTCGAGCAGGAACAGCAAAATCGTATGCTGTATTTGATATTTTGGACAGAAAAAAATTAAGTTTAGTAGAACAACCTTTAATAGCAATGGATGTTGCTGTGAAGCAAGAAGCACATTCTATGGAAAGCTTTTATAATGAGTTTGTTACTTTGTCCGAGATAATAAAGCATTATGGTGGTCAATTTACAATACTATGGCATAATAATAATTTTAATACAAAAGAGTGGAGAGAATATGCTGTTTGTTATGAAGATATAATACATTACTGTAAATGAGGGAATTTATATTTATATTGTTTGTTTTTTCAGGTTTATTTAAAAGTCTTTTTTTATTTCATGGAATAAATGTTCCGGTAGATTTTACATTGATTACAAGTGTTTTATTGTTGTTAGATACTGTTGTCCTAGGAATAGTTAATTACAAACATATTCCTGCGAAAATTATTTATGCATCGTTTTTTTTGTTTGTTTTTTTTATATGGATGATTTTTACTTTACTTTACTCACCTTCGCCGTCTTATAAATATGAAAAAACATTTCGGTTTATTTTAAATGTAATAGCTTTTTTGTATCCATTGTGGCTTGGTCGCCGATTTAATATTAAATATTTTTTACAATTATTTGTGTTCTTTTCATTGGGATTCTCAATCTGGTATCTTTATGTTTATGCAATGTCTTCTACCTATGAAAGGGAAAGCGTTCAGTTTATGATTTATGCTTCATTTTATTTGGCATCTTCTTTTGTTTCGGCAACATCTTTTTTACTTTTATTAACGACATCTCTTCCTATTATAAACAAACATTGGCTTAAAATTATAGTCATAATATTATTGTTGGCTTTGATGGTAATGACAAGAGGGCGAGGACCACTTTTGTTTGCATTATTATTGATATTATTGTGGTGGATAAAGAAAAAAGTGAAAATTCCAACGATATCCTTAGTTTTTTCAAAAGAAAAATTGAAACAAACAATTTTAGCATTAAGTAGCGTAATGATAGTGGGGGGGATTATTGTATGGCGTTATGCTTCTTTAATAACCAGTTTGTTGTTGACAACAATATCACGATTTTTTGTTTTGTTTACATCAAGCGAAGATGAAACAATAGGAATAATGGGTAAATCGGTAGCTACACGAATTGAGCAAATTTATTATGTTGTTGATATGTTTTTTAAAGATATTCTTCACGCTTTGGGTGGGTATGGAATAGGTAGTTTTGGATTTTTGTTTAGAAATGGTATTGATGGTCGTTATTATCCTCATAATATCTTTTTGGAAATATTGTTTGAAATGGGATTGGTTGGTTTATTGTTGTTTATTATTTTTATAATAACAATTTATTGGTTTGGAAAAGCAAAATATATTACTAACATTGTGTTGTTATTTCTTTTGTTGAATATCATGAAATCTAGTTCCATTATTGATGTTAGAATGTCGTTCTCTATTTTTGCTTTGTTTTTATTGCAAGGCGTTGATTTTAAACAAGAAAAATGAAAAAAACGATTTGTCATATAACAACTGTTCATCCAAGATGTGATGTTCGTATTCTTTATAAAGAATGTAAAAGTTTAACGGAAAAATATGATGTGAATTTGATTGTTGCAGATGGCTTGGGTGATGAGGTGAAAGATGGAATAAAAATATATGATATTGGGCTAAGGCAGCTGTCTCGAATAAAGCGAATGAGAATAGACTCGCGAAAAGCTTTTGAAAAAGCAATGAATTTGAATAGTGAGATATACCATTTCCATGATCCGGAATTAATTTCAATAGGACTTAAATTAAAAAAGAAGGGAAAAAAAGTTATTTATGATGTTCATGAAGATTTACCCAGGCAAATTTATGGGAAACCTTACTTAAACAAATATATTAAACCAATACTCTCAACATTTATTGAGTGGAAAGAAAATAAAGCAGCAAAACAATTTGATTATATATGTGCTGCAACGCCGTTTATTAGAGATCGTTTTCGGAAGATTAATACAAATAGTATTGATATAAATAATTATCCAATACTGGAAGAAAATTTCGCTGAATTCGATTTTTCAAAAAAAGAAAATGCGATATGTTATGTTGGAGGTTTAGCTCAATATAGAGGAGTATTTGAATTGATAGAAAGTCTAAAAAAAACAAAAATAAAATTACATTTAGCCGGAAAATTTGAAACAAAGGATTTCGAATATAAATGCAAACAATCTGAAGGATGGAAATATGTGGAATACCATGGTTTTATTGATAGAACCGAAATAATTCAAATCTTAAATCGTTCGAAAATAGGTTTTGTAACATTATACCCATTGGTTAATTATCTTGATTCTTTGCCGGTGAAAATGTTTGAGTATATGTTGGCTGGTATTCCTGTAATAGCTTCCAATTTTCCATATTGGGAAAGGATATTGCATGACAATCGGTGTGGTGTGACGGTAGATCCCTTATCAATAGATGCAATAGCCAATGCTACTATTGCTTTGTTGAATAACGAATCTCAAATGATTGAGATGGGAAAGAATGGGAGAAAAGCAGTATTGAAAAAATATAATTGGGATATGGAGGGACGGAAACTTCTTGAAGTTTATCAGAAAATTTTAGAAAAATAATGAACATATTTCTTATCAATCATTATGCAGGCTCTCCCGAAATGGGAATGGAATATCGCCCTTATTATCTTGCAAAAGAATGGATAAAGCTCGGACACGATGTTACTATTCTTGTGGCAACACATTCACATATACGAAAGTATAATCCTGAGATACAGCAAGATATAAAAGAAGAGATTGTTGAAGGTATTCGCTACATTTGGGTGAAAACACCAAAATATTCGGGTAATGGAATTGGCAGAATAAAAAATATGTTTGCTTTTATTCAGAAAACACTTTACAAAGCAAGTTATTTTGTGAAAACATATAAACCCGATGTGATAATAGCATCGTCAACATATCCGAGCGATAATTATGTAGCTCGAAAAATGGCAAAATTATCCGGAGCAAAATATATTTACGAGGTTCACGATCTTTGGCCGCTTTCACCTATGGAACTTGGCGGAATGAGTAAATATCACCCTTTTATTGTAGCTATGCAACATGCCGAGA
>CAZSHT010000051.1:0-11271 GCA_964606715.1 uncultured Bacteroidales bacterium
AGTGGCTGCCAATTAATAGAAAATAAAATTATTTTAAAACATAAAAACATACGATATCGATTAATGTGTTTAATAATATGCTTGAAATAGCAGAAGAAAATATTTTTTTTAAAGCTAAAAGTATTATTATTGCACTCTCATTTTAAAGAATGTACTATGGAAGAATCAACATCTTTTTCAGCTAAAATCTCACAGTTCTTTTTGACTTGGGGTTTTCTGTTCTTAGTTTGGCTGGGGTTTACTTCAACATTAATGACGCAAGAAGTGTTGGTAGGGCTTATCACAAGTTTGCTGATAGCCTTATTGACAAGTCGCTTCTTAAAATGTTGTACCCTCTCTTTCCTTTCCCCTGTCCGACTGTTTTATATCGTTCTTTATATCTTGGTTTTTCTTCGCGAATTGATAAAAGCCAATTTTGATGTGGCGCGTCGTGTTATCGCACCGTCGTTGCCTATCAATCCGGGTATTGTAACTTTCAAGACGAAGTTAAAATCCGATTATGCTCAAATGGTATTGGCCAATAGTATTACCTTGACACCGGGGACGCTGTCGATAGATATTATTGATGATACTTTTTATGTGCATTGGATAGATGTAAAGACCTTAGATTCGGAGCAAGATTTTAAGGAAATAGCTGAGACATTTGAAAAAATCTTATTAAAAATTTTCTAAACTATGGGCGCAGAAACAATCATTATTTATTTTGCCTTAGCATTTATCGTTTTGGGACTATTGTTCTCATTTATACGATTTGTTAAAGGGCCTACCGCTGCCGATCGCACCGTAGCATTAGATACAATGACCACCATCTCTGTTGCAGGGTTGGTATTGTTGGGTTACATGTTCCAACGCTTCATTTATCTTGATGTTGCTTTAGTTTATGGTGTGTTAGGTTTCATAGGAGTAATAGTAATCGCTAGATATTTGGAGGGTGCACTATGATAGATCAAATATTATACGACGCGGGCTTATTTTTTATAATAGTAGGGAGTATCTTCCTATTTTTAGGAGCCTTAGGTATCTATAGGATGCCGGATGTTTATAACCGTTTGCAAGCCGGAACAAAAGCAACCACTCTTGGAGGAATGGGGTTGGTTTTGGGTGTTGGAATGATACAACCCGATTGGTTTGTGAAGGCAATTGTCCTGATAATCTTTATTGCATTATCAAATCCTATCAGTTCTCACGCTTTAGCAAGAGGAGCTTATAAAGCAGGAATAAAACCATTCTTGAAAGGGGGTGAAGAATACGATACATACAAGGGTGTAACGACTAACGAAAATAAGGAGGAGGACTAATGACTTTATATTTAGTATTATTTATATTTTTAGCCGTATTGATGATAGCAGCAGCTATCTATTCGGTAGTGCAAAAGGACCTGTTGTATGCAACACTGGGGACTTCTATTATTAGTTTAATCTTATCGGTCTTCTTTTATTTTTTACAAGCTCCCGATGTGGCTTTGACAGAAGCGGCTATCGGAGTTGCTCTGACAACGATAATCTTTGTTATTACAATTCGGAATACAGAGCGCTATGAAGAAGATTACCATAAGAAACGAAATGTAAAATCACCATTGAAATGAAAAAGGTATTAGTATTATTTTTATTAATAGCTATCGGCTATTATTTAGTGGATGTCTTTTCTGTGATTCCTTTTGGAGCAGATAGGATTCCGGAAGGTAATGTGCGGGACTTTTATTTGGAAAAAACAGTTACCGACTTAAATGTGCCTAATACAGTAACATCTATTGTTGTCAACTTTCGGGGTTTTGATACCTTGGGTGAGGTTACCGTATTGTTTTTAGCAGCCAGTGTGTTGGGAAGTATTCTTTATAGAAGACGCTCACACGATGAAGAAAAGGCTGTTTTGTTGCCGTCGAGTAAAATTGTTGCTTCCGGCTCGCGACTGTTGTTTGCTCCGATTCTTCTTTTGGGAGCGTATGTGTTCATTCATGGACATCTGACACCCGGTGGAGGATTTCAAGGCGGAGTAATCATTGCAACAGGGTTCTTGTTGATGCTTTTGGCATATAAAGATTACAAGGTGAAACACTCCATTATTATGTGGGTTGAGTCATTGGCAGGAGTTACTTTTGCAGGAATAGGATTAGTTGGATTGATAATGGGTAAGATGTTTTTGGAAAATTTCTTGCCATTGGGAGAAACCATGAATAACTTATTTTCGGGCGGTGTTATCCCAATAATCTACATTGCTGTTGGCTTTAAAGTAGGCTCTGAGTTGACGGGGCTTTTATATACATTATTAAATGAAAAAGGCGAATAAGTTATGGATATTACAACACACACATTACTTACAATAGGCTTTTACGGATCATCAATAAGTTTGATATTGATAGGTTTGTATGCCGCACTGGTAAAGAAGTCTTTGTTAAAGATTATAATAGGAATGAGCATCGTTGACTCGGGAATTAATCTTTTGTTGGTTTCTTTAGGATATCTGAATGGTGGAACGGCTCCTATTTTCTCGCCGACCGTTCAAGATACTTTGACGAAAACAGCAAAAGCCGTAGATCCTGTGCCACAAGCACTTGTCCTTACAGCTATTGTTATCGGTTTTGCCGTAACAGCCGTAGCATTGTCTTTAATTATCAGACTTTACAGACATCATAAAACAGTTTCAATTGACGAAATAAAGAATTTAAAATGGTAGGAAGTCCAGTATTATTTATCGCAATTCCCTTATTAGCAGCGTTCTTAATTCCGCTGTTCGGGAAATTATGGAAAGAATCAGTGAGAATTATTCCCGGATTGGTATTAGTATATCTGGGGTATTTAGCCGTAAACTTGTTGTCGTATACGATGGCAAACGGAGCAATCGTAGAAAAAATAGCAGGATGGGGTCCCCCGTGGGGTATTGATTTGGTATTCTCACCACTATCCGGTTTTTTGATTACCCTAATGATTTTAATGGGGATTCTCATATGGCTCTATAGCTATCGGTTTAAAAATAATGTAGATTTTGAACCGGCAACAAAATACTTTACCCTGTTGATGATGCTCGTTACGGCATCAGTTGGTGTTGTGCTGACGGGTGATGTCTTTAACCAATTTGTTTTTATCGAAATTTTGGGAATATCAGCCTATGGGTTGACGGCTTTTTATAAAGGTCGTAATGCTGCCGAAGCAACTTTCAAATATCTATTGATAGGCGGTTTGGCATCAACATTTTTATTGTTGGCAATTATGATTTTATATTCTCAATTGGGAACTTTAAATATGGCAGATATTGCCATAAAAGCACACACCCTAAAACCTATTTATAAGTTTACTATTTTGGCATTTTTCATTGCTTCATTTGGTATAGAAGCTGAAATGTTTCCGATGAACGGTTGGGCACCCGATGCTTATACCGAAGCTCCCGGTCCTGTAGGAGCTGCTTTTGCCGGTATTGTGGCAAAAGCCGGTATTTACACGATTATTCGTTTGACATTTACTTTGTTTGATGTACAAGGAACGATGACATTCTTAGTGGTTATGGGAATGATAACCTTAATCGTATCAGAATTTGCAGCTCTTAAGCAAGATAAGATTAAACGAATGTTGGCTTATTCCAGTATGGGACAAATGGGATTGGCAATGTTGGCTTTTGGAATAGGAACAGAAGAAGGTGTCTTTGCCGCTTTATTCTTGTTGTTCAACCATGCCGTTATCAAATCATTGTTGTTTATGTCGGGAAGTTATTTGGTTTACAACTCAAAGAATAAATTTATTGCTGAAATGAATGGTGTCGGCAAGTTTATGCCTATTACCGCATTCTTATTTGCGTTAGGTGCTTTTGCTATTATCGGATTACCGCCATTTGCCGGTTTCTGGAGTAAGCTGTACACATTGATGGCAGCTGCCAACCAACAAATGGTACTTATCATAGGACTGGTTTTATTGGTCAGTCTTGTCGAGGTTGTATATTATTTGCGTGTTGTCAACAGAATGTTCTTTGTGAAACGCGAAGAAAATGATGAATATGAAGAAATCCCTTATAGAAAACCGTCAATCAACGCGATGGCTTCGATGTTGATATTAGGGGCTGTTATTATTTTGATTGGATTCTATCCGGATTTGATAACAGGTATTCTGCATAAAGCTTCCGCCGACTTGTTGGATACAAGCGGATATATTCACAGTGTGTTGTCATCAGTGGTTAGTCATTAATTGAAAAACAATAGAAAATGAGCAGTATATTTATAGTATTGATAGTTTTATTGGCAGGGGCAGTTTTGACCTATTTTGCCGATAAAGTAGCAGGTGTTGCACGAGACATAGTGTTCTTAGGAACCATCGTAACGGCGACCGTATGGTTTTTTATGAATGTTCCGATAGGAGAAACCACATCGATGAATTTAGGCGGGCTAACCCTTTCGTTTGGACTGTCTTCGTTCTCGTATTTATTTAGCATCATTGTTTTGGGCTTAGGATTCTTTGCGGCGTTCTATGCCATTCCATATATGCATGGAAAGGAAAAATTAGGATATTTCTACATGAACTTCATCCTTTCTATATTTGGAATGATGGGCATTATCTTGGCAAAAGACTTAGTGTCGTTATTTATTTTTTGGGAAATCATGACTTGGTCATCATATCTCATCACTATTTATAATGGTAACGATGTGCAACGCATTGGCATTAAATATATGATATTTAGTGCATTGGGTGCATATGCTATGTTGATGGCTATTGTGTTGAGTTACGCATTTACAGGCAGTATGACAATAGATGCTTTGGTCGTAGGATTTACTTCAATGCCTCATATGTATCAGATTGTGATACCGATATTGTTGTTGACGGGGTTCGGGGTAAAAGCAGCGATGATGCCCTTACATGTTTGGGCACCGGGAGCTTATTCCAATGCACCAATGGCATTTACCGGAGTATTTTCGGGAGCATTATCAAAAATGGGTGTTTATGGAATGGTATTGGTATTTGTAACATTAATACCTCATCTTCCGGAAGCTTCTTTATTGAGAACTATTTTTGCTTGGTTAGGCGGTATTACGGCTGTAATGGCAACCGTTTGGGCAGTATTGCAAGATGATGCCAAGAAATTATTGGCCTATTCGTCTGTTGCACAATTGGGTTATATCATTGTGGGAGTTGCCGTAGGCACACCATTAGCAATGATGGCGGCCTTATTCTTGGCTGTGATGCATGCCTTATTCAAAGGAACCTTATTTTTTGCAGTAGGAGCCGTAGAACGACAAGCAGGAACAACCGATATGACAAAAGTTACCGGATTGATTCGTAAAATGCCTTGGACTTTCTTGGCTTCTTTGATTTCAATCATTGCGTTGGCCGGTATTCCGCCTTTGGGTGGTTTTGTCGGGAAATGGTTTTTGTATGAGTCATTGATTACAGGAAGTAACTATTTACTGGTAATTGTTATTTTCTTTTCCAGTACAGCAGCTTTCTTATATGCTTATCGTTTCTTGTTCGGCTTGTTCTTAGGACAAGAAGAGGAAGAATATGCTCATGTAAAAGAAGCTCCGCTGTTGATGGTATTACCAATGTTAATATTAGCCGGTGGTTCAGTCTTTTTAGGAGCGTTTCCCGGATATTTGTTTAAAATTATTGAGAATGGATTAATCAGTATAAACTATCCTATCCCAACAGTGAAATGGTGGGAAATGTCAACGATTTTAAACGGTTGGGGAGACACTGTAAATTTGATGTATGTTTGGTATAGCGTAGTGGTTGTATTTGTATTCTTCTTGCTATATATTATCCTGAAAGGACGCAAAAACACCCGTTATGTATCGACAAAAGAAATAAGTACTTCCGGTGAAATACCAATGCCACATGAGAGCTTGAATTTCAAATTGGATTTTTACAAACCGTTTGAACGCGCCATAGAGCCGATGCTCCGGGGAAATATGGACAAATACTGGACTTCATTCGGAAAGGGCTTAGAAGCATTCTTTGATTTTACGCGTCGCTTATACAGTGGTAATGGACAAACATATGCTATTTATGTTATTACCTTTTTAGTTATATTATTATTATTTGGTCGTAGTTGGTTTGGTCTTTAAAAATAAATTAAAAAAATGGATATAGTATATAAAATTGTAGGTGCAATCGTCACACTTATCGTAGCATTTACGGTAGGTATGTTCTACGGAGGGATTAATCGTAAAATCACCGCTCGGGTACAAAACAGAAAAGGACCTCCTGTTTATCAGAATTTCATTGATTTGTTGAAATTACAATCAAAAGACACGAATGTTCATCATGGCGCAATGCAATGGATGGGACCGGCATTTTTGTTGGTGTCTTCAATTGTTTCATTGATGTTTATTCCTATCCTAACGGACGGTAATTGGTTTCCAAACTTTTCATTTCATGGTGATTTGATTTTCTTGCTTTACATCATGGTGTTTGGTTCATTAGGATTGGCACTTGGAGCAGGACAAACAGGGAACCCGAACTCAGCCATAGGGGTTACGCGTGGATTGTCGCAGATGGTAGGCTATGAGATACCGTTTGTTTTAGCTTTGGTAGCGATGATGGTACAATATAAAACAACTTCCGTAACAGGATTATTGGCAATTCAACATCAAACAGATACTTGGATGCTGATGTCTTCGCCATTTGCGTTTATAACAGGCGTCTTGGCAATGTTGGGAATGTTTCATTATTCTCCTTTCGATATAATAGGTGCTCCTACTGAAATTGCATCGGGACCTATCTCCGAATTTGGAGGAAAATATTTAGGTCTGATGATGACCTCAGGTTCTATTTTTGCATTTGTAAAATTGACATTGTTTGTTGATATATTTATGGGAGGTGCAAGTAATTTAATAGAACTTCTTCTAAAAACATTTGCCTTGTATCTTATTCCTGTATTATATGGGCTGACAACACCGCGATACAGAACCGAACAAGCGGTTCGTTATTTTTATGGTTGGCCGTTATTTTTCGGATTACTTGCCATTTTATTTGCTGTAATATATTAATTTGAGATTATCATGAGAGGAACAGATAAAAATTCACAAAAGATAGTAGACATCATCAAGAACTTTGCACGAAAAAATTCGTTGTTTGTTCTTGCTTACGGAACAGGTTGTGGTGCTATAGAGATAGCCCCTACAATGACTTCCCGTTATGATGCCGAGCGATTTGGGATTCGCGGAGCAGCCACACCACGCCAAGCCGATGTGTTGTTGGTTACAGGTTATCTTACAACCAAAACGGTAAAACGCGTTGTAAAGGTTTATGAAGAAATGCAAGATCCGAAATACATCATAGGATTTGGCTCTTGTACCATAAACGGCGGTATGTATTATGATAGTTATAATACCATCAAATTGCTAGACCATTATGTACCCGTTGATGTGTACATTAATGGTTGTATGCCACGACCGGAAGCTGTTATACAAGGATTTATCAAATTGCAAGAGTTGATAAAAGAAGGGAAAGCCGACGGAGCAAAACGCTACAAAGAAAACCATGAGTGGTATCGTGAAAATCAACGAAAATTAGCACCAAACAGTCCGTATTTTGGTGAATATCATTATTAATATTAGCTATGAAAACAGAAATTAAAGAAGCTGTAAAAAATCGGGTAACGACCGCTTTTAAAGGCGTAACGGCCAACGATAATTATTCTTACGACAGAATAGACTTTATCGTAGACCAAGGCGAATTGCCGGCATTGTTGTTTTATATGAGAGACCAAGTCGGATTTATTCATATGGCACATGCTACTTGTGCCGATTGGTTTGAAGAAGGTAAATTTGAACTGTCTTTTATTCTGTGGTCGCCGACAGATAAGTTTAAAGTATTTGTAAAAACTTTTATCGATCGTAATAATCCGGTAATGGAAAATATGGATATGATTTGGCCACAATTGAACACCTACGAACGCGAGTTTAGAGAAATGTTTGGAATTCAGTTTGAAGGTCTTGTCGCCCCCGATGATTTTATTTTGGAAGACTGGGTTGATATTCCGCCGTTCCGCAAAGAATTTGACACTTACGAGTTTACGAGAACACATTTCTTCGACAGAAATGATGCCAGAAAAGATGCTAAAGATGTACGGGAAGAAATTTCCAAACATAACAATATAGATATGGAAGATTTCATTAAAAAATATTCTAGATAATGATGGAAAGGGAAAAAGTTACAACATTATATTTAGGACCTCAGCACCCCGGGATTACGGGGAATATGATGGTTCGCTTGAAAGTGAAAGGCGATACAATTGTTGGTGCCCAATCGGAATTTGGTTATCTTCACAGAGCTTTCGAAAAATTACAAGAACGCCGTAATTGGCTTAATGCGTTTGCTATTCTACCACGATTTTGTGTGCCGGAGCCTGATTCGGTAGAAGAAAGTTATGCCAGAGCAGTAGAAATATTAGAAGGCCGGGAAGTTCCCGAACGAGCAAAATATATTCGTGTTTTATTTTTGGAATTGGCACGGATGCAATCATTGCATTTGTGGTATGCAGGACAAGCCGGATCATTGGGTTTATACACAATGGGACAATGGTCTGTGGGAGATAGGAACTACATCTTAGACCTGTTTGAAGAATTGACAGGAGGTCGTATTTATCATATGTATATTTGGCCGGGAGGTGTTCGTCGAGATTTGCCGGAAGGATTTAAAGATAAAGTGTTGAGCACGATGGATTATTTGGAAGGTCGAATGAAAGATTATGACAATCTAATGTTCGAAAATACGATTTTCCAAAAACGGACACAAGGAGTTGGTTTTGTATCGAAAGAAAAAATTATAGAACGCGGTGTTGTAGGGCAAGTTATGCGGGGTGCAGGAATCAAGAGCGATGTGCGTATCGATGAGCCCTATGAGGTTTATGATAAGTTGGATTTTGAAGTTCCTACACAAGAGGGCAGTGATATTTGGGCAAGAGCATTGGTGCGTAGAGAAGAATATCGTCAGTCGATTCGTATTATTCGTCAGGTGATGGAAAAAATGCCGGAAGGCGAATATTACAATAAAATACCGAATCCGCAAAAATGGGTATTGCCCAAAGGCGATGCTTATTCGCGCGTAGAATCGTCTCGCGGAGAGATAGGTTTTTATGTTGCCAGCGATGGGGTTTCTCGCAATCCGTTGCGAACCCATATGAGAGGAGCAGCCTATGTACACGCAATAACACTTTTGGAAGATGTATTAATAGGGCAAAATGTAGCTGATGTGTCGGCTATTATGAATAGTCTTGGTACTTGTGCCCCTGAAGTAGAACGATAACATTTATAAAAAATAAAACTATGAGTTTTTTTGATTTAAAAGGAACACTAAAACCATTAACCTCTTTAAAACAATTTGGGAAAACACCTCATACGATTGAATTTCCATATGAACGACCGGATACTGCCGACCGTTACAGAGGGCTTCATTATAATGATGTAGATGTTTGTATTGGTTGCGGAAACTGTTCAACTATTTGTCCGAACGCGGCTATTGATATGATTAATTTGGAAAATATCAAAGGTGACAGCGGTGATTCGGGATTACGACCACGAGTCGATAATGGAAGATGTTGTTGGTGTGCATTGTGTGTAGATGTTTGTCCGACAGGAAGTTTGTCGCTAACAAAAGACTATATCTATGTAACCGATGATCCCGATAAGTTTTTGTGGACACCCGGAATTGACAATCCCGAAGGAAAAGAATTGATTTCGTATCATTCTACCACCAAAGATTCGTTGAATACTTATGATAGAGTGCCGATGCGTGAAATGGATGCCGACGAACGCGTTCAATCATTTGCCGAAGCTGTATTGGGATACGAAGAAGCCGAAGCCAGAGCCGAAGCCAGTCGTTGTATCAGTTGTGGTATTTGTACGGAAGTTTGTCCCGACCATATGCACATTCCCGAATACATCAATGCGATTGCAGCAGGGAAAGATGAAGATGCTATTCGTATTATCTACGATAACAATCCATTGCCGGAAATGTGTGGTAAGGTATGTACCCGTCGTTGTGAAACGGTTTGTGTAATGACACACAGAGGTGAAGAAAACGATCCGCACGATAAAGGTGCTGTGGCAATTCGTTGGTTGAAACGCTATGCTACGGAGCGTGCCGAAAATGCCGATATCATTCGTGAAATAGTAAATCCTGTTATTGCTCCCGCAAACGGAAAATCAGTCGGTATTGTTGGTGCCGGTCCTGCAGGTTTGACGGCAGCTTATTATTTGGCATTGAGAGGTTTCTCGGTAACAATCTACGAAGCTCACGAAAAAGCCGGCGGTATGACGATGTATGGTATTCCTAAATATCGTTTCCCGTTGGATAGTGTCGATAAACAAGTAGAATATATCCAAAAAATAGGTGTAACCATTCATTACAATACACGCGTAGGAAAAGATATTTCATTGAAAGAAATTTACGATAAATACGATGCCGTATTTATGGGTGTAGGTTTCTCTAAACCATGGACACTCGGTCTTGAGGGCGAAGAAATAGAAGGCTCTATGCAAGCGGTTACATTCCTCGAAGAAGTGAATAAAGGAAATAGTGTTGAGATAGGCGATAAAGTAGCTGTTATTGGTGGTGGTAATGTGGCTATTGATGCCGCACGGGTATCGCGTCGTTTGGGTGCCGAAGTAACGATTCTGTATCGTCGTCGGGTACAAGATATGCCGGCCGACTGGGAAGAAATAGAAGGTGCCGAACAAGAAGGTGTTCACATTGAAGCACAAACCATTCCGATGAAGATTCATGGCGAAAACGGTAGAGTGAAAACAATAGAGTTTATCCGTTCGGAAATGGTACAAGAAGAAGGTGCTTCACGACCGAAACCGGTGCCAATAGAAGGTAGCAATACTCACTTGGAAGTAACTTCCGTAATTGCTGCTATCGGACAAGAAGGAGATTATTCATTCATCGAAGGCGAATTTGCCGATAAGATAAAGATTGAACGCGGTCGTATCGTTGTAAATGAAATACAACAAACCGATGATCCGAAGATCTTTGCCGGTGGTGATGCCGTAAACAGAACAGCCGATGCCATTAGTGCTATTGCCGATGGTTTCCGTGCCGTAAAAGGAATAGAAAAATATCTGTTGGGAATCAACCAATAGAAGATTTCAAATATCTCTTTGCAAAAAAAAGGCTTCCTTAAAAAAATAAGGAGGCCTTTTTTATGAAGTCAAACAACCTTTTTTGTATTTTTGCGTTTCTTTTTTGCACAAAGTTCTTACATATCTTGGGGCTGAACAGGTTTTTGACGGGTATCAAAGCGTTATATCTGCATGCCGAGCTAAGTTGTTACAACTCGAAAAAAGGT
>CAZSHT010000052.1:0-10845 GCA_964606715.1 uncultured Bacteroidales bacterium
TTTACATATTTGCCATTGGTGGCCACTACGACCAATTTTGATAGCCCTAACGCTTCGCATCACCGGCGAAATAAAGTTGCAGAGCAAAGCGGCGCAGCTTTATTTTGTCCGAGTGCATGCGTTTGTTATGTGATTTATGCATGAAAAACCCTACACACATGAATCACAAATAATTTTAAAAAACGTAATGTCCACATCATCATCTGAAAGACCCTTAAAACATGAATCAGCTATGCGCCGGTTATTTCTTTTAAAATCAACTAACCAACCGTTTCTTTTTTTACTCTTCACAATTTCATACTTATCCGAATTAGATCCGACACCTATCCAGCGCTCGTTATCTAAAGGCCGCCAATCAATTAAAAGACTTATTCTTTCAATTGCCTGGCGGAAATCACTCGCACACTTGTAACGTTTGGCCGGGTTGTTGTTAATTGCTTTATTGACAATGGTTTTTATGTTTCTTGGTATATGCGGTAAATAAGTTCGTTCTGGATACTTATTACCCTTGACCGCCTTTCTCCATTCACCTAGAGATGAGAAATTAAAATCTAACTCATCTATATTATTTAGCAAGCGGAAGAATGTTATGCCCATAGCATAAATATCACTTAGCTTATCCATGGGGTTTCCATCAATAACTTCTATGGGTTGATGAGGTCTATAACCTAAAGTATCCGATGGGTCTACGTGATAATCTAAAGCAAGACCAAAATCTGATAACTTTGCTTCGCCATTATCTCCAAATAGAATATTCCCAGGTTTTATATCACGATGTAATACATTGGCATTATGTGCGTGTTCTAGTCCCAGCAATGATTCGGATATAATCTTGCAAGAATCTTGTATAGATATAAATCGCTTTTCTAAGTGCTTTTGAATTGATCCTTTTGCTAAGTACTCCATTGCAATATATACACAGGGCACACCTTCATACATGGCAACATCAACTTCTTTTACATCAACGATATGCTTATGCCTACATGCCTCTAATGTTTGAGCCTCCTTTACTGCTTCAACAAACTTATCCGGTTTAGGTACTTTTATTAATTTAATTGCTCGATCAGCTTTTAATAGTGGATCATATGCTTGAAATACAAACCCAAAATTTCCATTCCCAAGAAAATCTATGATTTCAAACTTCCTTATCTTATCGGGGATTTTCACAACAGAAACCATGCTGTTAAGAGAGCGTCTTTAGTTGGTTTGTCCCAGTACGGAGGATGTCTTCCAATAGTATTATCGACATATGCATACACATCATCTTTTTTTGTAAGCCCAAACTTTGTAGCGTTAATTCCTTGGCTGGTAAAATGAGAAGTTGGAATTTTTCTATTATGACAAGATAGATTTAATATACCTAAAGGGAATAATGAATTTTGAATTGGTTTTGTAGATTTCAAGACTAAAGGCAGTTTATACCCAACATTATCTGGTTCATGCTTGTCGAGTAGAAGGCATATTTGTGTTTCTAGCCATCCAGCTCTATCTACAATACTTTGTGTTTTTGGATATATAATTTTATCTTTTTCTAAAAGTGTTATTTTATTTCCTTGATTTTCAACTACGCAGTATCTGAAATCATTCGTCGTAAAATTAAATCCAATATTTTTCATATCCCTTCCCTTTTTCTCACATAACGCCTTGCTCAGCGGCGCCGCTTTTTGGCGTCCGCTGGAGCTGATTGTTGTGTGACCATCATGTCAACTACTGATTGAATTCTAGCTCTAGTCTCAGGATTAAAACTTTCCTTAACAGAATTTAGCAAGAAGTCTCCAAGCTTTATATGTAGTTCTCTAACCCACTCCACATGGTCATCTTCTAGGTCTTTTTCAAAAATACCCATTGTCTTTTCAGATAACCATTCTTTTTGATAATGAAATGTAGCATTCCGAAATTTACGTAGACGATCAACATGGTCACTCTCTAACAGTTTATTTATTTCTTCGTTATAAAGTTTTAGTTCTCTATAACCTTCTATAACAACATAAAGATAGCTATACCAAGCCCCCATAAATATCCCAACATCTCCTGAATGTATAAAGATATGAGATATAGATTTTATTTCATCTGGTATGTTCTCAATACCTGAAATCGTCAACGCATCATAAAATGACAATTTCATTCTATTAGCACACACCCAGTATCTATGCAGAGAAATCAAATTTTCCATATTACACACAACGCCTAGCATCACCGGCCGCCAAAAGTGGTGTGGCTGTAGCGTAGCGAAAGCCGCGCCGATTTTGGCAGTCCGCGTGTATGCTTTTGTTATGTTTTTTAATTTTCCACCAACTTAAAATCAAGTTCATCATTTTCTTCTTCAAGTTCTTTTTCATATACTCGCTGTTCAGTATAAATATTCACTCCACTACTACCTTCACATGGATATATTTGCATACTATTCAACACATATACCAAATCTTCAATGCATCCTTCAGGATCTATTGTGTAGCTTGAACCCCAGCATCGCCAAAATTTCCAGCCAACTCTTTCCATAGTACGCTGACGTTTCCAATCATCCATCCACTTTTCAGGAGGGTGGTACTTATCGCCATCTAATTCTATTGCCAACCTTTGATCGTTCTCTCCTTCAACAACTAAATCAATTGAAAATGCTCCCACCTTTACTTGAGGTGTGACGTTATACCCCTTCTTTACGAGTCTTTTATATACATCCCTTTCAAAGTCTGAGTCGCATAAATCAGCAGGGTTATCAACTTGCTCAATTTGTGGCATTGGGAACACAAAATGGCGTAGGATTTTCAATCTTAAATCAGATTCATTTTTTAAGTCAGATTCTTGAATGCTTCGATAAAGATACATTCTATCTCTCGCTCTAGATAAGGCGACATTCATTCTTTGTTCTGCATCCCTTTTACTCATAACAGCACCTTGACCAGAACCAATAACCATTGATAAGAACATAATGTCTCGTTCTTTTCCTTGGAAAGTTGAAGCATCACCACAAGCGATTTTATATTCTTGAAATATATCTTCACCCAGCGCCACAAGTAAATGGTCTTGAATATATTTAGCCTGTTGTGCTCCTATCAGTGACACAACACCAATGCTACGCCCTTTATATTTCTGGTCAGATACCAGATTTTTTATCTCAGATATAATTGCCTCAGCTTCTACCTCATTAATTTTACTTCTCTCATCACGACGACCACCCTTAACATAAACATCTATCAATGGTGGTGTGAGTTTCTCAGATGATTTTGGTATCCTCAAAGGAATAAGCGGTTCATTGTAAAATTGCATACTGAATCGAATAATAGGTTCTACACATCGAAAATGCTCGGTCAACATAATTCGCTGCCCCGGAAATACCGCATTGGCAAGATCATAGACAGAAACGCCAGGCAAAAGTAACTCTGCAAATGGCTGCTCTCTAAGAAAATTATGTTTAAGTTGCAATATTTTTTCCTCAGCAAGAAAAGCTGCTGTTGGGCTTACCTGCTTATCATCACCTACGATTAACAATTTCTTTGCTCTCAATATTGCAGGTAACGCAGTAATATCAGACTGTGATGCCTCATCAATAATCACCAAATCAAAGGAACCAAAATCTGATGGCAAGCTTTCACTTACACGCCAAGTCGGCATAATCCAGCATGGAACGCCACCATAACAATCTTGCATAGCCCTATAAGCATCTCTACGATGTCTTGGTGCTCTTTTTCCTGTGCCTTTCCCGATTTTTGCAACTGAGGACACGAAGCGCATCAACGCACCTTGAACACGTTCGGTCATGCTCATGTGCAGCCCAATATTTGTTTTCAGACGAACAAGTTTAGAGAATGTTCTTTTTAGATCACTATCAAGAGACGACCTTTTTTCAGAAAGTTTTTTAAGTTGCTCGCGCCCATCAATTTCATGCAAATACTGTTTACGCTGATTCCACTTCCATGTTTCAAACCAATCAACAGGGGTCAAGTTGTCGTCATCTTCAAGTAGTGGCTCCGTTCTAAGTGTCTTTCCCCATTTGGGTGCACCTGACTCAGATATTTTACTTGTAATATTTTCAATCTCTTGAAAATGACTCGATAACTTATTTATCCGACTCAACTCAGACACCAATTCCTGCCATTTCTGAATAATACTATCCGACGAGTACTCAGGATTACCTATGGTGCTTTTGACAAATATTCTTATTTCATTTGCTATGTCGCCATCTGATTTATTGAGTTTCTCAATTAAGTCTTGTAATTTGATACGTTGAGCGCCAAGGCTTATTCTCGATGTATTTAATTCAATAGCTTGAATTGTTTTTTCTATTTCTTCTTTGCTTCGTACAATTTTAGATACATCAATTCCATGTGGGAATAGCTCTACGATTTCTTTATTCAGAAAGTTCCATTGGCCTGCTATTGTTCTAGCATCTGAGATTAACTTATGAGTAGACTGTAAATCTTTGAACAAACTCGCATAGCGATATTCAAACTCTGGTAAATCGAGTTCTTGCCCCGCATGATTCCATTTTCTTATAAATTTCCGAACATCATCTTGGTAATTTACATAATCAAGAATTGATTGCCACATTTCAGTATCTTTTGGTGGCTCATCTTCAATGCGAGCTTGTTCAATAATACTCTTTGCTTCTTTATTACCAAAAGAAAAAATACTGAATGCTCTTTTGCTATTTGTGAGATTGATCAATGCTTCTTGTACATCTTCAAAGCAAGCGAATGGTTCTGGTATTTCTACATGTGTCTTAACAAACTGCTGCCTCCTTTTTGCCAATGAAGACAAAGAACCTAATAATTCATTAACCAGTGATGTTTCGCCATCAGGTTCAGGAAAACCTTCCAGCCAAGAATTAAAAAGTTGTTTTAACCAAAGATTTTGTTCAAATATTTCCAGAAGGCCTGATAATGTTTGCAGTGGTTTAGTTAGATTCTTGGCTCGATCAACAGATTTCTCTACAGAAACAGCAAGTGGAGGAATATGTTCACTTTTAGAGTTTTCGGCAATTTTTGCGGATGTCGCAAGGTCATCATGAATGGCAGCTACATTTGCACTATCTGGTAAGTCCTGTGTATTCGGGATGGATTTACCCACATAGACAATATCTTTACCTACTTTCCTGCGTGCAGCTCTAATTTTAGCAATATCAGAATCAGTGAATTTTGGGGTGTATTTTTCAGATGACCCTAGTTCATCTGGTAACCAATCATGTTCGCCGGTATCATTTATGACCAGTTGAGCCAGCTCCATTGCTGTAACATCTGTACTATTGCCCGCAAGCATTTTCCCAACAGGTTTAAGCTGTTTTAGTCCCCATGCTTTTATCTGTTCATCAATTTGGACTATTTCTTTTTTGATTTGGTTGACTCTTAATTCGTTTGATTCCGCCTCTTGATTCAATTCTCGTAAACTGGTTTGGCTAACCAGACCAGCTAATAGCTCAACGGCAGCTTCAAGTTGCTTCATCCCTTGCCTTTCATTTGCAAGAAGACTTATTGTTAAAGCTCTTAATTCCTCAGGTATTTGGTCTTGCAAGACTGATAATGCAGGCTCACCTTTAGATGTAACAAGAACACTCCTTCCTGTAGCCAAATAATGGCAAATTATATTAGCGATAGTGTGAGTTTTTCCTGTACCAGGTGGCCCCTGAACCACTACACCATCATTTCCTTCAAGCCTATCTATTATTTGCACTTGTGAATCATTAAAGGCTTTTGGAAAAAATAGTTCAGATTTTTGTTTTGATTTTGATGATATGCTTGATGTGGAAGGTAACCCATCACCTGACAAAAAAACGCCACTTGTTTGTAAGGGCTTTTTGTCTGATAACTCAGTGACTAGCTTTTTTGCGGGATTAGGAATCTGTCTTCCAGTATCTTTTGATTCTTCAAGGTTTTTTTGAAAACGCTCGATATCCTGAATGAATCCTGTGGAACTTCTTGGCCTTGCAAAAACTATCCAGCTATCTGTTATCTCAAGAGATTCACTTATATTATTTGGCTTACGGTTTTCTTTGTCAGGATTTATACTTGGCCAATAGGTTCCACTCTCGCTCAAATGCGTTGAAGCCTGCCTCAGGACTGGTTCAAAACTTTCGTGCATATAGGGAGAAAATTCAATATCTTCTGACATTTCGGAAAAATGTTTTTTTCCAAAACGTAATAGAGCATCCACACCCGGATTTTCTAGCGCAAAATATGGACCAACGGCAATCGTTGGTTCAATATTTCTTGGATGTATTAATATTGCCCCATCTTTTCTATCAACTTCAATTTCAATTGGCTTTTCGAGCAAAGGGTGATTTATTTTATGTCCTTCGCATACCCATCGACTTATTCCAATACCCCAAATTAATTCGATGGGCTGTTCATCACCTTGCGATTCAATAGCTTGTTGAAGACTAAATAAAGAGTCATATATTTTAATAGTTTCTCTGCGAGGTTTTTCTTCTTCAGACCAAGGCAACCAATGTTCGTTAAGGTAGTTATTAACATCTTCCTTTGCTTGTGGATTATTTTCCAGTCGGAAAATTACGTCTTTTAATTTTATTTCAGTGACTTGTTCTTTTAAAGGATCAGTAACATCGCTTTCAGCTACAACTCCTTCTTCAACCAGTTTTTTAGCCTTTTGCTCTGGTAAGGTTTTTATTAATTTTTCTTTAATCTGTGGGCTGCTTTCTGGATCATTTCCAACAGCGACCCATTCTTGTATTTGTTCAGGAATTGGTGGTGGTGCTAGTCTTTTTAATCGTTCAATTCTCAACCATATAGAAATACCGTCATCATCAATGATGTTGTGCTGTATTCCGATTTTTCCTTTTAACTCATGCTCCCATATATTCAGTTGTTTGTATTCTTCTATTCTGAAAATTGGTTTTTGATTGAGTTTCCCAACGTGATGCACATAATCAAGCAGTTCATCTAGGCGCTCAATTGTTTTAGAGTCCATTATTTCTGTATTTTTACTCACATTTTATTCCTGTGATGGGCTTGGTCTTTTTAAACATAACGCATAGCTCACCGGCAATTCAAAGTGGCACGTTTTTGCGTTTTTTTGCAAAATAAGTGCCGCTTTGAATTGTCCGAGTGCAGCGCCTTGTTATGGCTTTTTTCTATTCATAGGAAAGGTGTTCATTATCAATGATATCAACCATGCTTATTCTCTCTCCAATATTTTCAATCTCTGTATAAAGCTCATCAACTTCACCCTCCACCATTGGAAGATGGGACTCATTAACTAATGCTTTAATATACTGTGGAGCCATTTCTGGGTCAAAGTCGAGAACTTCAAATGACCTTATTAAGTCAATGTGTTTACCTGTACTTTGCGGATTAATTAGAAAAAGAAGCAACTCTTTTTTCTTTATTCTCTCGTCAATGAAGTCAAGTCGCTCCCCGTAGAATACACGTATAGCCTTAGAGTCACCCCTTAATTCATCAGTGTAAATATTCAGTTCAGTTGTTTTCTTGCCAATAACACTAAACACCGAACGTGCTATTTTTTTTATAACCTTTCCTATAAATTTTCTTATTTGGTCGGTATTATAAACGGGAATAAACGAATCTTCAGAAGGGGTTTCAATTTGTAGATGCTTTTTTAAATACTCAAGAAATATCTTTTGTTCTTCTTTAATCCCAGGAATGCTTCCTATAGAAAACCTTCCGTATCGATGTGTTTTGTAAAATTTTGATAAAAGCGACAGGAATTCAGCATGTACACCAGATAAATTTAAGTTATGTGCAACTTGCAATCTATTGGCTAACTCCATTACATTGTGAGTTATTAAACTTTTTTCAAACGTATCCATATCCATTTGGTTGTCATGCTCGACAAGAACTATTGCAACTTTTAAAAGTCTCTCAATACCAACAGAAAGATTGTATAAGATTTCAAATGTATCTGTCGGATAGTAGAAGTTTTCAATTTCATCTAACCTTTTAACTCCATTAAATATAAATGTACCAGCTACATCAAGCTCCATTCCAAGCGCAAAGTTTTTCCACCATTCATCAGGAGTCATAAGATGTTCGTTTCCTTATTGCCATAACGCTTGAGCTCACGGGATTTTACGAAGCGGTAGCGTAGTAAAATTCTGGTGGAGCGATTTGTTATGTGTTTTCACGGTGACTCGTAATGTGTAAACACTAGTTTTGGGCAGCCTTTTGAACAAATTAAACCGATCATGCGCTTAGGTTCTCTTGTTTGATTTAAAGTAGATGTTTCACCATTTTCATAACATGAGGCACACAATTTGTGCGTGCCAGATTCTACAGCACTAGTCCCGGTAGGTACGTAAGCAAATATGCCTCGAGCTATTTGCTTGCGTTCATAATTAGTTGGTAGTGCTGGCTTACTGTGGATAAATGACAAAACAGATAGCAGTGTAATTAAAGTACCAAGTGCGATTGTGATAATTGGCGCTATGAGCCACACTATGTCATTAGCATTGCCAAAATAAACTACTAGTTTTGAAGAGAGTGAAGAGTCTGAAAGTAACAAACCTGTCAAAGATAAGGTGCCAAGCGCCAAGAACCAGGATAGTTTTGTTGGGAATATATTTTTTATAATCTCATACATAGTAATTTACACATTATTACAATTACTTAACAACGCACTTGCCATAATATTGTGATGGCACTATCTCGCCATACATAACTGTATTACGGCTATGTACTGAATTAAATTTACTATCTATTGCTGTTGTCATGATGTTGCCTGTGGCGGTAACCTCTAAGAAAGCCACCCTGTCTTTAGATTCGAGAGCTTTGACCTCAGAGCTTCCCGCGTTACCTAGCAAGTAGCTTTTTCCTGTTGTGCGGTCAATAATAAAATTTAACTCAAATTTGTCCTTAACTTTTTGATTGCCTTCTTGATTACTATAGCTAGTGTAATTGCATGAGTAATTAATAGTCTCTGCCAATACACATACTGGAATCATCAGTAAAATGATTAGTGAATATTTCATAATTCATTCCTTATACACATAACGCCAGAGGTAAGCTGCCGCCGGGATCGGTGGCGAGGATGTTAAAACTATGACAGAAAAGATTGACAGGAAAGACGACCAGAACCGCCAAGGCCCCGGCGGTCTGCTTGACCGTATTGTTAGCCGTGGTTTTGCATATTACAACGGGAAGAAAATTGTCGGTGAAATACTGAGTGAAGTCGGCGGAATGGTAGAAATATATCCTGGCGGGGAAACTGGGCCAAGAGACTGTTGTTCTTGGATGTTCCATGCTGAGGAAGTAACACGACTGCCGAGTTTAGTAAAAAAGTACAGATGTGAGTATTGTGGAAAGTATTTATTCAAGCACGGAGCAACCAAATGCCATAAATGTGGACTATTTTTCTGCGCCAAACATATTTATAGTTATGTTGATGAAAGCAACCACTCAATAACAAAAAATTCACCTGAGTTTTGCAAGAAGTGTTACGGCTAACGCCGTAAATAACCTGTCATTTTGAGAGCGCTAGCGAACAAAATGTCAGGTTGATTTACATTGTTATGCCTTGGTTTGATAGTATGCCTCCATTTCCCATTCACACTGCTCATGCATTCTTTTTTCTTCAATATCTTCTTTGATTTCTGCAATACAGTTCTGACATGCATTTGTGTATGAATAACCATAATCATTATAAATAATTACCTGACCTTCTTCATATTGATAATCAATTTCTTCTGCAAAAGATTCAATTTCCCAGTCAAAACAGAAGCTTTTGCAGTGGGGGCATTCAACTAACATAGCTTTATTGCGGCACGTATAGCAAGTATCAATCCCATCTTCTATAACAAGGGTATGCGCTAAACAGTTAGGGCACTCTAATATGTTATCTTCTTCAATTTCATTTTCTTCAATTCTATGATGAGCTTTTGATATTAATTCTTTTCTGCTTTTTTCAATATTAAGTAGCTGCTCAATTAGATCACTATCTATAATATCCTCAATTTCTACATTCAAATGAAATTGCTGAAAATGGACAACAAAACCAAATAACTCAAAATATTTTGCTTCAGCATGGTGGCTTGTTAATTCATACTCTGAATGTGTTATTTGGTTTCTCAGGTTTATAGCTTGTTTTATTCGCCTTTTATCTTTATCTGATAACTTAGTGTTACCTATATTTGTATTTTCTAGCCTTTTTATTGCAAGGCTTATGCTCACAGTGTTTTTCGGATTGTCGATATTTTCGTAGATAAAAGCTTCATGTATTTCCTTGAGAAGAGCTTTTATGCTTAGTTCTAGTGACTGGACTAAATGGAGAATGGCAAATTGCCAATGCCTAACATCATTAGTTGATTGCAAGGCTTTATCTACTGATTCTGCAAAATATGCATGGCTATTATCTAGCAGGCTAAGTTTTATGCTTTCTTTGCTCATATTATTTTTTGGCATAACGCCAAGGGTAACCGGGCGCCGGGCAACTGGAATATGATTCCGTACCCCATGTAATTTGAGCGAACTTCATGCGCTAAATTTCAACCATTGTCTAGGTGCTCCGGTTGACCTTCTTGTTATGCGACAGCCTTGCATCACGCATTATGTTTGCTATTACAAACAACCTTTGAATTTACGACATCAAAATAATAAGCCTGGTTCAGCCGTAGCAATTCTCGAAAAGCACCATGATCTTTTGAATCTTGCCATGACCTTAATCAGAGGCGGAGGCTGAACCAACAAAACCTTGCTATGAGGATGCAACACTCTCAATGACTGAATCCTTGCAAATATTAATCAACAAACGCTACAAACAAAGCCTGAATAGTAACAGATTCAATGAGTCAAAAATAATGCTCTACCTCAACAATACTTCTGACGCATAACGTTTGGGCTTAGTGGCGACAAAAAGTGGAGCGAGGAACGAGCGGAGCTT
>CAZSHT010000053.1:0-10716 GCA_964606715.1 uncultured Bacteroidales bacterium
GTAGAGTGAGTTTTTTTTATAACTTGCTCGCAATAAATAAAGTTTTTGCTGTTTTTTTATTAAAATAATTATTGTATGAAAGCATTATTGAATCCCATAGAACGGTTTTTGGATAAAAAATCCATTGATTTTACAAAGAAAGATATGATTACTTATTTCGTGGAAAACGAAATGAAGATGGTCAATTTCCATTATATAGGCGATGATCAACGCATCAAAACACTGGCGTTTGTAATTCCTACTGTGGAGTATTTGGAAACTATTCTTACCTATGGCGAACGCATTGACGGTTCCAGTATTTTCGATATTGTAGATTCTTCGTCAAGTGATTTGTATATTCAGCCGGTTTATAAAACGGCATTTGTGAGTCCGTTTTCGGAAATTCCCACATTGTCGTTTTTCTGTCGCATTTTCGAGCCCGACGGAAAGCCCTTCCGTCATTCATTTGTCAATATTTTGATAAGAGCCAAAGAACTCTTGTATAAAGAAACCGGTTATCACTTTAAGGCGTTGGGCGAATTGGAATATTATGTGGTATCACCCGATATTCCGTATTATCCGATGCCGGAGCAAAAAGGCTATCATTCGTCTTCGCCGTTTGCCTTGTTTTCGGGATTTCGCAAAGATGCGATGTTGTTGATAGCAGAGGCGGGAGGTTCCATAAAATACGGACATACCGAAGTGGGAACATTTCAGCACGAAGGACAGTATTTCGAACAACACGAGATAGAGTTTTTGCCGACCGACCCCGAAGATGCCGCATACCAACTCTTGAAAGCAAAATGGATATTGCGAAATTTGAGTGAGAAATACGGTATTATGGTGTCGTTTGCACCGAAAATTGCCGTAGGACGCGCCGGTAGCGGTTTGCATTTCCATTTCTTACTCGAAAAAGATGGTAAAAATGTGATGCTCGAAGACAATAAATTGAGTGCCGTAGCACGCAAGATGATTGCCGGTGTTTTGGATATTTCCAAAGCTCTGTCGGCATTTGGAAACCGTATTCCTATTTCGTATTTGCGTTTGGTTCCACACCAAGAAGCACCCACCAATATTTGTTGGGGCGATCGCAACCGTTCTGTTTTGGTGCGTGTGCCGTTAGGGTGGACTACCGATGTGGATATGTCGGCATTAGCCAACGGATTGGAAACAAAAGCACCAAAAGCCGATAACAAACAAACGATTGAAATTCGTTCGGCCGATAATTCGGCAAATATCTTCTTGCTTTTGGCCGGACTTATTTTGGGAGCCTATCGTGGCTTGCGTGATGACGAGGCATTGGAAAAAGCAAATCGTTATTATGCGGCTACCAATGTTTTTGATGAAGATAGTAAGTATAATTTTGAGCAATTGCCGGCATCGTGTTATGAGGCTGCCGAAGCATTGGAAGCACAAAAAGCTATCTTTTTGGAAAACGATTTATTCCCTGAGGCATTTATCGAGCATACCATAAAAACACTGAAAGCTTTCAATGATAAAGGGTTGAGCGAGATGTTGTATGGCAATAAAGAAGCTGTCAAAGATTTGGTAGACAAGTATTTGTATTGCGGATAACCAAAAAAAATCGGAGTGTTGCGGAAGGAGGCAAGAAAATATGACAATAAAATTATTGTTGATAGCAAAAACAAATAATCCGCAACTGCAAACATTGTGTGAAGAATATACCAAACGCTTAAAACATTATACCGATTTTCGGATAGAAGTGCTTAGCTTTCCGAAGAAAAAACGCTTCAATACGGAAGCAATACAAAAAAAAGAAGAAGGTAAAATCTTGTTGGAACAACTTACCGCCGGCGATTTTGTGATATTGCTCGATGAGCGAGGCAAAGAAATGACTTCGACAGGATTTGCCGATTTGGTGGCGAAAAAACAAATACAGTCTGTCAGACGACTGGTGTTTATCATTGGTGGACCTTATGGCGTGAGTAAAGAAGTCTTTGACAGAGCTAACTTGACAATGGCATTGTCGAAAATGACTTTTTCGCATCAAATGGTGCGGGTGATTTTTGTGGAGCAATTATACAGGGCATATACCATTATAAAAGGGGAGTCTTATCATCATTAACAATAATTTGAAAAATAAAATGAATACGATACGGCGGTTTTTTGTGTTGGCATTGTTGCTTTTGCCGCTGTTGTATCAATGGTATTCGGTGTCGTGGAACGATGATGTGCAGAGTCGTTATTTGGCATTGGAACAAACAACGGAACAATTGGTCAAGCAAACGGCATCGTTTCTGGAAAAACAATCTGTTGCCGATTCTATTTTTCAATTTTTGTTGAAGCAAGAAAAGGACAATGCCATTTATACTTATGTCTTTAAAGACAATCGGTTATTGGCTTGGAATGACAATCAGCTGCAAGTAACATCTGACTTACTGAAAATTCCGTCAGGAAAAGTAATTCGTTACGATCATCATATTATTTTGGTGGAAAAATCTCGTCAAGGTTGTTTTACGGTTTTGGCAGTAGCGGTTATTCGGGGCGACTACGGAGTGCACAACCAATATCTGAAACCGTTTTTCAATCCTTTATTGCATTTGTCGGCACAGCAATATACACTTTCGTTGCACAATGATATCACCACACAAAATATTATTTCCAAAAACGGAAACTTTGTGTTTTCGATAGAAAAAACAAAGTTTCGGGAGATTGTTCCGCTGTGGATATGGCTTTTGTTTTTTATTGGTATCGTATTGTTGTTTACTCAGGCTTTTTTTTCGTTTCCTTCGTTCAAAGCCAAAGGTTTGTTTTTGACCGCTTTGCTCGTTGTGCGAATTGTGATGTTGTGGTTGCATTGGCCGTCGTTATTTTATCAAATTGATTTTTTTCAGCCGTATGCCTATTCGTTTAATGCGGTATTTCCTTCGTTGGGTGATTCATTTTTGAATATTTGGTTTTTGTTGTTATTGGTTGAATGGCTGAAAGATTTAAAGCTTCAAGGGCAATTTGCTCGATGGGGAATGACAACTGTGGTGTTTCTGCTGTTGGCATTGCTGATGGTTTTGTTTCGAAGCATCATCTTCGATTCTAATGTAGAACTCTATATCTATACCATTACCAATGTTTCGTTGGCATCTTTCTTGGCCGTATTGTTGCTTTTGCTCATTGCCTATATTGCATTTAATCTTTTGGAATACACCGTTGTGCTGACAAATTTTAAAAGCAAGTCGGAGACATTGTTGCTTTATGCGGAAGCGTTTATATTGCTGTTTGTTATAGTTTTTTATAGTGTTGAATTTCAGGTTATTGATATTATTGTCTTCGAGTTGTTGTTTATAGCAATTATCGTTTTTATACACTTGAAATCGTATTTTAAAACGCCGTTTTTATATCATTTGATAGTGGCGTTGTTTTTGGCATTGTCGGTAGTTGCAGGGGTGTTTTATTATGCTGATAAAAAAGAAGACAGTATAAAAATTTTGTTGGCATCAAAGCTGTCGGTAGAACGCGATTATATTGCCGAATCATTATTTCCCGATATTGCCGAACGCCTACAACGCGATAAAGTGGTGAAACATTATGTGCAGACAGGTGCTGTCGATACTTTGACAACTTATCTGAAACAACATTATTTTTATGGTTTTTGGGTGAATTATGATGTGCAATCTACTGTATGTCAGCCTTTCGACAGTTTAAAGTTGTTGGACAATCAGCAGGTGATAGGGTGTTATCATTTCTTTGATTCCACCAAGGAAGCTTGTGCGGTGTCTGTCTTTGATTCTTCGTTTTATTTTCTAAACAACGACAACGGACGCATCAGTTATTTGGGAATGTTTTCCTATTATTATCCCGACAGTCTTGAAAAACGCTTGTTCATTGAGATAGATTCCAAATTGATTTCCGTAAAATTGGGGTATCCCGAATTGTTGTTGGGATACGATACAAAACGCTACAACCGTTTGTCACATTACGATTATGCCAAATATGTCGATGGGCATTTGGTGTCGCAATACGGAAAATTTGCATATCCGTTTACGAGCAAAACATTTAAAACGGTTTTGAAAAATAAAAACGATTGCATTTTTGATGAAAAACCATACGAACATTTGTTGTATCGGGCAGGTGATAACCGGATAATAGTTCTTACCGATAAGCAAAAAACAGCGTGGGATTTTTTACAAGAATTTTCGTATTTCCTCATCATATTGTTGGTGTTTATCGGGATTTATCGTGTGTTGTTGTTATCTGTTGATATACAGTTGTTTAACGATAATTTTAAGGAGCGTATACAGCGGTCTGTTTTTCTTATGTTGATGTCGTTTTTTATAACGGTATTGCTCATAATGGTATATTATTCCTACAATCGCATCAATGCCCGTTATACACGCGAAATAAAAGAGCGAATCGCTTCGTTGAATGTGGAGTTGTCACACAAAATAATAAATTACGATACCCTTACGACAAATGATATTACTTATTTGTCGAATTTGCTGAGTGAATTTTCAAATGTCTTTTTTTCCGATATTCATTTGTATGCTCCCGATGGTCGTTTGTTAGCTTCTTCACGACCAATTGTTTTCGAAAAGAAAATGATTGGAACACAGATGAATGCAGAGGCTTTTGATAAGATGCATTATCAAAAACTGACGCAATATGTGCATTCCGAAAAAATAGGAAACCTGTCGTTTTTGTCAGCTTATATGCCGTTTTTCAATATCGACAATAAAGTGTTGGCATATATCAACTTTCCTTATTTTACTAGGCAAACGGAAATTCATAAACAATTGGCGGGAATGGTCGTTTCCATTATCAATGTGTTTTTGTTGTTGCTCATCGTTTCGTTTTTTGTATTGTATTTTGTGGGTGAATCGCTCACAAAACCCTTGGAAGTGATTCGGCAGTATTTGGCATCGGTGCGATTGGGAGAGACGAACAAAAAAATCACTTATGGCAAAAATGATGAGATAGGGCGGTTGGTTGCGGAATATAACCGAATGATAGATGAACTGCAAGCCAGTGCACGACGGTTGGCAGAGTCGGAACGCGAATCGGCGTGGCGGGAGATGGCACGGCAAGTGGCTCATGAAATCAAAAATCCGCTGACACCGATGAAGCTGAATATCCAGTATCTGCAACAAACTTGGAATACGCACGAAAACGACTTGCCGGACTTCATCGACAAAATAACAGCAACTTTGTTGGAACAGATAGAAACATTGACAGTGATAGCCAACGAATTTTCAAATTTTGCAACAATTCCGCAGGCACAAGCTGTCGAATTTGATGTGGTAGAAAAGATAAGAGCAATTTTGAAACTCTACGAAAATATCAACGAGCATATTCAGGTTGTTTTTGAAAACCAATGTAACGAACAAGTGTTATTTTCATTTGATACAAATCATTTTACACAAATCATCAACAATCTGTTAAAAAATGCTATTCAATCGATTCCTGCCAATCGGCAAGGAGAAGTGAAAGTCTGTTTGAAATGTGTCGATAACGGATTGCAAATCACAGTAACCGACAATGGAATAGGCATTCCGGAAGATATACAAGAGCATATCTTTCAGCCCAATTTTACGACTAAATCCGGCGGAATGGGTGTGGGGTTGGCAATGGTGAAGGCGATGCTTGAAGCTTCAAGCGGACATATTCGCTTTGAAACGCAAGCCAATAAAGGAACGACATTTTTTGTTGATTTCTTTCGGTGAAAAAAGCGGTGTTTGATATCGGAATATGATATTTTTGCAGTATGATAGATCCGCGAACTAAAGAACTTATTATAGAAACCGCTAATATTGTTGATGTTATTGGTGAATATGTGCGTTTGCAACGGCGAGGTGCCAATTATTTGGGGTTGTGTCCGTTTCATAATGAGAAAACGCCATCGTTTACGGTCTCACCGCAAAAAGGTATTTTCAAATGTTTTGGTTGTGGAGAGAGTGGCAATGTGGCTTCGTTTATAATGAAATACGAAAGTGTTTCATTTCCCGAATCGTTACGGATTTTGGCAAAGAAATATAATATTGCGATTGAAGAACGCGAGTTGACCGACGAAGAACAGGAAGAACGAAAAGAACGCGATGCTTTGTTTATTGTCAATGAATTTGCTCAGCAATATTTTCGTGATATTTTGAAAAACAATCACGAGGGGAAAGCCATTGCAATGCCGTATTTTCAAGAGCGAGGCATTCGTCCGGATACGATTGAACATTTTGAATTGGGATATTGTTCGTCGGCTACCAATGATTTGGCAACCAAAGCAATAGCTTTGGGGTATAAAAAAGAGTTTTTGGTGAAATTGGGGTTGGTAAGTGATGCGAGCGAACGCTTGTATGACAAATATCGAGGTCGTATTATCTTTCCGATTTTCAATTTATCGGGCAAAGTGATAGGCTTTGGTGGACGCATCTTAAAAAAGAACGACAAACAACCAAAATATATCAATTCACCCGAATCGGAAGTGTATTCCAAAGGGAAAAATCTCTATGGCTTAAATTGGGCAAAAAAGGCGGTGCTGAAAAAAGATAAATGCTATTTGGTAGAAGGTTATACCGATGTTATAGGGTTTTATCAGGGCGGTGTGGACAATGTAGTGGCATCGTTGGGAACAGCGTTGACACAACCGCAAATTCGTTTGATACATCGCTTTACCAAAAACTTAACGATTGTCTATGATGGCGATGCCGCAGGAATAAAAGCTGCTTTACGGGGCATTGATATGGTGTTGGAAGAAGGTATGAATGTCAAGATTGTTTTGTTGCCCGAAGGTGATGATCCGGACAGCTTATCGCAACGGTTGAGTAGTTCCGAATTATTGGCTTATCTCAATGAAAACGAGGAGGATTTTATTCGTTTCAAAGCTTCGTTGTTGAAACAAGAAGCCGGTGATGATCCGGTGAAACGCGCTTCGTTGATAAACGATGTGGTCGAAACTATTTCGGTGATTCCCGATGCTATCACGCGGTCGCTCTATGTGAAGGACACTTCAAAAATATTGGATGTTGAGGAAAATTTATTGAAAGATGCATTGAATAAATTGTACCACAAAAAACGGACAAAACGGAGTTATTCTCAATATGAACAACCCGAAGAACAATCGGCTGTGGAAAGACAGGAGCAACCTCTTTTGAATAATGACAATGAAGTGGCTGAATTACAAGAAAAGGAGATTATTCGTTTGTTGTTGCGGTATGGCGAAAAAACAATTGTTCACGAAAATCAAAAATATAAAGTTTCAGACTTCATTATCAGTGGTTTACTGGAAGATGAGATGACTAAACAATTTAAAAATGCAGTTTGTAACCAAATTATTTACGAATATAAAGATGGGCAGACCGATACAAAATATTTTATCAATCATAGTGATGATGCTGTGCGTGAGTTGGTAGTTCCGTTGTTATTCGACGGACCGAAAATCAGTCGTTTGTATATCGTAGGTGCTCAGAAAGAGATGTCGGCAGAAGATTTGGAAGAAAAACTGCAACAGACTTCTGTAGAAGAACTTAATCTGGCCGACTTGGTAATGAAAGCCGTAGTGCATTACAAAATAACCATCTTGGAATTGATGCGAGACAAAAAAGTAGAAGAGATGGCTGTTTTGGAACGCGAAGAACCCGATAACGACAGAAAACAAAACAGTTTGATGGGAGAGATAGCATTTCTATCGAGAGTTATCGTGGATATATCCAACAAATATGGTTTTTTGAAATAAGCCTTCATATTTTGCTATTCAATTCAAAAAAAATTATCTTTGTTTATTCATTAAACAAAAATAATAACAGATGTTTCCAAAAGACATATACGCCAATCGGCGTAATCAATTAAGAACTTCCTTGAAGGAAGGTATCGCTATCATATTAGGCAACGAAGAATCAGCAATGAATGCTGTTGCCAATCCTTATAAATTCAGACAAGACAGTTCGTTTTTGTATTTCTTCGGTTTGGATATGCCCCATATGGTTGGCATTGTCGATGTCGATACAGGCGAAGATATCATTTTCGCCAATGATGTGGATATTGACGACATTATTTGGATGGGACCACAACCTACAATTTCCGAATTAGCAAAAAAAGTAGCTGTGGAAAAAACAGCACCGTATAGCAGTTTGCTTGATTATTTTAAGAAAAACATACAACAAGGTCGAAAAATTCATTTCTTAACGCCATATCGGCACGAGCATTATTTGTTTTATCAAGAAATGTTGGGAATCAATGCTTCGGTAACCAAAGACTATGTGTCGGAAGAATTGGTAAAAGCCGTTGTTGCTTTGCGTTCGGTAAAAGACCGTTACGAAATAGAGGATATGGAGAAAGCGATAGAAACAGGTTACGAAATGCATACTTTGGCAATGAAAATGTGTAAACCCGGAATTGTCGAACGCGAGATAGCCGGAGCTATAGAAGGGGTGGCATTGTCGCACGACGGAATGGTATCGTTTCCCGTGATTTTGTCGCAACATGGTGAAACATTACACAATCATTATCATGGTAATGTTTTAGAGAAAGGACGCTTAATGTTGACCGATGCAGGAGCCGAAACGCCAATGCATTATGCTTCCGATTTTACGAGAACAGTGCCTGTGGGCGGAAAATTTTCGACACAACAAAAAGAGATTTACGAAATAGTGCTGAAAGCCAACCTGAAAGCTATTGATATGACAGCACCGGGGGTGTATTATCGCGATGTGCATTTGGCAGCTTGCAAAACTATTGCCGAAGGGCTGAAAGAAGTAGGATTGATGAAAGGGGATATGGACGAGGCTGTAAGACAAGGTGCTCACGCTTTGTTTATGCCACACGGATTGGGACATATGCTTGGACTTGATGTTCACGATATGGAAAATTTGGGCGAAGACTATGTAGGATATGATGAAACCGTTTTGCGTTCCGACCAATTTGGACTGGCATATTTGCGATTAGCAAAAAAACTACAACCCGGATATGTCTTGACCGATGAACCCGGAATTTATTTTATTCCCGAATTAATTGATTTATGGAAAGGCGAAAATAAATTTACAGATTTTATCAATTACGATAAGCTGGAAGGATACAGAACTTTTGGTGGTATTCGTCTTGAAGATGATATTTTGGTAACCGACACGGGGTGTGAAGTTATGGGAAAAGCTATTCCGAAAACTGTAGCCGAAATAGAAGCAATGATGCAATAATGAAAAAAAACTAACAAAATAGAAAACAAAAAACAAAAGGAGAAATTATGGACAGTAAAAAACGCGTTTATCTCTTTGGCAATAAGGAAGCCGAAGGAAATGGAACAATGAAAGAATTATTGGGTGGAAAAGGGGCAGGATTGGCCGAAATGAATTTGATAGGAGTGCCGGTGCCTCCGGGATTTACTATTACCACAGAAACTTGTGTCGATTATTATAAATTGGGACGCGAAACCGTATTGAAACAAATAAAAACGGAAGTGGAAAAAGGCGTTCATTATATCGAAAAAATAATGAATACCGAATTTGGCAGTGACCAAAATCCGTGTTTGGTGTCGGTGCGTTCGGGAGCAAGGGTTTCGATGCCCGGAATGATGGATACGGTGCTTAATCTGGGAATGAACGACAAAGCTGTGGAAGGGTTGGAGAAGAAAACGGGAAACGGTCGTTTTGCATGGGATTCATACCGTCGTTTCATACAGATGTATGCTGATGTGGTGATGGGGTTAGAGATTGAAAATAAGGCCGATACAGATCCGTTTGAAGAGGTGATAGAAGATTTGAAAACAAAAAAAGGTGTAGCGAATGATATTGAGTTGGGCGTAGACGATTTGAAAGAAATGGTGCAACGCTTCAAAGAAGTGGTAAAACGCTTTACAGGAAAAGATTTTCCGCAAGATCCTTGGGAACAATTGTGGGGAGCTGTGTTGGCTGTTTTTGACAGTTGGAACAATGAACGGGCTATTTATTATCGTCGTATGAATAAAATTCCGGATGATTGGGGAACAGCCGTATCGGTAATGGCAATGGTGTTTGGAAATATGGGCGAAAACTCAGCTACCGGAGTAGCTTTCACGCGTGATGCGGCAACAGGGGAAAATGGTTTCAATGGCGAATATCTTATAAATGCACAAGGCGAAGATGTGGTTGCCGGTATTCGCACGCCACAGCAAATTACCAAAGACGGTTCGATAAAATGGGCTAAAGCCAATAATATTTCCGAAGAAGAACGAAGAACAAAATATCCGTCTTTGGAAGAATATATGCCGGAAGTATATGCCGATTTGTTTGAGGTGCAACAACGGTTGGAGAAACACAATCGTGATATGCAGGATCTGGAATTTACCATTCAAGAAAACCACTTGTGGCTTTTGCAAACACGCACAGGAAAACGCACCGGTCATGCGATGGTGAAAATCGCTATGGATATGTTGCGTGAGGGTATGATTGATGAAAAAGAAGCATTGTTGCGTATAGAACCGAATAAATTGAACGAATTGCTCTTGCCGGTATTCGATAAAGAAGCGTTAAAAGATGTGAAAGTAATAACCAAAGGTTTGCCGGCATCACCCGGAGCAGCCACAGGACAGATCGTGTTTTTTGCCGACGAAGCAGAGACTTGGGCAGACCAAGGGAAATCGGTTATTTTGGTGCGAACGGAGACTTCACCCGAAGATTTGGCGGGAATGGACAGGGCACAAGGTATTTTGACTGCACGAGGGGGAATGACTTCTCATGCAGCTGTTGTCGCTCGTGGAATGGGTAAATGTTGTATTACAGGTGCAGGTGAATTAATCGTTGATTATAAAACCAAAACAATTAC
>CAZSHT010000054.1:0-1414 GCA_964606715.1 uncultured Bacteroidales bacterium
AATTTCAGTTATCCGTATAAAACCGTATCCTGTTTAAAATAGCTTTTTGGCAGATAGGGCAAAACGGTGATTTTAATTCTTTCATAAGGCAACTTTGCGTTGGTCTGTAAACCCCTTTGCTACAATAACCGGCTCCTTCAAATGCACCTACGACTGTTTGGTAGTATTTGGTGGCGGGTGTGGGGACAGGCGTTTTTGAATCAACAAGATTTTTCCATTTCGTTTCGAAATGCACCAAAGTTGTGATATTGGGTTCCCAAGGTTCTACATTGCGAGGATAATAATCTTGATTTTCTTCACTCAAATAAAAATATTCATCGGCCAATCCGGCGAAGGCATGACCAAATTCGTGCACAAATACTTCTTCTGAAGAGCGGTGGTCGACAGAGGTAAGAGAGAAATAATTAAAAACGCCACCACCACCGTATTTGTCGGTATTTGTCAAAACATAAATCTGGTCGTAAGGAACCACGGAAGCTACTTCGTGGATTGTCCAAAGGCTGCTTGAGGTGAGGTAACGGTCGGAATTGAAAGTGTTGAAATGAGCATCAAACAATGTGCGTTTCCAAATATTTTTCCGTGGATCGTCGCAACCCGAATCGGGCGAAATAGATTCGACAGCCCAAAAATTAAAATCATTCATATGGCTTTTGAATGGTTCGTATTCAGCCATTTTTCGTATCATGCGTTGAATGTCGTGTCGGAATTTAGACATTTGAGAAGCAGTATAACCTTCTGCCAAGAAAACCAAATCTATTTTCTTAGAAATGTTTCCATTGAATTGTATCGTGTCAATTTTAAAGGAATAAAACGGTTTGTCATGGTTGATGAGATAGCTTTTCGGAGACAAGGAATATGACCATAACAGATGCCAATGAAGTGTTTTGTCGCGATTTTCCAGTTTAATCGTTATCGTTGATTTCGGGTAAGGAACGACGAGCGTTTCCTCAAAGGCACGGTATATTGTTTTGGCTTCCGGTTCGCGTTGCCATTCAAAAAACAAACATGAATAGTTGTATTGATAAATTAAAGTATTGGTTAGAGAATCAAAAACGCAGATGCGATAATTTCCTAAATCAGAGGAGTCTATAAGATTTTTGCGGGGACCACTCCAATAACTGGAAGTTTTTATATTGACCAGTTTGTAATTCTCAGAATTGTAATTTCCCTGATGAATTACATTAAGTCGAAGAGATTTATTCTGAAAAAAAGAATCAAAAACCGGTGTTTGTGAAAAAAACTTAAAATTGATAAGTAAAAACACAAACAATAGAATAATTTGTTTGAAAGAGTGTTTGATGGATATAGGAAAATAAATACTCATAAGTGTAAAAAATTTATTTGTGTTGAAAAATACATTGCAAGGTATAAATATTTAATTATTTTTGAGGATATAAATTTAATAAACTAAAAA
>CAZSHT010000054.1:1514-8868 GCA_964606715.1 uncultured Bacteroidales bacterium
TCAAGCAAAGGATTGGTGTTTACCAATCACCATTGTGGCTTTGAAGCTATTCAATCACAAAGTACAGTAGAACACGATTATCTGAAAGATGGTTTTTGGGCAAAGAAAATGACCGAAGAATTGCCTATCGAAGGTCTTCGAATTTCTTATTTGGTACGCATGGAAGATGTTACCGATAAAGTATTGAAAGGTATTACCGATGATATGAGCGAAGAAGATCGCTCGGCAGCCATCGCAAAAGCATCAAAAGCTATTGAAGATTTGGCCGCTGTTGACGGTTATGGTGCCAGTGTAAAAACGATGTTTGAAGGCAACCAATATTTCTTATTCGTTTACATTACTTACAAAGATATTCGTTTGGTAGGAGCTCCGCCGTCAGCTGTCGGAAAATTTGGTGGAGATACCGACAACTGGATGTGGCCTCGTCATACCGGTGATTTTTCTATTTTTCGTGTTTATACCGGTCCCGATGGAAAACCGGCAGAGTATGACCCGAAAAATATTCCATTAAAACCAAAGCATTATTTCCCTATTTCTTTGAAAGGAGAGAAAAAAGATGATTTTGCCATGATTCTTGGTTTCCCCGGAAGCACCGAACGCTACCTTACTTCTTTTGGTGTTGCTCAAAATTTGAATGTTACCAATCCGGCAACTGTCGAAATTCGTGATTTGAAATTGAAGACCATGAAAAAATTTATGGATGCCGACCATGCTATAAAAATACAATATGCAGCCAAATATGCTCAAACAGCTAATTATTGGAAATATTTTATAGGACAAAGCAAAGGAATCCGCAATTTGCATGTGATAGAAGAAAAACAAGGTATCGAAAAACGATTCTTGGATTGGGCAAATGCCGATGCTACACGAAAAGCAAAATATGGTTGGGTGTTGGATACCATAAAAGCACATTATGATAAAAACAAAGAATTAGCTCTTGCAAAAACTTACTTGTTCGAAGCCTTGTTCCAAGGTGGTGAAATAATAATGTTTCCAACAAATCTGTATCGTTTCGAAGGATTGTTGAAAGATATGGAAGGCAATAAAGACTTAATAGCAAAAATGTCTGCAAAAATTAAAGAAAAAGCCAAAGAATATTTCAAAGATTATAATGTAAATGTTGATAAACAATTATTTATTGGCTTAACAAAAATGTATTACGATAAAATGCCCGATGCCTATTTGCCTAATGAGTTGAAGGTAATGTTGCGAAAGAAATTTAAAGGCAATATGGAAAAATATGCAAATTATGTTTTTTCTAAAACTATTTTTGCCGATTCTGCCAAGTTTATGGCATTTATGGATAAACCCAATGCGAAAGTGTTGGCCAAAGATCCTGCTTTTAAATTAACCAAAGATGTAATAACAGTTTATTTTGCTCTTACAGGCGGTGGTAGTAGTGCGTCTTTCAAGAAAGCACGCCGTTTATTTATCGACGGACTTATGAAAATGCAACCCGATAAATTATTCTATCCCGATGCCAATTCTACTATTCGTCTGACTTATGGAACTGTTCAAGATTACTATCCGAGAGATGCCGTTCATTATAGCTATTTTACAACATTGAAAGGAATTATGGAAAAAGAAGATCCGAATAATGATGAATTTATTGTCCCGGCTAAGTTGAAACAATTATATGAAAATAAAGATTATGGACAATATGCCGATGCTGATGGCTCATTGCATGTTTGTTTCTTAAGTACTAACGATATTACAGGCGGAAATTCAGGAAGTGTTGTGTTAAATGGTAATGGCGAAGTTATCGGAATAGCATTCGATGGTAACTGGGAAGCGATGAGTGGTGATATTGCGTTTGCCGATGCTATCCAACGCACTATTGATGTTGATATTCGTTATGTGTTATTTATAATTGATAAATATGCAGGAGCAACCAATTTAATTGATGAAATGACATTGGTGAAATAATAGGATATTGATAATGAAATGAAAAAGAGGCTATTTATAACAGTAGCCTCTTTTTTTATGCCGAAGAAAAAACGATTTTTTAAATATAAAAATTATCTTTGCTGTATGCACCGAAAAAAATAAACTTATGAAACAATTTACAAAAGCAATTTTATTCTTGACAGTAATCTTTTTATGGAGTTGTAATCAATCCGAAACAACGACCAATAAGAAAATAACGAAGCAAGATTCGTTGCACCCTATTGATACTATGAAGCTGAAATCCGATAAGATGACACCCGAAGTGTTGTGGTCTTTTGGTCGTGTAAATGGTGTAACCGTATCGCCTGCAAAAAATCAATTATTGTTTGGTGTAAAATATTATGATATAGCCGAAAATAAAGGCAATAATGATTTGTATATTATGGATGATAACGGTAATTTTTTTAAACAAATTACTCATACACCGTTTAGTGAGTTCAATTTTATGTGGCGTCCCGATGGTAAAAAGATAGGTTTCCTTTCGGCCGAAACAGGAACCGTGCAGTTGTGGGAAATGAATCTTGATGGCACCGGCAGAAAGCAAATCAGTAATATAGAAGGAGGAATAACAGGATTTAAATATTCTCCTACTTTAAATAAAATTTTATATACAAAAGAAGTGAAGTTAGATACAACAGCTCGCGATTTATATCCCGATTTACCTAAATCAACAGGACGCATTATTACCGATTTGATGTATCGTCATTGGGACACATGGTGCGATACTTACAGCCATGTTTTTGTTGCGGATTATGTCTTGGGTGATACGGTGAAAAATAGTGTTGATTTGATGCCAAATGAAAAATACAATACTCCATTAAAGCCTTTTGGCGGAATGGAGCAAATTAATTGGACCCCCGATGGTAAAAAGGTAGCTTATACTTGTGTGAAGAAATATGGGAAAGCTTATACCATAAGCACAAATTCAGATATTTATTTGTATGATGTCGCATCTAAAACAACGACCAATTTAACCGAAGGAATGATGGGATATGATGTCGCACCGGTGTTTAGCGAAAATGGGAAATATATGGCTTGGGAAAGTATGGAACACGATGGCTATGAGTCAGACAAAAATCGCTTATTTGTAATGGATTTGACAACAGGAGAGAAAAAAGATTATACAACAAATTTTGATCAAAATGTACACAATTTGGTTTGGAAAGGTAATACGCTTGTGTATTTTATCTCGGAGTGGCACGGTGTGAAAGATATTTATGAATTATCGACAACACGCGATACCATTCGCAGAATAACCGATGGTGTACATAATTACAATTCAATAGAACTCACCGAAAAAGGATTAGTCGGAATGCGTCAGTCGATGTCAATGCCGACAGAGATATATGCTGTCAATACAAATACCGGCGAAGAAACACAATTATCACATATCAACAAACCGTTGTTAAAGCAATTGACAATGGGAAAAGTAGAAGCCCGTTGGATAAAAACATTCGACAAAAAAGATATGTTGGTATGGGTGATTTATCCGCCACATTTCGATTCTACCAAACAATATCCGGCATTGTTGTATTGCCAAGGTGGACCGCAAAGTATGGTGTCGCAGTTTTGGAGTTATCGCTGGAATTTTCAAATGATGGCTGCCAACGATTACATCATTGTTGCTCCCAATCGTCGGGGATTGCCGGGATTTGGAACCAAATGGAATGAGCAAATTAGTAAAGATTATGGTGGTGCCAATATGAAAGATTATTTGACTGCTATTGACGAATTGTCAAAAGAACCTTATATCGATGCCAATCGTTTGGGTGCTGTCGGTGCTAGTTATGGTGGGTTTTCGGTATATTGGTTGGCCGGAAACCACAACAATCGTTTCAAAGCATTCATTGCTCACGATGGTATTTTCGATTTAGAAGCTCAGTATTACGAAACCGATGAAATGTGGTTTGTCAATTGGGATTTGGGAGGACCTCCTTGGGATAAATCCAATAAGGTGGCTCAAAAATCCTATGCAACTTCACCCAATAAATTTGTCGATAAATGGAATACGCCGATATTGGTGATTCACGGAGGACACGATTACCGTATTGCCGATACGCAAGGAATGATGGCTTTTGATGCTGCTATCTTGCGAAATGTTCCTGCTGAGTTTTTGTATTTCCCCGACGAAAGTCATTGGGTATTGAAACCTCAAAACGGTATATTATGGCAACGCACATTTTTTAGTTGGCTTGATAAATGGCTTAAATAAAACATCATTTTGAAAAAGAAATCCTTTTTAGGAGAAACTTTTACAGGAATACTAAACGATAAATTGGCTTTAGGTGCTGTCTTGCTTGTTTCCATTGTCGTGGTTTTAGCAATTTTCGGAAACTTTTTTGTGCAGGATACCACCCCGGGAGTTAACCGGCAGTTTTTGGAATTATCGTTAAAGCCAATAGGGTTTTCTGTGCCGATGTTGAAAGTGAAAAAGAATGTTGAAACAAAATCTTCGTTTTGGCAAAAATTGTTATTTGGACAACCCGATGAGTTTCAGTTTATTCCGGTAGATAGTGTTGTCGTAAAAAACGATTCATTATTGGTATATCATTATAGCGAAGAAAAGGAAAAATCATTGGTTGAGCAATTTCATTTAGCGGATGTTGTGTATTCCATTAAATCGGTAGAGAAAAAAAATAAAAATAGATATCAAATAACTTTATTAAACGGAAATCGGAAAATTGCAGACAGGGCATCGTTAATTGAAAAAATCAAAACAGAATATCTTGTTCATTGGCGTTTTTGGTTGGGAACCGACCGGTTTGGACGAGATGTGTTGAGCCGTTTGGTAATAGGTGCTCGTGTGTCATTGGCTGTAGGTTTTATCAGTATTTTAATATCGGTTTTAATAGGAATATTTTTAGGTGCTTTAGCCGGCTATTATGGTGGGAAAACAGACGATGTCATAATGTGGTTTATCAATGTGATGTGGTCGGTACCTACCTTACTGATGGTGATAGCATTGACACTGGTGATTGGGAAAGGATTTTGGCAGATTTTTATAGCCGTAGGCCTTACTATGTGGGTGGAAGTGGCGCGTGTCGTTCGAGGGCAATTTATGAGTTTGAAAGAAAAAGAATTTGTAGAAGCATCAAAAGTTTTGGGTTTTTCACATTTTCGTATTATCTTTCGGCATATTTTACCCAATGCATTGGCACCGGTTATTGTGATTTCGACCTCAAATTTTGCATCGGCGATATTGATAGAGGCAGGATTGAGTTTTTTGGGGATAGGAGTGCAACCACCAACGCCATCGTGGGGAATGATGATAAAGAATCATTATGGTTATTTGTTAGTAGGGTTGCCTCAGTTGTCACTGGCACCCGGAATAGCGATTATGTTGATGGTATTGTCATTAATGATTTTGGGAAATGCATTGAGGGATAAATTGGATAATAAAATGGGACATTAATTTTAAAAACAAACAAATTATGAAAAAAAATATTTTTTATGGATTGCTATTTATGTTGTCGTTATCATTGACGGCACAAGATTCAGTAAAAGTTTATTTCGATTACGGAAGTGCTAATATTTCACAAGAAGGACAACAAACATTGAAACAATTTGCAGAAACAATAACAAAGGGTGATCGTGTCTCTATTGATGGATATACCGATTTTGTAAGTTCGGAATCGTTTAATTTACGATTGTCGAATCGTCGGGCATTAGCCGTAAAAAGGATGCTGTTGCGTTTTAATTCGAAGATGAAAATTGTGCATTGCAAAGGTAATGGGAAGTTGATGGATAAAACAGGTGCAGAAGGTCGAGGAAATCCAAAGACAAGATATGTGCGTGTGATGGTTGAAAGAACCGATAATTCATCATTATCAACAAAAGAAACACCGTCTTCAAACGCAGAGGAAACAACTGCTTCAACGGCAAAAAATGGTGCGTCAACAGCAGAAGCTAAGGATATTAAAGCTGATGCTACAAAAACAAAAGTACGGTTGGTGAAAATGTTTACAACAACAGCTTTTTTGGAAAAAGGCGATAATGTAGTGCTGGATAATATGAATTTTTACAAAGGAACAGCGAAGTTTTTGGACAGTGCTATGCCTACATTAGAAAAGTTATATGAAACAATGCGAGATAAAACAGCATTGAAAATAGAAATACAAGGTCATATTTGCTGTTATCCTTCTTCTGTAAAACACGATCCTTTGGCATTGAGCAGAGCCAAAGCAGTCTATGATTATCTTGTCGAAAAAGGAATTGATTCGACAAGAATAACCTATACCGATTTTGGAGCTTCTCGAAAACTAGTTTCCCCCGAAAAAACAGAAGCCGATAAAATCAAAAATAGAAGAGTGGAGATTAAAATTATAGATAATTAATAGAAAGGGTTATCTTGTATTTCTTTGATTATTAGTACATTTTCTTATAGTCGTAGATTATTTTTTCATTTTGTAAAACTAAAATGAAAAAATATCTATATTTGCACTCCATTAAAAATAGAAGTATTATTAAATTTTATAGTAGTTATGCAAAATAAAGCAGCCATTATTATATTTACCGTTCTCTTTGTTTTGGTGAGTTTATACCAATTATCATTTACTTGGGCTGCGTACCAAGTAAATCAAGATGCGAAAGAATATGCCCACGGGGATTTAAATAAGCAAACAAATTATTTAGATTCAGTTGCCAACAACAAAGATTCGCAATACAGTTTCTTTGGATTTTCTTACAATGATATAAAATCGAGAGAGCTTAACTTAGGTCTTGACCTCAAGGGTGGGATGGAAGTTATTTTGGAAGTGTCGGTTGTTGATGTTATCAAATCATTGTCAAATTACAGCAAAGATGCCACTTTTGTAAAAGCTATTGCACTGGCAAAAGAATACCAAAAAAATAGTCAAGATGATTTCTTAACATTGTTTGGGAAAGCATTTCACGATGTCGATCCCAATGCAAAATTGGCATCAATCTTTAATACAATAGAACTAAAGGACAAAATAAATTACAATTCCACAAATGAAGAGGTTCTTACAGTTCTTCGTGCTGAAGTGAAATCGGCGATTGACAATTCATTTAATATTTTACGAAATCGTATTGACCGTTTTGGTGTTACACAACCGAATATTCAACGCCTGCAAAATCAAATGGGGCGTGTGTTGATAGAATTGCCGGGGATTAAAGAACCGGAACGGGTACGAAAATTATTGCAAGGAACGGCGAAATTGGAATTTTGGGAAACTTGGGACAATCAAGAAGTTTATCAATATTTATTAGAAGCGAATAGTCGCTTGAAGGAATATTTGGATTTGAAAAATAATAAAAAGACAGTAACAGATTCTACTGCCGATACAACTGTAGTTGATACTGCAACAACGGAAGTAACGGTTGAAAATGATTCTAATAGTGTTGAGTCTTCAGAGAATGACACAGCAAATACATTGTTATCGGAATT
>CAZSHT010000054.1:8968-10660 GCA_964606715.1 uncultured Bacteroidales bacterium
TAGCTATCGTGTTGGACAATTATGTGTATTCGGCTCCTGTGGTACAAGCCGAAATTAGAGGCGGTCGTTCTTCTATTACAGGAAACTTTACCGTAGAAGAAGCACAAGATTTGGCCAATGTTTTGAAATCGGGAAAATTGCCGGCACCGGCTCGTATCATTCAAGAATCAGTCGTTGGACCATCACTAGGAAAAGAAGCTATTAACTCAGGGTTGAGTTCATTTATCTTGGCCTTTTTCGCCGTATTGTTGTATATGATATTTTATTACAGCCGTTCCGGTTGGATTGCCAATGTTGCTTTGGTAGCCAATATGTTCTTTATCTTTGGAATATTAGCATCGTTGGGAGCTGTCTTGACATTGCCGGGTATTGCCGGGATTGTCCTTACCATTGGGATGTCGGTCGATGCCAATGTGCTTATCTTTGAACGGATTCGTGAAGAATTGCGAGCAGGGAAAGGTATTAAATTGGCTATCTCCGATGGATATAAACAAGCCTATTCCTCAATATTAGATGCCAACATCACAACCTTATTGACAGGTATCGTATTATATGTGTTTGGAACAGGGCCTATTCAAGGTTTTGCTACAACATTGATTATCGGTATCCTTACCTCATTATTCTCAGCAATCTTCATTACCCGATTGATTTACGATTGGATGTTGAACAAAAAAATGAAGATAACTTTTGCAACCAAGTGGACAGAGCGTATTTTGGTAAATGCCAAATTCCCGTTTATCGACAAACGAAAGATTTTTTATGCTATATCAGGCACATTGGTTTTGGTGTCAATCATTGCATTGTTTACGGCAAAGTTGAATTTGGGTATCGACTTTGTGGGAGGACGAACTTTTGTTATAAAATTTGATAAACCTGTAAGTACGGTGAAAATGGCTGCTGAGTTGAAATCGGTATTTGGTGATGCTCCTGAAGTGAAAATCTATGGAAATGACAACCAAGTACGAATTGCCACAAAATATATGATTGACAGTGAAGACCCGAATGCCGATGATATTGTGGAAAAAACATTGTATGACGGATTAGCTAAAAGTGAACTGAAAGGCGTGTCGTATGATGAATTTAAAGATAAAAACTTCCAAAGTTCTCAAAAAGTAGGACCTACTATTGCCGATGATATCAAGCAAGCCGCTGTTTGGGCTGTCTTGTTTTCATTGTTGATAATCTTCTTCTATATCTTGATACGATTTAAAAACTGGCAATTTGGATTGGGTGGTATTGTCGCATTGATTCACGATACAACAATTGTTTTAGGATTGTTTGCCATATTCAAAAATATCGTTCCGTTCTCAATGGAGATAGATCAAGCATTTATTGCAGCTATCCTAACGGTAGTAGGGTATTCTATCAATGATACGGTGGTTATTTTTGACCGTATTCGTGAGTATATAACCATTCATCCTAAGAAAGACAGAAAAGAATTATTTGATGGAGCTATGAACAGTACACTCTCACGAACTATCAATACTTCATTGACAACTTTTGTCGTGTTGTTAATCGTATTTTTATTTGGTAGTGAGGTGATTAGAGGATTTGTGTTTGCCATTATGATGGGAGTTGTTGTAGGGACATACTCATCGTTGTTTATTGCTTCACCAATAACCTATGATACAATTTTGAAAAAAGAAAAAGAAAAGAAAAAATAATTTTTCTTCAAAAAGTAAAAAATAAAAA
>CAZSHT010000055.1:0-10642 GCA_964606715.1 uncultured Bacteroidales bacterium
ATAATGGTTCATCAAATCGTATTTGGAAATGATACGATTACGAATAATTTCGGAAGACAACATTTGTAAATATTGTTCTATAACTTCTTCGTCTCCCAATTGCAAGATATCACTTTTCGTCGCATTAGTTGATAATATAGCTTTTGAAATAGAAGACAATTCCGTTGGAAAAAAAACAGCCGTAGAGCGATACAACGGTGTAATATAATAGGCCACTCCAACCGATAAAAGAATACTCAAAAAACCTACTATTATCAGAATCTTTCGATTTGCAATTATAAAATTGATAATATCCGATGAATCATATTTTGACGACTCTGTCATTCCTCTTTTTTATTTTAAGGTTTCAAACTTACACAAAAATAATAATACGGCTAACGATTTTCCTTCTAAAATATTTTTCATTTCATCAGATTTTGAAAACAATGCCATTATCTTTGCACAAAATTTTAGAACCTATGAATCTGACATCACAACTACAAAACGAATTAAAAACAGCTTTTAATGAATTATTTTCCGTTACCATAGAACCCGCATCAATAAAGATAGAACGCACTCGCCGTGAATTTGACGGCGACTTCACCATCAATGTTTTTCCATTTTTGAAACAAACAAAAAAATCACCTCAAGACACTGCCCAAATTTTAGGTGAATGGCTTTTAAAAAATTCTTCTTTGATAAGCGAATTTTCTGTTTTGAAAGGTTTTTTAAATATCAATATTGAACCTTCTGTTTGGCATCATTTCATGCAAAATTCATTGACTACTCAAACGATAGCCATTACCCCAAATCCAAATCCTCAAAAAATTGTATTGGAATACTCTTCTCCCAACACCAATAAACCGCTACACCTCGGTCATATTAGAAACAATCTTTTGGGGCATGCCATTGCCGAAATTCTAAAAGCGGTAGGACATTCCGTCATAAAAGTCAATTTGGTAAACGACCGCGGTATACACATCTGTAAATCAATGTTGGCTTGGCAAAAATGGGGCAACGGCATCACACCGGAGAAAGCCGGCAAAAAAGGAGACAAACTGGTAGGTGATTTCTATGTTCTTTTCGATAAAAAATATAAAGAAGAAATAGCCTCTCTTATGTCTTCCGGACTCTCCGAAAAAGAAGCCGAACAACAATCTACATTGATGCAAGAAGCACGCACCATGCTAACAGAGTGGGAACAAGAAAAGCCGGATGTTGTTGAACTATGGAAAATGATGAACAATTGGGTATATGACGGATTCGAAGTAACCTACAGAGATTTAGGCATCACATTCGATAAGATATATTACGAATCACAAACCTACAAAACCGGAAAAACACTCATCGAAGAAGGAGTGAAAAACGGTGTTTTTATAAAAAAAGAAGACGGCTCCGTTTGGGCAGACCTTACCCAAGAAGGTCTCGATGAAAAGCTCTTGTTGCGTGCCGACGGCACCTCGGTATATATCACCCAAGACATTGGCACTTTTTATATCCGCAACAATGATTATAATGCCAATGCTTACCTCTATGTCGTAGGTAACGAACAACAATATCATTTTCAAGTTTTAACCCGGTTGCTGAATAAAATCAACTTAAATGGCGACCGCATCAAACATATTTCTTACGGAATGGTAAACCTGCCTCATGGAAAAATGAAATCTCGCGAAGGCACAGTCGTCGATGCCGACGAATTGATTGCCGACATGATAGCTCAAGCCGGTGAGAAATCGGAAGCATTGGGAAAATTATCACACCTTACCGATACCGAAAAACAAACTATCTACGAAGCAATCGGGTTAGGGGCTTTGAAATATTTCATCTTAAAAGTAGATGCCCGGAAAGACATGTTGTTTAATCCCGAAGAATCCATTGATTTTGAAGGCAATACAGCTCCTTTCATTCAATACACCTACACCCGCATCAACTCGCTTTTCCGCAAGATAGAATCGGACGATTGGAAAACACCATTGACCAACACTCCTGACTTTAACAAATCGGAACTTGACCTACTTAAAGATTGCTACGAATTTTCAAAAGCTGTCAATGAGGCGGCACGCACATTTAACCCCGCCGGCATTGCCAACTATGCTTATAACCTTGCCAAAAATTACAATAAATACTACCAAGAATACAAAATACTAAAAACCGAAAATCCTGACACCAAACACATGCGATTACAACTCTCACAACTCGTTGTCATCACGCTTCATAAAGCGATGACACTTCTCGGGATAAAACTTCCTACACGAATGTAATATATTTTTTCTCTATTAATAGCGTTTCTCCGTTATCACACTCACCTTTTGCACGCGTCCTCCCAGTGGCGGATTTATCTTAGAAATCTTCAATCGCAACGATTTTAGCTGTGGCGTAAACTCCTCAAATAAAACATCGACTATGCGTTTTGAAATATGTTCTATCAAAAACGATTTTTGTGACATCTCCCGCTCAATAATGCGATAAACTTTCTGATAATCCAATGCATCATCTAAATTATCAGTTTTCCCGGGTGTATCGGTATCTGTTTCCAACAACACATCTACCAAAAACTTATTGCCCACCACTTGTTCTTCTTTGAAATGCCCGTGATAAGCATAAAATTCAAGACCTTCCAACTCAATAAATCCCATAGTTCTACGATTTTTCGGCTATTAATTGCAATGCTTTTTGAATCCGTTTCATCGATTCGTCTACACCTATAATATCGACAATATCGAACAACCCCGGTCCTTTTTGCACACCCGATAAGGCAACACGCAAAGCATTCAACACTTTTCCAAACCCCAATGCATTGTCGGTAATATATTTTTTGATAGCGTTTTCAATAGCCTCTACGCCTTCATCTTTATGTTTTTCAAACAATTCCAACATTATCTTCAAATGATTTTCACCATCTTCCGTCCAAAATTTACGCACTGCTTTTTCGTCATACTTTTCAGGTGCAAAAAAGAAATAAGCCGCATTATCCCAAAATTCAGTGGTAAAATGCAAGCGTTCTTTCACAAACCCAATGATGCGTTCCAATTTCTCATCATCAACAGACACATTATGTTTTTCCAACTCCGGCTTGAAAACCGCTATCAATTCACGATTGTCTTTCCGCATCAAATATTGATGATTGAACCACTTGGCTTTGTCTACATTAAACTTAGAGCCCGATTTTCCGACGCGTTCCAACGAAAACGCTTTTATCAAATCATCCATTGTAAAAAACTCTTCGTCGGTGCCCGGATTCCATCCCAAAAACGATAAAATATTAATAAATGCTTCGGGGAAATATCCTGCTTCGCGATAACCTTGATACACTTCTGCTGACTTTGCATCGTGCCATTCCAACGGATAGACAGGAAATCCCAGCAAATCGCCATCGCGTTTACTTAATTTTCCATTTCCATTCGGTCGCAAAATCAACGGCAAATGAGCAAATTGTGGCATTTCCCAACCAAAATATTGATACAACAATACATGCAACGGTGTCGACGGCAACCATTCTTCGCCACGAATTACATGCGTAATTTTCATCAAATGGTCGTCTACTACATTTGCCAAATGATAAGTCGGCATACCGTCGGATTTGAACAACACTTTATCGTCTATCTTCGAAGAATTGACAACCACCCATTTACGAATCACATCATATACTTTAATCTCCTCATTACGAGGAACTTTCAATCGGACAACATACGGTTCTCCGGCAGCCAACCGTTTCTCCACTTCATCTTTCGGCAAAGTCAATGAATTTTTCATATATTGGCGTGTTACCGAATTATATTGAGGTGAGGCATTTCCACTTTTTTTCAGGCGTTCGCGCATAGCCTCCAATTCTTCCGGTGTATCAAATGCATAATAAGCGTGGTCAGAAGCAATTAGTTGGTCAACATATTCTTTATACATTGCTTTTCGTTCCGATTGCCGATACGGGCCGTATTCGCCTCCTGCGGTTATCCCTTCATCGATTTCCATTCCAGCCCATTTCAACGATTCTACAATGTATTCTTCGGCTCCCTGAACAAATCGTGTTTGGTCGGTATCTTCGATACGCAAAATAAAAGTCCCGCCATGATGTCGTGCAAATAAATAATTGAATAAGGCTGTTCGCACACCGCCAATATGCAACGGACCTGTCGGGCTTGGGGCAAAACGCACCCGCACATTTGATTGAGTCTCTGTCATAATTACAAAAATTTTCGCAAAAATACGAAAGTATTAAACACGAAAAAGATTCGTTGCATTTTATTACAACTTATGCTCTTCTTCTTTTAGGATAATTTCCATTTCCGCTTTTGAGAAACGACGAATCTTTATATTCAGATAGGCAAACAATACGCTCACCAAAGGTGTAATCCAATTAAAAAAGGCATAGGGCACATAAGTCAGCGTAGGAACACCCAACACCGAACTCTGCACAGCACCGCCCGTATTCCACGGCACCAAAACAGAAGTTACCGTTCCGCCATCTTCGAGTGTCCTGCTCAACAATTCGGGTTTATAACCTTTTCGACGGTAAATATCGGCATACATTCGTCCCGGCACTACGATAGAAATATATTGGTCGGAAGCCGTAATGTTCATAAAAATACTTGTCAAAATAGTTGACAAAACCAATGAACCTGTCGATTTTGCCATACTCATCACCGCTTCGGCAATACGATTGAGCAATCCTGCCGACTCCATCACACCGCTAAATATCATTGCCGTCAGAATCAACCAAACAGTATTTAGCATTCCTGCCATTCCGCCTGTGGTAAACAATTCCGTCAATCGTTCATTGCCGGTTTCTATCACCGTCCGTCCCGACATACTTCCCAAAACCGCTTTATATATTGCCTCACCATAAGATTTTGATTCACCTGCCAATTTCAACAATAAATCTTGTTGGAAAACAACGGCAAACACAAGTCCCAACAAAACACCTATAAATAATGACGGAATAGGTGAGACTTTTTTCACAATCACCAACACCAAAACAACGGGCACCAACAACAACCATGGTGAAAGATGAATAACCGATGCTATCTCACGCGTCATCACATCGACATGGATAGCCGTTTGAGCCGGCGTTACTGTAAATCCCAAAACAAGAAAGATTATCAATGTCAATGTTAATGCCGGCACCATCGTATACACCATGTAACGCACATGGGTAAATAAATCGGTTCCTGCCATCGCCGGTGCTAAATTGGTCGTATCGGATAACGGCGACATCTTATCGCCAAAATAGGCTCCCGAAATAATAGCTCCCGCCAACATTCCATCGGAAAATCCCATGGCTTTCCCGATGCCAAACAAAGCTACGCCGATGGTAGCTATCGTAGACCACGAACTGCCTGTTGCCAATGAAACAACGGCTGAAATAACAACCGCCAAAACTAAAAAATAAGTCGGCTCCAAAATCTTCATTCCATAATAAATCAATAATGGCACCACCCCACTCACCATCCATGTGCCTGCCAAAGCACCTATCAAAAACAAAATGATAATTGCAGGCATAGCATCACCTATTGTCTTCACCACATTTCGCCGAATATCTTTCCACGATTGTTTAAGCATAAAAGCGACTACCACCGCCACCGAAGACGCTATGAGCAATGCTATCTGATTGGCTCCCGACATGGCATCGTCACCAAAGTTGCGAATATTGAGCACCAACAAGAGCAACAATACCACTATGGGCAACAAAGCCAAAAATAATGATGCACGGCGTTTTATGACCATTGGAAAAAATTCTGTTTTTCAGGTTCAAACTTACTCATTTTTGGACACTTATCTTGAAAAAAATCCGTAACTTTATCCACATCAAAGATTTTTTCATGAAGATAGCTGTTGATTTTGACGGAACTATTGTAGAACATGCCTATCCTGAAATAGGACGACCCATTCCTTTTGCCATTGATACGCTTAAACTTTTGCAAGAGAAACACCAACTTATTTTATGGACTGTCCGCACCGGCAAAGAACTGAACGATGCCATTGAATATTGTCGTGAAAACGGTGTGGAATTTTATGCCGTCAACAAAAATTTTCCGGAAGAAGAATTTGACCAAGAAACAGATAGTCGAAAAATCAATGCCGATATTTTCATCGACGACCGTAATGTAGGTGGACTTCCTGACTGGGGAAAGATTTACCAACAGATAGAGCAACCGTTGCAAGACGACCCTATTTTCCCTAAAAAGAAATCTTTCTTTCATCGAATTTTTGGAAAATAAAAAAACAATCTACCTCGTCCTTTGTTATCTTTTAAAATCAAAAATCATGATAAAAATATACCATAACCCTCGTTGTAAAAAAAGTCGTGCCGGCCTGGAACGCCTCAAAACAAAAACCGAAGATTTTGAAATTATCCAATACCTCAAAGAAGGTATTGATTTAGAAACACTGAAACGCTTGCATAAAAAACTCGGCATACCGGCCGAAGACATGATTCGCAAACAAGAAGCCGTATTTAAAACAAACTATAAAGGCAAAAATTTAAGTGATACCGAATGGCTGGAAGCAATTGTTGAAGAACCTAAATTATTGCAACGCCCCATTATTGAAACCGACAACGACGCGATATTGGCCGACCCTGCCGAAAAATTAGACCGTTTATTTTAGGTTCAAAATTTGCAAACAATCGTTTTCTTGATAAATCAACATATCTATTCCTAATTTCAGAGCCGATGCTTTGGCTTGTTCGCAAGTCTGAACAATGGGTTCGCCTCTTCCATTAAACGAAGTATTAAGCAATGCTTTCATTCCAAAACGGTTATCAAGTAATGACAACAAAGCATACAAAAACGGCTGTTGAATTTCATTCTCCACAACCTGAAACCGTGCAGTTCCATTGGTATGGGTAACACCCTCCAACAACGGCTTAGCCGTAGACAACACCCTGTAATCCAACAACATATAACGCGACAAATGATGCGCTTTTTCATTCGCCAGATAAGGCATATTCTTCGCTAATGCTACCGGTGCCAACGGACGATACCACTCCCTGCCTTTCATCGTTTGACTGATATAGGTTGCCAATTGCTTATCATCGGCTCGTGCCAAGATACTCCTATTGCCCAATGCTCGCGGTCCTGCCTCTCCTTTTCCCATACAAGTAGCAACCACCTTATTATCCATAATTGCTTTTGCCACAATTTCTACCTGTGCCCTCTCCACACGATAATCGGAAAAATTCTGTTGCCAATCATTCAGATACGGTGTATGTAATTTTATTTGATTTCCTTTCTGCTGTTCTATCAATGCGGCTGCTCCAATCGTCAATCCCGAATCGGAAGGTACCGGAGGAATCATTATTTCTTTAAACAATCCGCTATCGACCAACACTCTGTTGGTAACAATATTCAAAGCACTGCCTCCCGAATAATACAAATAATCGGCATGCATCTTTTCTTGCAGTTCACCAATAATTTGTAAAAAATCATTGGTGAAAATATGTTGCACCGTAGCTGCAATATCTTGCAAAAAAGTATTTTTCGTAGAGAAATCATGCAAAGCTATCCCAAAATCGCGTTGCACAGCCTCAAAGAACACCGCCTTTTGTTTCCAAATCGTTTCAAAAAAATGATTTTTCCGAAGCCATTCTTCCAAATCCTTACGGTAAGTTCCATAAGCAGAAAAACCCATATATTTCCCCGGCAAGCTATTGTGTTCCTGCCGTTTCACACCCAACATAAAATAATTCAATGCATTGGCATTATACAATGCCGAAAGATATTTAAGTTTCCAATGAGCTTCTATCAAGTTTAACTTACCATCTCGAAACTGCCATGCCGAAAAATTACTTTTCGAAGCTCCTCCGTCGAAATGTATCAATAAGCTGTTGTCTTTTATCGCTCCGAAAAACGGCACGACCGAATAAATATGTGCTAATTCGTGCGACACATGCCAAGTGTCTTTTTCGTTGCCAAACCACCAGCCCCGCCCTTTCACTGCCGTTGTCGGTAACGCCAAAGGATATTCTGCCGGTTCGCTCCGCACCAATCCGTTTTTTGATATAAAACTCTGTCCCACAACATTATCGACAAACACCAAATCGATATCCGAATATTTCGGCAAGCCGGCATCTTTGAGTAAATCCTCGATAACCGAATGTAAATGATTATCGTATTTTTTTCGACTATGGCGTTCCAATTGCAAATACCGCACAATAGCTCCGTCTTGCATCAAGCACAACGAATGGTCGTGCGAGAGTTCGGGAAATCCGTTATCGGAAATATCTTGTATGCCGTAAACAGCCAGTGTCGGACGCATCACCAAATATTACAATGCTTTTACAAAACAACGACGGCGTTTGTGTTGAATATTTTCAAAATTCTTCCAATTGGTAATCACATTGGTATTGGTTTCAAAGATACCGGTTGTCTCCATCGTTTCAATACCGTCTTCGAGCATGGTCTTTTGCAATTCAGCAAACAACAACACCGCAGCTCCCGACGAATGATATTTGTGCAACACACCTGTCAGCATCAAGTCAATGACTTTCGGGTGTTTTAGTGCTTTCAGCAGATGCAAAAAACCAAACGGGAAAAGCCGTCCTTTTGCTTTCTGCATCGCTTCCGACAAACTTGGTAAACCTATTAAAAACCCGACTAATTCATCGTCTTTCTCCACCACAAAAGTATAACGAGGGTTTAAGACTTTGAAATATTTACTCGAATAGAGACTGCTCATCTTATCGTCGAAACTAATCACATAGGGCAGCTCTGCAAAGGCATCGTTGAGAACTTCAAAAACCTTAGGACCATAGATTTCCAATTCTTTTTTACTTGTAAAATTACGCACCGTAAAGCCATAGCGTCGTTTGAGCAACTCAGCTCCTCGTGCCGCTTTTTTTACGGGATGTTCGGTAAGTGTCAGGCGGAACTCTACCCAATCGTTTTCTTTTTCGTAGCCCAATGCTTCAATATGCTTTCTATAATACGGCAAATGATATACCGAGGCAATAGACGGCAAATAATCAAAACCTTCGATAAGTAAGCCCTGCGTGTCAAGGTTGGTAAATCCTAACGGTCCGTGCACTTTGGTCATACCTTGCTCCCTGCCAAATGCTTCGGCAGCGTTTATCAATGTTTTAAACACTTCGGCATCATCAAAGGCTTCCAAACGAGAGAAACGCACCAATTTCTCATTTACCTTTTCATTGTATTTCTCGTTAATAATAGCCCCTATCCGTCCGACACATTTTCCGTCTTTATAGGCCAACAGAAATTTCGTTTTGCAAAACTCAAATGCCGGATTGTATTGCGGATTCAAAGCTTTCATTTCATCGGCAACGACCGGTGGCACCCAATAGGTATTTCCTTTATAAATTTCAAACGGCAATATTGCAAACTGTTTGATGTCTGCTTTTGTTTTCACTTCTCTCAGTTCGACGGCCATAATATTTTCTTTTTTTTTGAATCGGCAAGTTACTATTTATTTCCTGAAAATAATGATGATTTTTTTGTAGGTTTGTCAAAAAAAACAGCAGGCATATTTTTTGCCTTCCCCATCAATTATGCGTAATTTATTTCTTTTAATATTTCTAACATTAACAGTTCTTGGAGTTTCTCAAGACCGGCAGACAATTCGTCCGGGCTGTTACCAAACAGACCAATACTTCCCGCTACTCAAAGGAAAACATATTGTCGTTGTCAGTAACCAAAGTGGCTATATCGGGAAAACTCATATTGTCGACAGCCTTATGCATGCCGGATTTAACATTATTAAGATTTTTTCGCCCGAACACGGTTTTCGCGGACAAGCCGATGCCGGTGCTAAAGTAAACAGCCGGGTCGATTTAAAAACAGGTCGCCCCATCGTATCGCTTTACGGAAAGCACAAAAAACCAACCGGTTGCGACATGAGAAGCATCAGCATGGTCGTATTCGATATTCAAGATGTAGGTGTGCGATTCTATACTTATATCTCCACTTTGCAATATGTGATGGAAGCATGTGCCAAATATCATGTTCCTCTGATTGTCTTGGACAGACCAAACCCCAACGGGTTTTATATTGACGGTCCTATTCTCGACACGGCCTCTTGTCGCTCATTCATCGGCATGCAACCCATTCCCATCGTTTATGGTATGACCATTGGCGAATATGCCCGTATGCTCAACGGCGAACACTGGCTCAAAAACGGCGACACTTGCCAACTCACAGTGATACCTTGCCAAAACTACACTCACGACAGCTTATACTCACTCCCTATAGCACCATCACCCAACCTGCCTAATATGACTTCGGTTTATCTCTACCCATCGTTATGCTTGCTCGAAGGCACTCGTATCAGTGTAGGCAGAGGCACAGACAAACCGTTTCAACAATACGGTGCTCCCGACTATCGCCACACATCTTATTCGTTTACGCCACACAGTATGAAAGGGGCTCACCACCCCAAATTTCTTGACCAACGGTGCTATGGTGTCGATGTCAGTAAGTCGGCAAAAACTATTTTACAAAAGAAACAATTAAACTTGCATTGGCTTATTGATGCGTATCACAACACCAAAGACAAAGCACATTTTTTCAAATCATCTTTCAATTTATTGGCAGGCAACAAGCTCCTGCAAGAACAGATAAAACGCAAGATTCCCGCTACTGCAATCCGCCAATCGTGGCAAAACGACTTGGAAAAGTTTAAAGCTATTCGGAAGAAGTATTTGTTGTATAAGTAA
>CAZSHT010000056.1:0-10550 GCA_964606715.1 uncultured Bacteroidales bacterium
TTTTTTTGTCGGGGTGGCAGGATTCGAACCTGCGACCCTCTGCTCCCAAAGCAGATACGCTAACCGGACTGCGCTACACCCCGTTTTTTGAGATTGCAAAAATAACACATTATTAATTTGAACAATAGAAAATTGTATTTTTTTCCGTCTCTACAAAAAAAAGCAGTTGAAACGCCTCCAACTGCTTTTTTCCCATATCTTAAAAAACCGCCTGTCGCTATTTCTTTACAATGCGTTTGGTGATGACCTGCCCGTTTGTCTTCACTTGTAAGAAATACACGCCTGCCGGCACATTCGATAAATTCAACCGGAACATTCCTGCCGAAGATTTATCCGACACATATAATTTTCCGGAAACATCAAACACTTTGATTTGTGTCATTGGACTCTCGGAACGCACAACGACATAATCACTTGTTGGATTCGGATAAACCGACAAAATATTTTGTGTGGGTTGCTCTGTTATAACTTTCGTGTTTTGTTTCTCGCCCAACGATAAATTATCCAAACAAAAATATGACGGGGTATTCATACCGTAAGCTCCCGTATCGGACGATGATAATTCAAATGTCAAACTATCAACAAATCCCAACGATGATAAATCGACAAATTTCCAATCTTTCAAGATATAATCTTGCGTATTGTCGGAAAAACGATAATCGGCCAAATAAAAATCGACACTATTGGTTTGTGTTCCGCCATTCCAGCCTTTCACCGTCAATTTAAACCAGTCGGCATCATCGCCACTGTCGCCACCAAACTTTTTGGCAAATGTATCACCGTCACGCATACTCAAATAAGCATACGAATTATTGGTAACATAGAAACCATTTACTTTTCGCACTGTATCGGGAATTATATAAGTAGCCCCTGAATATGACGAAACATTTGCTACGGCATATTTTAAAGAGCCGTCATATCCTTTCCCCGCCATCGCACTATATGGGTTTGTATATCCCGCTGTTACCGTATCGGTCATCATTGAAAAAATCCAACCGGAAGCAAATTCTCCATAATCGCTTATGGTATAATAATTCACAAAATAAGCCGAATCCATTGAGAAACCACCTGTCAGATTGCGACCGTTCCAATATTTAAACGGTAAGTCTTCAAAGGTTACCTTATCGTGATTTTCACTAATAATATTGTCCATACAAAAATACGACGGCGTATTCATACCATAAGCACCGGTATCGGACGATGACAATTCAAAACTTAAACTGTCTATCAATCCCAACGATGACAAATCGACAAATTTCCAATCTTTCAAGATATAATCTTGCGTATTGTCGGAAAAACGATAATCGGCCAAATAAAAATCGACACTATTGGTTTGTGTTCCGCCATTCCAGCCTTTCACCGTCAATTTAAACCAGTCGGCATCATCGCCACTGTCGCCACCAAACTTTTTGGCATAAGCATCACCGTCACGCATACTCAAATAAGCATAAGTTGAGTTTGTTACATAAAACCCATCAACGGTATCGGCTTCTTCCAGTTTAATACCGACAGGCGAATAAGCATAGGCAAGAGCAAATTTCTCCGAACCATCAGCTCCTGCACCGGCCATTACACTGTATTGATTAATCCATCCGGTCGTTACGGTATCGGTCATTTTGGAATACGCAAAGCCCGACCAAACGCCCCACGAATCATCATAAGAATTCATCAACCGGTAATTTCCATCACGAAAAAATCCGGATTGTTCACTACCATTCCAATAGGCAGTATCCATCGGCAATGTCTCAAAAGTAATTTGAGCAAATGCCCCAAAAACAGTCAGCCACATAAGCTGCACAAAAAGCATAGTCTTTTTCATACAAAAAACATTTTAAAAAGTTAAACAATAAATGAAAAAACGCTATGCTAACGGGTAAAAAATAAAACAGACGGGAAACAAAAGAGTCTCTATCTGTTCTGCTTCAAAATCCCGAAAGCAGTAACAAAAAAACTTGTGTAGAGGCAGGTCTTCTGACTTGTTTCCATTTGCAACAGCCTTCCCATTTCCTTTTTTCAGAAACAGTGGCAAAGGGACATTGCAAATCGTTCAATGAAACTCACAGCAGCGGGCACTGTTCAGGATTTTCACCTGATTCCCTGTTAGGCATACAGCACCTCTTCACAGCGTCAAAATAAATTCTTTTTTTTCAGAATTGCAATATTAACAAACAGATTGTTTATATTTTCCTGTAATTTGTTTAAAACCCTCTCTTATTTTAATTCTAAAAACAAGACATACTACTTACATTTGCACTCTCAAAATAAAATTGTATGACAAAAATCATCACCATAGCCAATCAAAAAGGTGGCGTAGGCAAAACCACAACAGCCATCAACTTGTCGGCAGCATTAGTCGCCCTCGACTATAAAGTCTTGCTCATCGATGCCGATCCGCAAGCCAATGCAACTTCCGGTCTCGGATTTGATTTGAAAAATATAAACACAACCTTGTATGAATGCTTGGTTGAAGACCGTAACCCCGAATCCGTTATTTTAAAAAGTCAATTGGAAAATCTGGATTTATTACCTTCCAGTATCGATTTGGTCGGTGCCGAATTGGAACTTATCAACCATCCGTCAAGAGAGACAAAACTTAAAACAATACTCTCTACCGTCAAAAATAATTATGACTTCATTATCATCGACAGCTCCCCTTCGTTGGGATTACTTACCGTAAACGGATTAACCGCTGCCGAATCGATTATCATTCCTGTTCAAACCGAATTTTACGCCTTAGAAGGTTTGGGTAAACTACTGAATACCATCAAATTGGTGCAACGACGCCTCAATCCTGATTTAAAGATAGAAGGATTTTTGCTCACAATGTATGACACACGCACCAACCTACACAATCAGGTAGTAGAAGAAGTTCGCAAGCATTTTCAACATATGGTATTCGATACCATTATCCAACGAAACATCAAACTAAGTGAAGCCCCCAGTCACGGCAAATCAATCATTGACTATGATATCACTTCAAAAGGTGCTATCAACTATATGAACTTAGCACGGGAAATTTTGCAAAAAAACGAAATGACAAAAATAAAAAACGAAGATAAAATCATTCAATAAGAGATATGGCAAAAAAGACAGCATTAGGAAAAGGATTGGGTGCTCTCATCGAAGGTGCTTCCAAAGTAGAAGACGGTGTTACCGGTTTTATCAAGGAAATAGAAATTGACAAAATAAATCCAAATCCCTATCAACCTCGAAAAGAATTTGACGAAGAGGCTTTGGAAGAACTTGCCGAATCTATCAAAGCAATGGGTGTTATTCAACCTATTACCATCAACAAAAATGATGATGGTTCGTTTACACTCATCTCCGGTGAACGCCGTTTGAGAGCTGCCAAATTAGCTCATTTGGAAACAATTCCCGCTTATATTCGTTCGGCATCAGACACGCAAGAAATGATGGAAATGGCTTTGGTAGAAAACATCCAACGCGTCGATTTAGATCCGATATCCATTGCTCTCGGCTACCAACGCCTCATCGATGAATGTCAACTCACACAAGAAAAAATGAGCGAACGCATCGGTAAAAAACGAAGCACCATTGCCAATTATTTGCGACTGCTAAAACTCCCCTCTCAAATACAATTGGGACTAAAAACCAATACCATTTCTATGGGACACGCCCGTGCTTTGATTTCTATTGACGACTCGGAAACCCAATTGATGATTTACAAAGAGATCATAAAACACGGCTTCTCGGTTCGAAAAGTCGAAGAAATCGTTAGAGAATACAACGAAGACAAATCTCAAAAAACCAATAAACCAAAGACACCAAAAGAAAATATCTTTGAACAATTGCAAGATAAACTAAGTGATTATTTTTCGACCAAAGTATCGCTGTCAAGAAATAATAAAGGAAAAGGGAAAATAGTTATTAACTTTGCCAATGATGATGAATTGGAACATATCATTAGCATTTTTGATAAACTAAATCATTAATATTTGAAGCTCAAATTTTCAATAATCTTTTTCTCTATCGTGTTTTCGGCATCTGCCTTTTCCCAAACAAAACACGATACTATTCCCGTCCATTCGCCGAAAAAAGCCACTCTTTTTTCGGCGTGCCTGCCCGGATTGGGACAAGTTTACAACCATAAATACTGGAAAGTGCCTATTATCTATGCCGGTGGAGCATATTTGATATATGCTTTTTCGTTTAACAACACTCAATACAAACGCTTCAAAAATGCCTATATCGCTCTCACCGACGATGATCCGAACACCATCGATGAGTTCAACGGTCTCGTTCCCAAAGACCAACTGCTGTATTACAAAGACCAATACCGTCGCAACAGAGACCTTAGCTTCATCGGATTTTTCGGACTTTATATCCTTCAAATTGTCGATGCTTCGGTAGATGCCTATTTTTTCGACTTCGATGTCAGCGATGATTTGTCTTTGCACATTACACCTTATTATAATTCTTACAGTAGTGGATTATGTTTAAATTTGCACTTTAAGAAACCACAATCACGACCTTTTAAATTTTAAAGAAACCATTTATGAGATTTATATATTTTCTAGCTCTATTTATCACTCCTTTTTATAGTTTCAGTATTTCCGACACCATTCCCCAACAACCTGTTGACTCATCGGAAATGAATGTTTTTATTTCCGATTTAGACAGTATGGTCAATCTTTGGCATATCAAAAAATTGTCGAATCAGAAATTGCAATATTGTGCCGTTGATACAACCGACAGTATTGTTCCATCGTTTCCCGACAGCGTTTATGCCGAACGCCTCAAAGCCATTCAAGAAGTTATACCGCTTCAATATAATGATATTGTCCAACGCTTCATTGAACTCTATGCCAACCGACGCCGTAAGCAAGTATCCATAATGCTCGGTCTTGCCGACCAATATTTTCCGGTATTTGAAAAAGAACTCGATGCGGCCAACTTGCCTCTCGAACTAAAATATATGCCCGTTATTGAGTCGGCACTAAACCCATTGGCTCATTCGCGTGCCGGTGCTACCGGCATTTGGCAATTTATGTATGCCACAGGAAAGCTCTACGGACTCACCATAAACTCTTTTGTTGATGAACGGAAAAATCCTCAATTAGCCACAAAAGCTGCCATCAAGATGCTCTCCGAATTACACAATATCTATAACGACTGGCTATTGGTGATTGCTGCCTACAACTGCGGTCCGGGAAATGTAAACAAAGCCATTCGTCGTTCCAACGGAAAAACAACTTTTTGGGAAATCTACTATTACCTCCCTCGTGAAACGCGTGGTTATGTGCCTGCTTTTATTGCCGCCAACTATATTTTTCATTATGCCAACGAACACAAGATTCCTAAAACGCCCATCGAAGTGCCTGTAACCGACACAGTATTGGTAAAAGAAAAAATTCATTTCAAACAAATCTCGGAATTGCTGAATATCCCGGTCGATGAAATTGAAGAATTTAATGCTCAATACCGGCGCGATATTATCCCTGCATCATCAAAAAAGAAATATCCACTCACTCTTCCAAGCGATATTTTGCCCAATTTCCTCACCCTTGAAGATTCCATTGCCCACTACAAAGACTCTATATTTTTTGCTTCCGACTACTACCGCTCTTCTCCATTGAAACGGTCAACCTATTCGTCTCGCTATTCTCACCGTTCCAATTATCATCCCGATAAAAACTCAAAAGCTGTGTCTTACACCGTAAAACCCGGCGATAATCTTGGTTTTATTGCCGATTGGTTTCATACTTCCATTCAAAATATAAAACTGTGGAACGGTATCTACGGGACTCGCATAAAAGCCGGACAAAAACTAACGATTTATGTCCCCACCAAACGCTATTCGTTTTATAAACGCCTCAACTCAATGACATTTGCCCAAAAACAAAAAACATTGGGCATAACAGCCACAGCTTCAACAAGTTCCACAACACCTAAAAAACACCATTCCTCAAAAAAAGATACAAAAAAATATTATTACTATAAAGTGCGTCGTGGCGATAATTTTTGGGTTATTGCCCGCAAGTTTCCGGGTGTCAGCAATTATGATATTATGAAGTGGAACCACATTAAAGATGAACGCTCATTGAAACCCGGACAGATTTTAAAAATTAAAAAAGTTCGCTAATCATATCTAAAAATAAATGAAACCGTTACAGGTCTTTTTATTTGCAAGTGCTACTCTTCTTATTTTGCTCGGCATTAGCTTTTTATTTCCTCGTAACGAATTGAAAATAGGCTCTGTCTCATTTATTTTCCCAAAGCCAAATTCTTTTTTTCGCCTCGCTGACTCAACTCAAAAAGATACTCTAAAAGACGATATTACAAAAGAATTGAATCTTTTGGACAGTCTTAAAATAATTTCTCCAACCGCCAACATCATTCCACTTGTCGATACTAGCAATAACAACGACACACTCTCTACAACCGACAGTCTTCCTCAATCACACCCTATCATCGTTCATCCCGAAACTTTAAAAGGCACTGTAATCCCTATTGAATGGCGTAGTGAAGCCGATAAAACAAAATTGCACCATTTCTTCAAAAATCTACTGAAACACAACAAATTATGGCACATCCTTCATTATGGCGACTCTCAAATAGAAAGCGACCGCATCACCGCTTTTTTGCGTTATCATCTGCAAAGTAAATTTGGCGGTTGCGGACAAGGCCTCGTGCCCCCTGTCAATTTTGTCAATTCGTTTTCCATTCGGCAAGACCACTCCGACAATTGGACGCGTTATTCAATTATGAAAAAATCAAGTTATCCGTTTGACCACGGAAACTATGGAATCCTTGTCAGCTTTGCCCGATTTTTGCCATATCATTATTCCAAAAATGAAGTTACCAATGCGTGGTTAAGTTTCAGAGTAGCACGCAACTCCTACCCCAATACCCACCAACTTAAAGAGTTCTCTTTGTTTTACGGACAAAACGAAAAAACCGTATTGTTGCAAGTTTTTGCCAACGATAAACTTGTTGACTTTAAAACTCTCAACCCAACAGACTTAGGCTCTTATAAAACGACATTGCCGAAACACACGAAAAACATTATGCTCAAATTTGTCGGTTCCGATAGTCCCGACATTTATGCCGTTTCGTTTGACGACAAAACCGGTGTTGCCGTTGATAATATTCCGATTCGCGGTGCTTCGGGCACTTTTTTCACAAAACTTAATTTTGAACATTTAAAAAAATCATTAAACAGTATTAATGTTGGTGCTATCTTTTTGGAATTTGGCGGTAATGTTCTGCCCTACATCAGCGACTCTGCCGAAGCTCAACGCTACGGACGATATTTTGCCTCTCAAATCAATCGTCTCAAAAGAGCAGTCCCGGGGGTTCCCATCATTGTTCTCGGTGTAGCTGATATGTCTGTCAAATCCGGCACTCAATTTATAACCTATCCGCTATTGGAAACCGTAAGAGATGCTCTCAAAAAAGCTGCATTCTCCACAGGCTCCGGCTACTGGGATATGTATCACGCAATGGGCGGTAAAAACTCAATGCCCTCGTGGGTAGATGCTCATTTGGCCATAAAAGATTACACCCATTTCACCGGCAAAGGTGCTTCGGTTATTGCACATATGCTTTACAACGCCATTATGAAAGAATACAATGATTATATAAAAACAAAATAATGCCAAACTTCATTCATTATATTATCCATCATTTTCAATATGTTGCCAGATTGATTATGATTTTTTGTTTGGCTTTTCCTTCTACAATATCCGGACAACTGATGACAGATTATCCTCACGACATAATCGTGCCACCGTATGTTAATCTTGCCATCAACCGAATTGAATTCCCCGGCAACGACAGTTCTGCTTTTATCCCCATTTTTGAACAATTAGAAAATTACCTTAAAACCGGTGAAGCCAATCTTTCGTTTGTTCATTTTGGCGGTTCCCATATTCAAGCTGATATTTATCCGCAAGTCTTTCGTGAACGAATGAACCAATATTTCGAAGATATTGTTCGCGACAGAGGTATTGTTTTCCCATACAATATTGCCCATAGCAACGACCCGTTGCAATACACCGACCATTCTACCGGACACTGGTATACTTGTCGCAATGTGGAAAGCAAAAAACACGATACGCTAGGTGTTCTCGGCATCTGTGCCATCACCAATGATTCTCTGACCACTATTCAGATACACAATAAAATCAATGAACCGCCTCTTCATTTTTCGGAAATCAAGATATTTTTCAAAACCGATAGTTCTACCTTTGATATTAATTTAAAAGATTCTTCATTGGTCATTTCCAAACAATTGGATTCTACCAATAATATCATCACATTCAACCTGTTAAAACCCATTGACACCCTCAACTTAATCATTGCTCGTTCCGACACCAACCACGGTAATTTTACACTTTACGGCATTGAGCTTCTGAACAAAACCGCCGGACTCACTTATCATTCCATCGGCATCAACGGGGCTTCGGTGCCTTCGTTCTTACGATGCGAATTGTTTACACAACAATTGACCTACCTGCACCCCGATTTAGTCATTATGTCCATCGGAACCAATGACGGTTACGGCAAGAAATTTACACCCGAAAGTTATTACAACAATCTGGATACATTGATTCAAAACATCTACTCAGCCAACCCCAAAGCAGCTATTCTTTTGACTGTTCCCAATGATGATTATTACCATAAACGCTATCCAAACCGCAACACCGAAAAACAAGAGAAAATAATCTATAATTTAGCAAAACGCTATAAATTAGGCGTTTGGAATCTTTATAAGATGATGGGTGGTTTTAATTCTTCATTATTTTGGTATCGCGACCATTTGATGCGTTACGACCGTATTCATTTTACCAACACAGGGTATCATCTAAAAGGCGATTTGTTTTTCTCGGCATTTCTCAAATCATTCGACAATTATTTATCTTCCAAACAATCAAAGACCTACACAACCCAATGACTTCATTATTGCCATACATAAAACAAATTTTTCTGTTTCACAATGATGCTCCATTGATTTTCACCCAATTGTATTTTTGGATTTTTTATGCCGTTGTCTTGTTGTTCTATTCCATTCTTTACAAGAATAAACCCGTTAGAAGCACCTATCTCTTTCTGATAAGTCTTTTCTTCTATTACAAAACCAGCGGGTTCTTTTTCTTTCTGCTGATTTTTTCCACATTGGTTGATTTCTTCATTGGCAAAGGAATCTACAACAGCAAACGGGATTTTGTAAAAAAACTGTTGATAGCTCTGAGTGTTACAGTAAATCTTCTAGTGCTCTCGTATTTCAAATATGCCTATTTTTTTGTTGATAGTGTCAATTATCTGTTGGGGACTCATTTTCAGGTAAGCAATATTCTTTCGGCATATGCCAATGATTTATTCGGCACCCATTTCGACATTGATAAAATTTTATTACCCGTAGGCATTTCGTTCTACACTTTCCAAACCATCAGCTATTCTATTGACATTTATCGCAAACAAATTAAACCATTAAACAATATTTTGGATTTCGGGTTTTTCGTTTCATTTTTCCCTCAACTTGTTGCCGGTCCCATTGTTAGAGCCGGTGATTTTGTAAACCAAATAAAAGAAGATTTTCATCTCACAAAAGAAGAATTCGGGATTGCCGTTTTTATGATTCTCAACGGATTGATAAAAAAAATGGTATTGGCAGACTTTATTGCCCTCAACCTTATTGACCGCGTCTTTGCCAATCCGCTGTCATATTCCGGTGTAGAAGGCACGCTTGCCCTCATTGGATATTCACTGCAAGTCTATGCCGATTTTTCGGGTTATACCGATATTGCCATTGGTGTTGCCTTGTTGATGGGCTTTCGTCTTCCTCAAAATTTCAATTCACCATATAAGGCTCAAAACACCGGCGAATTTTGGAAACGCTGGCATATGTCATTGTCTTCGTGGTTGAAAGATTATCTATACATTCCAATGGGAGGAAATAGAAAAGGAACATTTTTCACTTATCTAAGTATCAGCATCTTACTCATCATAATTGCGATGTTGGCTCACAACTGGATACTCCTCCCCATATTTGCCGGAAGCAGTCTTGTCTTATTTATAATTGCACGCTTTTCGCCCTCTTTTAAACGCTGGATAAATACCAATATTAATATCCTAACCACAATGCTTCTCGGAGGGTTGTGGCACGGTGCCAGCTTCAAATTTATCCTTTGGGGCGGACTCAACGGCATTGGTATCATCATTTATAAATTATGGAAAAGGATAAGTCCTTACGAAGGGAAAAATAACCCGCTCATTGTCGTTTGGCGTATTGCCCTGACTTTTTCGTTTATTACTTTTACCCGCATCTGGTTTAGATCCGACAATATGCAGAAAGCCAACGATTTAATTCATCAAATCATCAATCACTTCGACTGGCATATGATACCATCTGTTTTCATCGGCTACAAAACTGTTTTATTTGTTATGCTGGGTGGATTTATCATTCACTGGTTATCGGTCAAAACAAAAAATTGGTATCGACAAACTTTTGTCGATTTGCATTATTCTTTAAAAATTTTGATTGTCGTTGCCGTTGTTTTTCTAATCTATCAAACCCGCACTGTAGG
>CAZSHT010000057.1:0-10455 GCA_964606715.1 uncultured Bacteroidales bacterium
TATGATGTTGGCATTTCCAATAACGAAACATTATTTCGGCGACGAAAAAAAATAATATGACCGAGGACTTCCTGCAGTTTCTGTGGCAATATAAGTTATTCGATGAGAACCATTTGTCGGCACAGTCCGGTGAAGAGGTCGAGGTAATTTCTGTTGGCCGGAAAAATACAGATGCAGGGCCGGATTTTTTTAATTGTAAGATTCGCATTGGGACGATTGTGCAGGTGGGAAATGTAGAGATGCATATTCGCAGTTCGGAGTGGAATACTCATGGTCACCAAGATGATAGAGCCTACAATAATGTAATCTTACATGTCGTAGCAGAGTATGATAAGCCGGTTTATTCAATAGACGGACGAGAGATTCCCACGCTGGTATTGCCGGTCGATAAGAAATATATTGAACAATATGAGTTGTTGAAAAAATCAACCCATACAATTGCTTGTGAGCCGTATCTTCCCTTCGTTGATGACATAGTGAAACAGCAAGTTGTCAATCGTTGTACGATAGAACGATTGGAATCGAAGATAGGAAGTGTGAAAGATATTTTAAAAGCAACACATAACGATTGGTCTTCTTTGTTGTATCGTTTAGTGGCTCGTTATTTTGGACAAAAGATAAATGCCGATCCGTTTGAACAGGTTGCCATGCGTTTGCCGTTAAATTATTTGGCACGCCATAAAGATAATCTCTTGCAAGTAGAAGCGATGTTGTTTGGAGTGGCAGGGATGTTAGAGACTGAACAGGAAGAGGAATATCCTCAAAAATTGAAACGAGAATGGGAGGTGTTGTCTCATAAGTTTATGCTTACGCCGATAGATGTTTCTCAATGGAAGTTTTTGCGATTACGACCGGTAAATTTTCCGACATTGCGTATTGCCGAATTAGCAACTTTGATTTATCAATCACGACATTTGTTCGATTATATTTTGAACCTGAAAGATTTGAAAACCCTGCAAGACTTATTCTTGGTAGAGGCATCGGCATATTGGGACACCCATTATACCTTTGAGAAAAAATCGACAAAACGAAAAAAAACAGCCGGAATACAATTGGTCAATACGGTTATTATCAATGCTGTGATACCGGTGTTGTTTACTTATGGCGAGGTGCATTTTTCCGATATTATAAAGAATAAAGCGTTGCGATGGTTAGAAGAATTGCCACCGGAAAAAAATGCAATAACGAAACGCTATCAGACCTTAGGTTTTGAGATGAAGTCAGCCTTTGATACACAGGGGGTATTGGCATTGCAAGATGCGTATTGCTCTCATGTCAATTGTTTGCAATGTGGAATAGGGCATGCCATTATAAAAAAGTAGACCAATAAATTTCTTCTCTTCTTTTGAAAACTCGTTAATAACAAAATTGTATTGACGGGTTTTGATAGTGGTATTTTTTTACTTTTGTTTTTATTTCAAATTTATTAGAAAACATAAACTATGAGAAGGTTATTGCTATTATTTATTGTGTTTTTTCAGCTGTCTTTCTTTTTGTCGGCACAAGTTACATTAGACCAATTAGTAGAAAAAAACGGTATTTATTACAAAAAAGGAGAAACAACACCATATTCCGGAGTGGTTACAGATAATTGGAGCGATGAAATTAAGAAGTATGAGGGGTTAATGAAAAACGGAAAGTTCGATAAACAATATACGGAATGGTATGATTATGGAAAAATAAAACAACAAGGGCGTTACAAAAACGGACATCGCTACGGACAATGGGAAGAATGGGATATATATGGGAGAAATAAAAAAACACCGTATTATGAAGCACACATAACACGCTATCCGGATAAAAAAATAAAAATAGACGGAACATTAAAAGATAACAAAAAATGGGGCAAATGGTATTATTACGACGAGAATGGTAATCTAACGAAAACGGAAACTTATGATAATGGCAAAAAAAACGGAGTTACTTGCTATTATTCCAATGGGAAAATTATCAAGAAAGAAACTTACAGTCATAATCAATTGAATGGTATTTGGGAAGAATATTATCCGGACGGACAAAAGAAAATAACCGGATTTTATAAAGAGGGGAAAAAAGACAGCACATGGATAACTTATGATAATGCAGGGAAGAAAACGAAGATAGAAACCTATAAAACGATTTTTAAATATTTTTCGAATGGTCTTGTGCAACAAGAGAAATCATTTGTAAATGGGAAAAAACATGGTCGTTGGATGTGGTATTACGAAAACGGACAAGAGAAATTTCAAGAAAATTATATGCATGGTCTTCCGAATGGACAGTGGAAATCATGGTATGAAAATGGTGAGCTGAAAGAAATAATAAATTATAAAAACGGAAAAAAAGAAGGCGAATATTTGAAAAATTATCCCAGCGGAAAAATAGAAATAAAAGGATATTATACAAACAATAAGAAAGATAAAGTTTGGACTTATTATTATGAGAATGGCAATAAGCAAAAGCAAATTACTTATCAATTGGGAAAAAAGATAGGCACTCAACAAGAATGGTATGCTGATGGAAAAAAACGCTTCGAGGGGCTTTGTGTCAGTGGGAAACTCAATGGGAAGGCAACATTTTATTACGAAAACGGAAAAAAAGAAAGCGAAGGGAATTATAAAAATGACAGACAAGAAGGAGTTTGGAAACATTGGTCACAAACAGGAGAGTCTTTGGCGGATATAACTTATAAAACTTATGTTGAGAAATACAAATCGGGGAAATTGCTTTGCATAGGTACTTATAAAGATAAAATTCAAGATGGTGAATGGGTGTGGTATTATGAGTCGGGACAACCGAAGGCTGTGGAGCATTACAAAAACGGTGTGTTGAACGGTGAAGCTTATGGCTTTCATGAGAACGGACAAGATGCGTATCGCGAAACATACAAAAACGGAAAAAAAGACGGTGCGATGACAACTTGGTATAAAAATCGCCAAAAGAAAAGTCATACTATCTATTACCACGGGAAAAGAAATGATGTTTATACCGAATGGCATGCCAATGGACAGTTGAAAAAAGAGGTGTTGTATATAGCCGGAGAAGCTACCGGTGTATATAAGGAATGGTATGAGAACGGACAACTTAAAATGAAGGGAAAAATGCAATCGGGAAAAAAAGAGGGAGTATGGGAAGAATGGTATAAAAACGGTCAACAAAAAGCTGAAAAAAATTATACCAAAGGGTTGCTCAACGGAAGTTTTACTTCTTGGTATGAAAATGGAAGTTTGCAAGCCGAAAAAACTTATAGAAATGATACGCTGACAGGAAAATTGATGGAATATTATGATAATGGAAATAAAAAAATGATGGCAACTTATAAAAATGGCAAAAAAGATGGTGATTATTTTGAATATTATAAAGATGGAAAGAAAAAACTACAAGCCAAATACAAAATGGATAAGTTAGACGGAAAATATTCGGAATGGTATGAAAAAGGTCAAGTGAAATTAACAGGAACATATAAATTGGGAAAAAAAGAAGGTCTTTTTGTTTCGTCTTTCGAAAATGGTAAAAAGCAAACAACAGGTTCTTATCATCTTGATATAAAATCAGGGCGTTGGATAGACTATTATGAGAATGGAAAGAAAGCTTGCGAAGGGCTTTATCAGAAAGGAAAGAAGATGGGCTTATGGATTTGTTATTACGAAACAGGCGAAAAACAATTGGAAGGTCGCTACAAGGCTGGAAAGAAAATAGGCGTTTGGACAGAATACAACAAAGACGGTAGCGTGAGCAATACCGATAATTTTAATTAAAAACGGTCTGCCAATGACTGCCGATGATACGATTTATATGCAACGGTGTCTTGAATTGGCACAAAAAGGAGCGTATTATACAGCTCCCAATCCGATGGTCGGTTCTGTGATTGTTTGCAACGGAAAAATTATTGGCGAAGGCTATCATCGAAAAGCCGGTGAACCGCATGCCGAGATTAATGCAATCAACAATGTGAAAGATAAATCGTTGTTGAAAAAATCAACACTTTATGTCAATTTGGAACCGTGTTCGCATTTTGGGAAAACGCCACCGTGTGCAGTGAAGATAGCAGAATTGGGTATTCCGAAAGTCGTTATAGGCATTCGTGATTTTTCAAAAAAAGTCAATGGCAAAGGTGTTGCTATCCTCAAAGAAGCAGGCGTAGAAGTGGAAGAAGGCGTGTTGCAAGAAGAGGCTTTTTTTCTTAATCGGCGATTTTTCACCTATCATCAACAACATCGTCCGTATATTATTTTGAAATGGGCAGAAACGCAAGACGGCTTTATTGATATTGATAGGTCTGTGAAACAGCCTGAAATACATTGGATTACAAATGCGTTGTCAAAATCGCTGGTGCACAAAGGAAGAGCTGTAGAGTCTGCTATTCTGATTGGGAAAAATACGGCTTTGTTCGATAATCCGCAGTTGACGGTGCGTCATTGGTCGCAAACGAACTCACCTGTGCGAGTGCTTATCGACAAAAATCTGGAAGTGCCAAAAAATGCTAAGATTTTTGATGATACTTCAAAAACAATTGTATTTAATGCCCTTGTATCCAAGCAAGAAACAACCGTTTCGTATGTAAAAACAGATTTTTCCGATACCCAAAAAGTGATAACGCAGTTATTGCAATATTTGTATGATATGCAACTGCAGTCTGTCATTGTGGAAGGTGGCCGAGAAACGCTGTTGTATTTTATAAAAAACAATTTGTGGGATGAATATCAAGTTTATAGAGGTGCTTTGTGTTTTGAAAATGGCGTAAAAGCCCCTGACTTGCCTCAAGAACCACAGCACGAAGAGGCGTTGCACGAAACCGTTTTGACGGTAGGGTATAATGAGATAAATTTATGAAAAAGACATTAGTAATAGGGGCTGGTGCGAATCCCAACCGGTATTCCTATCGAGCTGTTCATCTTTTGCGACAATATGGACACGAGGTTGTGGCTATTGGTCTTCGGAAAATACAAATTGCCGATGTGCAGGTGGAAACCGAACCAATACCGTTTGATGCAATTCATACCGTCACTTTATATCTCAATCCGCAACGACAAGAACAGTATTACGATTATATTTTATCGTTACACCCACAGCGTATTATCTTTAATCCGGGAACCGAAAATCCGGTGCTGAAACAAAAGGCAAAAGCTTTGGGTATCGAAGTGGTAGAGTATTGTTTGTTGGTAATGTTGAATAATCACTTGTTTTAAAATCCTATACCAAATTATTTTCTTAATTTCGTTCCGAATAAACAAAAACGACTTGGTATGTTGAAAAATGCAATGAACTACGGTGTTGTTCTGGGAGCCCTTCTTGTTTTGTTACAAGTCTTGTCATATACTTTCGATATAGAGCAATCCAAATGGTTGTCATTGTTGAATTATTTGATTTTGTCGGGGGTCTTATATTATGGCACAAAACGGTATCGCGATACCGAAAACGGAGGCTATATCTCTTATGGTCAATCGCTTGGTTCAATGGTGCTTATAGGTGTCTTCGGGAGTATTTTGATAGGATTTTATATGTTTGTATTTTACAAATATATTGCACCCGATACGCTGGAGCAAATGAAGATTTTGGCAGAACAACAATATGTGAAGATGAATATACCACAAAACCAAATAGATATGTCGTTGCGATTGATTACGCCTGCAACACTGGTTTTTAGTGCTATTTTTGGATATGCGATTTTCAGTGCGTTGTTAGGATTATTTTTGTCACTTTTTATAAAAAAACAAGATCCCTCAATTTTAGAATAAATGGATTTATCAATAATTATCCCGCTTTACAACGAAGAAGAATCGTTGCCCGAATTACACGATTGGATTGTAAGAGTTGTTTCGGCAATGTCTGTTTCGTATGAGATTATTTTTGTCGATGATGGCAGTAATGACACTTCGTGGAAAGTAGTGGAAGAACTAAAAGCAAAAAATACGGAAGTCGTAAAAGGAATAAAATTTCGTCGTAACTACGGAAAATCAGCCGCCTTGCAGGTGGGTTTTCAAAAATCACAAGGCAAAGTTGTCATTACGATGGATGCCGATATGCAAGACAGTCCCGATGAGATTCCCGAGTTATATCGTATGGTGGTCGAAGACAAATGGGATGTCGTATCGGGGTGGAAGAAAAAACGACACGATCCGTTAGCCAAAACAATTCCGAGTAAATTTTTCAATCGGGTTACACGCATTCTTTCGGGCATTAAATTACACGATTTTAATTGTGGACTGAAGGCTTACAATCAGGAAGTGGTGAAAAGTGTAGAGGTGTATGGCGAGATGCACCGCTATATTCCCGTATTGGCAAAACAAGCAGGATTTAAACGCATCACCGAGAAAGTGGTGGAACACCGAGCCCGCAAATACGGTGTGTCGAAATTCGGATTGGAACGATTCATCAATGGATTTTTGGATTTAAGCAGTGTGTTGTTTATCACTAAATTTGGGAAAAAACCGATGCACTTTTTCGGATTGTGGGGAACGCTGATGTTTATTTTTGGAGGTGGTATTGTAACTTGGATTATTGCCGAAAAATTATATAAGTTGGCTTATCATTTGCCATTGCGAGATGTAACCAATCAACCGTTGTTTTATATTGCGTTGTTGATGATTGTTATTGGAGTTCAACTTTTTTTGGCCGGATTTATCGGAGAACTGATTTCCCGTTCTTCGTCCGACAGAAATTCATATTTGATAAAAGAAGATATTTAATAGTTTATGGCCGGAGATACCAAAACTCGATGGACGATAGCCCTTGGTGGTGGTGGTGCAAGAGGAATTGCTCATTTGGGTGTTTTAGCCGAATTGGAAGACAAGGGTATTCCGTTGAAAGCTGTTGCAGGAAGTAGTATGGGAGCTATTGTAGGAGGACTGTATGCATATTTCGGGAATGTAAAAGAGGCAAGTGCTTTTTTGAATGATTTGTTGCATAGCAAAGCATTTGAAGATTTGAATATTTCGGTATTTGCAAGTAAAAAACGCGATTATTCGTATTTTAATTTGCATCGCACCTTCCAGAAATATTACTCTTATTCTAAATTCTTGCATAAGCAGTCAGTAGTCGAGCAAGAAAAAGTTGTAGCCTTAGAAAAACTATTGCCAAAGGCAAAAATCGAGGAGCTGAGAATGCCGTTTTACGCTATTGCAACCGATTATTTTACAGGTGAAGAATATGTTTGGGAAAAAGGTTCTTTGGCAAAAGCAATTATTTCGAGTGCATCAATTCCGGGTGTTTTTCCGCCCCAAAAAAAAGGAAAATATCTGTTGATAGACGGTGGTGTTTGTGATTTGGTGCCGGTGCATGTTTTGAAAGATCGTTATCCACGCACGCCAACGATAGCCGTAGATGTAGAACGCGATATTCATATTACAAAAGAGCCGTCATCGGCATTGGAGGTTCTTCGACAAAGCGAGTATATACAGTTTCATCATCTCAATCTTTTGCAGATGCGTCATGCCGATGTTGTTATTCGGCCGGAAGTAAGAAAATACACTTGGGCAGATTTCAATAGGGCTAAATGCTTTTATGAAAAAGGCGTGGTAGCGGCTCATAAAAAAATAAATGCGATACGAAAATACTAAGACTCATTTCCCAAAAACACTATTTTTAATTTTGTCAAGTAAGTTTATTATAGTTCTTTTGTGGGAAGGATAAGAAATAAAAAATGGATTTTTTTTCGACACATAATGAGGATAGCGGATTTGTGAAAATAGACCGTTATGACGAAGACAGAATAAAGGAATTGACCGTTCATTATAAAGCCATTTTGAGTTTGTTGGGTGAAGATGCACAGCGAGAAGGTTTATTGAAAACCCCGGAACGCGTGGCTAAGGCCATGTTGTTTCTTACGCAGGGCTACGATATGGACCCTCGTGAAATTATTGAATCGGCAATCTTTACCGATGACTACAAAGAAATGATATTGGTAAAAGATATTGAGATTTATTCGATGTGCGAACACCATATGTTGCCATTTATAGGAAAAGCTCATGTGGCCTATATTCCCAATGGAAAAATTACAGGATTGAGCAAAATAGCACGCGTGGTAGATGTTTTTGCCCGTCGTCTGCAAATACAAGAACGCTTGACGACACAAATAAAAAATTGTATTCAAGAAACACTCAATCCTTTGGGAGTGGCTGTTGTGATTGAAGCACATCACCTTTGTATGCAGATGAGAGGTGTGCAGAAGCAAAATTCCTTGACGACAACTTCCGATTTTACGGGTGTTTTCCGAAACCAAAATACACGACAAGAATTTTTGAAGTTAATAAATAAAGAATACCGTTAAATTATGAACGCATATATTTTCCCCGGACAAGGTTCGCAATTTCCCGGTATGGGAAAAGACCTTTATGAGAACGCTTCGTTGGCAAAAGAGATGTTCGAGAAAGCCAATGATATCCTTGGATTTCGTATTTCAGACATAATGTTTGACGGAACCGAAGAAGATTTACGACAAACCAAAGTAACGCAACCGGCTATTTTCTTACATTCTGTTATCCTATCGGCGATGATGGGCGATGATTTCAATCCGGATACAGTGGCAGGACATTCTTTGGGTGAATTTTCGGCATTGGTAGCCAACAAAACGCTTCGTTTCGAAGATGCCTTGAAACTGGTAAGCCAGCGGGCTTTGGCTATGCAAAAAGCGTGTGAAATAGAGCCGTCAACAATGGCAGCCGTATTGGGAATGGACGAAGGGACTATTGTGGATATTTGCCAAAATATCCATAAAGACGGTGATATTGTCGTGCCTGCCAATTTCAATACACCCGGACAAATTGTTATTTCGGGAAGTCTTAAAGGTATCGACAGGGCATCGGAGTTGTTATTGGAAATGGGAGCCAAACGCGTAGTGAAATTGAGTGTGGGAGGAGCATTCCATTCGCCCCTTATGGAACCTGCACGACAAGAATTGGAAAAAGCAATTACCGAAACAGAATTCGCAACACCTATCTGTCCTATTTATCAGAATTTTACAGCAGAAGCAACGACCGACCCCGACCAAATTCGCCATAATCTTATTATGCAACTGACTTCACCGGTGAAATGGACACAAACATTGCAACATATGGTTGCCGACGGTGTAACCGATTTTGTAGAGATAGGTCCCGGAAAAGTGTTGAGTGGAATGGTGAAAAAAGTAGACCGAAAATTGACAACTTTAAGTATTCAAACAATCTAAATTATAAATTAATAAACAAACAACAATTATGAAACAAGTTCTCCTAACAGGAATCGTTGCAATCAGCTTATTTTTGGCAAGTTGCAACAACAATTCGACGACAGCCGATACAAAAGATATTGCCTTATCGTCTCAAATCGATTCATTGAGCTATAGCTTAGGTGTCTTAGTAGCCAATGATTTTCAAAATTCAAAATTCTATGACACCATCAATCCCGATGTTTTTTTGGCAGCTGCTCGTTTAGTATTCAACGGTGATTCGCCAAAAATTAATCCCCAAGATGCACAACTTTTTATGCAATCGTATGCACAACAAAAAAGTCAACGCGAATCGTTGGCAGCTAAACAAGCAGGTTTAGATTATTTGGCTGAAAATGCAAAAAAAGAAGGTGTCGTTACTTTGCCTAGCGGATTGCAATACAAGATTTTGAATAAAGGCACAGGCGATTCACCTGACACCAATGATGTGGTTACCGTAAACTATGAAGGGCGTTTGATTGACGGCACTATTTTCGACAGCTCTTATAAAAACGGGAAACCGGTTACCTTCCCTGTCAACGGTGTGATTAAAGGTTGGCAAGAAGCATTGCAATTGATGAAACCCGGAGCAAAATGGCAATTGTATATTCCGTATAACTTGGCTTATGGCGAACGCGGTATCCCCAATACACCGATTAAAGCTTATAGCACCTTGGTATTTGATGTTGAACTGATGAGTGTAGAGAAAAAATAAACTTGTCGAAAAACACAAAACGCCTGTTCAATAACTATTATATTTGAAAAAAATAAAAATAAGACGATTATGAATATCCCTGAAAATTTAAAGTATTCCGAAGACCACGAATGGATACGCGTAGAAGGTGATGTAGCCTTTGTAGGCATTACCGATTTTGCTCAAGGTGAGTTGGGCGACATAGTATATGTCGAAGTTGAAACAGAAGGCGAAACCATTGGTTTTAATGAGCCTTTTGGAACGATTGAAGCTGTGAAAACAGTTTCTGATTTGAATATGCCTGCTGCCGGTGAAATCTTGGAGAAAAATGAAATGCTCGATGACAAACCGGAGTTAATCAATACCGATCCGTATGGCGATGGTTGGATTATTAAAATAAAATTGACCAGTCCTGCTGATTTGGATAATCTTTTAGATGCCGAAAAATATAAAGCATTGATAGGATAAAAAGTTTTCTAATAGACAAAAAAAACGCCACTCGTTATTTTGAGTGGCGTTTTTTTTTGCCAAAATTTTTATGAATTATTTCCCGATACAAAAATTCTTGAAAATCGATTGTAATACATCATCAGGCGTG